>SKGA01000025.1 GCA_007117735.1 Candidatus Woesearchaeota archaeon | reverse complement strand
GTCTTGGTTTAGGTATGGCTCTTGCTATGATGATTCTTGTTTTAGGTCTTGGTTTTCGAGGTGCAGTTCCTCTTGCGATTTGTGGCATTTGTTTAACGTTGTTATGGTTAGAAACATCTTTTGGTATTTGTGTTGGCTGCAAAATGTATATTGGTTTGCAAAATATTGGTTTAGTAAAAAAACCAGAAGTCGCTCCTGCTTGTCCTGGTGGCGTTTGTCCTATGCCTAAGAAGAAATAATTAAATACTTATTTTATTTTGTGGTAGCATGTATTCATTTAGATCTGCCACGTATACTTCCTTATCTCCTAAACTCTTTGAGTTTGTTTCTCCTCCAAATCTTTCAAATCCTTCGCTACTTCTTTTTAACTCGTCTCTTGCCAAGAGCCTAGGTATTGATCCTCATTCTTGCACTGTCGATTCGCTTCTTGGTTCGCATTCTTGCGAGAAATCTTTTGCTCAGGCGTATGCTGGTCATCAATTTGGTCATTTTACTATGCTTGGTGATGGGAGAGCCATTATTCTTGGAGAGCATAGTTTACCTTCTGGCGAGTGTGTTGATATTCAGTTAAAAGGATCTGGAAGAACAAAATTTTCTCGTGGGGGTGATGGTCTTGCCACTGCTAGTTCGATGCTTCGAGAATATGTGTATAGTGTTGTTATGCGTGCTCTTGGTATTCCTACTTCTCAAAGTCTTGCGGTTATATTGACGAATCAAACAGTTCTGCGTGAGCAACCTTATTCTGGAGGTATTCTTGTTCGTGTTATGAATAGTCATATTCGTTTTGGAACTTTTGAGTTTGTGTCAAATTATTGTTCTCTTGATGAGTTTAGAGCATTTACTGATTATGTTATTGATCGTCATTATTCCTTTCTTTCTTCTTCTAGTGAAAAATATCTTTTGTTTTTTCAAGAGGTTATGAAAAAGTGCATTTCAACTGTTGTTGAGTGGTTACGTGTTGGTTTTGTTCACGGCGTTATGAATACAGATAATATGAGTATTGTTGGTTTGACTTTTGATTATGGTCCTTGTTCTTTTATGAACAGGTATCATTCTCATAAGACGTTTAGTCAAATTGATCAGTTGAAGAGGTATTCTTTTTCTCGTCAGAGAGATATGTTAAAATGGAATCTTTCTGTTCTTGGAGAAACTTTACTTCCTTTGTTTGGTAGTGATGATCGTATTGCTCAACAACTATTAGTCCAAGAGTTATCTTCTTTTGATGAGTTGTTTTCTACTGCTTTTTTTACTATGATGAAAAATAAATTGGGTAGTAAAGATATTTCTCCTGTTCTTATTGAAGAGTTTCTTTTATTTTTAGAAACGTATCAGCTTGATTATACTTCGACGTTTATTGAGTTGATGGATCCTGGCACGTTTGATGATCCTATTTTTTCTTCTCAAGAGTTTGTTAAATGGAGAAATTGTTTTTCTTCATTTCATCAAGATAGTTCTTTGATGCGCAAGTATAATCCTTATAAAATCTTGAGAAACCATCTTCTTGAAGAGGCGTTATTTGAATTTGAAGAGTCTGGTTCTCTTAAAAAAATAAACGAGTTACTTGCTGTTCTTTCTTCACCTTATCAAAAAGATGATTTTCTTAATAAGTATTATTTTCATCCTCCTGAAGATTTTGATGAATTATATCAGACTCATTGCAATACGTAGTTTTTTATGATTGTATATGGATTCTCTTGTATGCAATCTTGATATCTCTTTCTTTTTTAATTGCTTCAAGAAAATTACTATAGATTGCACTTTTATACATTCTAATTTTATCATAGGGTGTAAGGAAATGTCCGATAAGAATTATTCCTGAGTCGTCAAACTCGAGTCGTATACGGGGAGTGAATTCTCCTTTTGGTATTCTTTTTTTTGTTGTTTGGTAATCTTGTTGATTTGCTTGGATATATTCTGTGATACTTTTTTCTAGTATGGTTGTTGCTTTTTGATAATTGTCAGTAAAATGAATTCGTATTTTTATTTCTGAGAGGATGTAATTTTCTTCTTTGGTATAGTTTTTTACTTCTTGGGTGAGTACGTACTCGTTTGGAAACGTTACTATTTTTTTATCTTTGATATCACTTCCTTCAAGAAGATTTTCAAGCACGGTGTTCATGAGTTGTATTTCTTTTACATCTCCTCGTATGGTTCCTATTTGTATTCGATCTCCTTCTTTGTATATCCCTTTAAATAAAATAGTAAGCCATCCTACAAAATTTGAGATTGGTTTTTGTAATGCGATAGTAAGCCCAAAACCAATAAGTCCGATTGAGGCAAGAAGTCCTGTAAAATCGTTAATGAGAATGGATAAGGAAATAATAGTATAAACCGTCCAGAGTGTGAAGGTTGAGATTTTTAGCAGGTGTTGTTGGTTAACAAGTTTTCGTAACTTTTTTTGTCGGGTAATTACTTGTCGTAGAACATAGTGGAGTGCTTGAAAGATGATGAAGAGTATAATAACAAGTACAATTCGTGGTAAAAAAAGAGGTAATTCGCTAAATAATTCTTGTTG
>SKGA01000010.1 GCA_007117735.1 Candidatus Woesearchaeota archaeon | reverse complement strand
GTTTAGGATGCATTCCTTTGAGTTCAACTCCTTTCTCAAGTAATTGTTTAAAGATTTTATATCCGAACTTTTCTTTTTTATCAGTTGCACCAACAACAACGGTTAATCCTTGAAAAAACATGTTACATCATCACTCCAAATGCTTGAACCACAAAATCTCCAAGATATACTGTTGCAATCGCGACAATGGTAAATCGAATTGATCGTGGAAGTGCTACATAAAGGATCGTCTGACCAATACTGAACTTGTACAGCCCTGCAAGGTAAGGGATGTAGGGAACAGGACTAATAGAGCCAATAAACAACGCCCATTTTCCAACAGCTTTGTTCTCTTTTATTTTTCCCCATCGTTTTTTCCCAAGAATTTTTTCAATACCTGGTTCTCCTAAATATTTCCCGATGTTATAGGTCATTGTCAATGCACTATAGCTTGCTATTAAAACTATAAGAAGAACAATGTACCATTCCATACCAAGCATGATTCCTGTAATTAAAGGAATATCTGGCCCGATAGGTTGTACCATAGAATCAAGAATAAAACTAAAGATAAAAATTGCAATTAATCCGTATTGGAGAACGGTAGAACTTACAAATTTACTTAAGTCAAAGAAGAAAAATCCTACAATCATAAACACGAAAAATACTAAAAACCAAAATCCTACGCCTGCATTTTTTACCCAGTTTTTTGTTGAATGGTATGCTTTTTTTGTTGAATGATAGGCTCTTTTTGCACCATTGACAGTTTTTTTCCGAGAACGTGGCGTGAACATGTTTCAAACTAAATCTCTTTCTCTATAAATACTTTGCTACAAGTTTTTCTGCAATTACTCCTTCTCACGAATAATTTATAAATGAGTTCTTGTTTATCCTGAACTATGGATAGGTTAACCCGTTTAGCAAGTTATTTACAAGATAAAGGCTTCATTTTTGGCCCCGCACCAGAAATTTATGGTGGTTTGGCAGGTTTTTTTGACTATGGTCCTTTAGGGAAAGGAATTAAAAATAATGTTGAACAAGCTATTCGAAAAACGTTTACTTCACAAGGACTTTTTGAAGTGGAATGTCCTACTATTCTTCCTGAAGAAGTATGGGTTGCTAGCGGTCATCTTGGTAATTTTACTGATCCTCTTATTAAAGATGAGAAAGGGAATATTTTCCGTGCAGATAATTTAATTGAAGAACACTGTTCTCATAACAATATTGATGCAGATGCTTTACGTCTTGACAGCGCATCCAACACACAATTACTTGACTATATCAAACAATACGGTATTCGTAGTCCTGTTGACGGAAGTGAACTTGTTCCAGAAATTACGTATCACAATCTTATGATGCAAACAACGGTAGGTGTTGATCGAGTAGCATATAATCGTCCGGAAACTGCAACAACTACATATCTTCCTTTTATGCGATATATGAATTTCTTTCGAGATAAACTACCTAATGGTGTTTTTCAAATAGGAAAAGCGTATCGTAATGAGATTAGTCCTCGACAATTTATGCTTCGTATGCGAGAATTTACTCAGGCAGAAGCACAGTTTTTTCTTTTTGAGAAAGATAAAAAAGAGTTTGCTCCCTTCCAAAAAGTCGCAGATCAAGAACTTCCTCTTTGGAGCGTTGCAGCTCAAGATGAAGGTTCCTATACTCCTCAGCTTATCTCTTTACAAGATGCTTTAGAGAAAGGTCTTATTCAGCATCAAGCATATGGTTGGAGTCTTGCTTTGGCATGGAATTTATTTCTTGCAATGGGTATTCCTAAAGAAGCAATGCGATTTCGACAACACCATAAGGATGAGTTGGCGTTTTATGCTCTTGACGCGTGGGATATAGAAATTAATCTACCTACGTTTGGATGGACTGAAATGTGTGGCGTTCATGATCGACAAGATTATGATCTCACTCAGCATGCAAAACATTCCTCTAAAGAACTATACGCTCTTAATCCTGATGGAAAACGAGAAGTACCTCATGTTTTAGAAATCGCTTTTGGTGTTGATCGACCAGTCTTTGCACTCCTTGACTTGTATTATGAGCATAAAGAAAAAGAAGAGGGAAAAACAACGTTTTCGATTCCTTATCCTCTAGCACCTGTTAGTGTTTGTGTTCTTCCTTTAACTAACAAACTTAACGATCAAGCATATGAGTTATTTACTTCTCTACAACAAGAGTTTATTGCTCTTTATGATAAGAGTGGGAGTGTTGGTAAACGGTATTTACGAGCAGATACTATCGGTGTTCCTTTTTGTGTCACGTTTGATTTTGACTCCTTAGAAGATAATGCAGTTACTCTTCGAGATAGAGATACTGGCGAGCAAGAACGAGTAGGTATCGAATTTGTTGCACAACGAATACGTGAAAAATTGAGTACTCTAAAAGAGTAACTTTAAATACTTCTTTCTATTTTTCTTTTTTTATGAGTGAGCAAGATTCCAACCTGGTACAAGAATTAGAATCTTTAGAACGAGATGTTGCTACGCTTTCAGTAATACGACCATCTGCCACTCCTTCTCCACTAGGACTTTTTTTCCTTCTTATTGGAGTTCTTTGTCTTTTCTTCTTACCTGATCTTGCTCTTCTCGCATTAGGCTTTAGTACTGTATTTCTCTTTACTTATTTTCTACAACCCTTTAAGATAGAACAATTTTCTCTCCTTCTCCTTTTCACCATTCTTCTTGTTCTCTCCTTTTCACAACTTGTCTATCCAGAACTCTTTTTTTATCTCGCAATAGTTCTTAGTATTCTCTTCTTTTTTGCGGCGAGCTTTCTTTTCTTCTTTGGATTACTTTTAGAACGAACCTTTCGTCATTTTTGGACGATTGGGTACTTTTTCATATTTGTATTATTAAGTATTAGTTTTTATCTATTATATGCGCATTGGCTTGCACTCTTCTCCCTCTATCTCTTTTTAGGACTGAGCAGTTCATTATTTTTTCAAGAAGTTAAAGAAATAAAAAAGAAAAAAAATTGGTTACAAGATCGAATGAAGAAAAAGTAATTACTTCTTCTTTGGAACCTTCATCTTTTTTGTAATATCTATATTTCCACTACATGCATGGCACTTTATTCGTAATGTCTGCACACCTTGGATTGTTTTTCTCTTGAAAGGAACTTCTTGTTCACCTTTTTCACTACAGTGAGGGCAGGTGTAGATTACTTTAGCAAACAGTTTTTCTTCATGAAGTTTTTTTTCTTCTTCAAAACCACAATTATTACACGTATAAATTGTTGCTCGGATTTTTGGTTTGCCTGTTTTAGGATCTCGAGGCTTCTCCATTAAACCTTTGTTACATTTTGTACAGGTTTGTTTTTCAACCCACGCAATCGCTCGTCCATCGTTAATTTTTCGTCGAGTAAAATAAATCAATTCTTCCATATCTGTTGGTAATTCAAAACTCATATGAGCACCTCATTCACCATGAAAATCGTAGAGCTTATAAACTTCACGGATTGATTTATAAATGTCCTTTAGTGACTTGTTTTTCGTAACGTTTTTAAAGACGGTTTTCTTTCAACTTCGTTATGTCAAGAAAAGTTTCAAAACGAAAACTCAAAGCGGAATTAAAGGAAAAACGTAAAAAACAAATTGTAAGTCTTGTACTTGCTTTTCTTATGGTTATTTCTTTAGTAGGTATTTTCTTTGGAGATACTTCTATGGGTGCACAAGATTTCCGTTATGAAGGTCATCGTTTTGAAATGGTTCAAAATCAATTTGGAGAAACGTTCTTTCGAACAAGAATAAATCGAGAAGATGTTTTATTCTATGCATTACCGCAAGATGCACTTCGTTTACGAACAGAAGGAAGTCTTGCACAAGTGATTAATAACGCACAACAATTTACTTTTTCTACAGATGAAGATCCTTTTCTTTCTCAACCAGTTGATGAAATAAGGTTTGGTCTCCTACAATACGCCAATAAACCTTCAAGCATCGCATCTTTAGAAAGTAATTCTACTTTACCAACGATAACTTGTGCGGATGCAACGGTACAACATCCTGTTTTTGAAATTATTATTGCTAATCAAACAGATATTGTCGCACACGATACTGGTTGTGTGCAAATTGCTGTACGACAGATTGATTTACGAGTACTTCGAGATAGATTTTTATTTACTACACTAGGTATTATTGAGGAATAAGTATGGCTAAAAAACATCAAGATTCGGCACGACAGAAAACAAAACAAAATCCTTATTTATTATGGGGTATACTTTCTTTAATTATTCTTATTGTTGTTGTAACTCTTATTCTTACTTGGCCAACTCAAGAACGGGTTGATTATAGTGTGTATAATCGTTTTGAGTTTCAACAAACAACAGGTGGCTGGCAAACTATAGTTGAACGAGATGGTATTCCTTTTGAGATTCCTTTTTATTATCATCCTCTAGAAATTGAAAATGTTCATATTCAAGATACTGTTATTCCTCTCATGCGAGATGTTATTCAAACACAATCTCCGCCTCGACAGTTTATTTTAACAGTACATCCTGATGCAGGAAGTCTTCCTGTCCTTGCAGGTGTTAATATTGCTCGAGTGACAGGAGATTTTTATGAACGAGCAACACGAAGCGCTTTATTTTTAACGCCTCAGGAAGCTCAAGAGCGAGAAGGAGAGTTTTCTAATCCTATTATTAGCTGTGAAGATGCAAATTTTCAAAATGTTGTTATTCACATTCGAGGAAATGCTACTGCTAATAGTGTTCAGTTTGTTGATGATTTCTGTATTGAAGTGGCAGGTGTTGATAGGGAAGGTTTGTTAATGACTGCTGATTTAATGGCTTATCGATTATTAGGTATTATGAGATGAGTCACTATTTTCATAAACGTCAATCATCGCCTTTGGATGAGCAAGAATTTTCTACTTCTCTTTTAGGTCAACAATTACGATTTTTTACTGCTTCAGGATTATTTTCAAAAGACCACCTTGACATTGCGACACGATTATTAATAGAATCTGCTGATCTTACTGGTGCAAAAACTGCCTTAGATCTTGGTTGCGGTTGGGGTCCAGTTTGTGTCGCTCTCGGTCGACTACATTCCGATATTTCTTTCACCGCTGTTGATACTTCTTTACGTGCGCTTGAGTACACTCGAAAGAACGCTCTTAAAAACAGGGTTGAAGTAACTGTTTTAGAAGCAAATGTTTGTCAAGGTTTAGGTATGTTTGATGTTATTCTTACTAATCCGCCTTACGCTGCTGGCCGAGAGACGTGTTATCGATTCATAGAGGAAAGCTTTGAACATTTAACTACAGGTGGTTCTCTTCAACTTGTTGCTCGCCATCAAAAAGGTGGAAAAATGCTTGAGAAAAAAATGAATGAAGTATTTGGAAATGTTTCTGTTCTTGGAAAGAAAGCAGGCTTTCGAGTATATTGTAGTATTCGTGAAGAATAATTCTTATGATTCAATTTTTTCTTGTTTGAAGAAATATGCAGTAAGTATACTTAGAACAAGTACGATAACAAGGTAACCTAAACATTGTATGCATGGTATGCAAAGCGCTTTACTTGCACAGACAAATGGATTAAATAATTCTTCTGCTTGAGGGATGTAATTGGTTAAACAAAAATATCCGCCTACAAAGGTAAGGATGATAAGCATGATAAAGCTTGCAAGAACTTCTTTTCTCTTAAAAGAAAGATTGTAGGCTGAGAAGATTTTATAGAGTAATGCTATGAAAATAACAAGGATGATAATCATATCTAGTGTAGTTAGCGTTTGAAGAGTATACATCAGATAAAAACCAATAGCTATAAGTAAGACGTTCATTACTTGAGAAATGTTATGCATAATCTTTCCTGACTTTTTAATCAGCTTATTTCCAAAGATGGCTATAAGAATTGCAGGGATGAGAATACCTATTGCAAAGAATGCCATGCTGATAATTAAGTTTGAACTTGAAGAAATAAGAACGCCTAAATATGCAAAAGAACAAGGATTAATTGCGCTGATAAGTGCGATGATGATTCCTAAGAGCCACGTATTCTTAAATAAAGGGAAGTTAAGCGGGTTGAATCGTTTTGCAAGGGCTAACACGCCAAAGACGATAAAGGTAAATCCCAGTCCTACTTGGATGGCGTTTCGAATTGATGAGCTTAATAATTCTTGTAAAAATACTGCACTAAGTAGAAAGGTAATAAAGAATGCTATCATAAAACTTGCTAGCGGGTAAAGGAGCTTTTTTTCATGAGTAAATCGATAGATTAAGGTTGGAATAAGGATAATAACACAAGGGCTAAATGTTGCCAACATCCCAAGAAGTAGTGCTGTTAATATCTCCATTATTTCTTTTTAGAGTATTTACTCTTTAAAAGATTTGTGTAGGTGTGGTTAACGATAAAAGTTTATTACTCGCGTGTTTTTTAAAGAGGATCTGCCTTATTGATTAAATCATGACTTTCTTCAAGCAGTTGAGCCATGTTTATATCTTCTCGTTCTAAGTGGTCATGAAGAATTGCGTTTAATTGATTGATAACATATTCGTGATGAAGAGGATTACTAATTTTATGATGTTCATCTTTGCTTCTTTCAAATAAGGTTGTTTGAAAAATATTTTTACACGCATCTCTTTTCTCTTGATCTTGTAAATGTTTGACATTTGGTTGATTATTCTCATCAAGAATGGTTGAGGATAGTCCTTTTGAGAGTGCTGTTATGAAATGTAAATGCATGTGTTTTTTATATATGTTTAATGTTTCATTGTTTTGCATTTTTTTGTTCCTATTCCTTTTGTTCTGGTAATTTATATTTGTTTAAAGATTCAAGAATTGCTTCTCTTCCAGCACCTTGGAGATAATTTGAGAAGATCGTTCTTTTTGCTCGATCATTTGTTAGAATTTTTTGAATATTATAATTCGCTAGATCTGGAGCAAAACCTAATTCTCCTTTTTCATTTCGTCCTGCAAGATTTGTTTTTTGGAGTACTTCTTCAAGTGATTGGTTGTCTTCAGTTAACTTGTTTACGTACATGTCCACATTTTCTCTAAATTTATCTTGAAGAATTCTTTGATGTTGATTTGTGTGTGCGTCAGCAGTCCAATTTGAACCTTGTTGAATAACTAATTCTGTATATTTTTCTGGATCGAAACCTATGTGTTCCTCTAGTAATCTTCTAGAATATAATGCGTGTTCTGGATCATCGTGATTTAAATCAATATTAAATCCAATACGTTTTGATAGTGCTTCTTGATGATAATCAATTTTTGCTTGAACAAACTGTTTTGCAATTTCTGCACTATCTAATAATTTTACATCAAAATCTCCTTTTTCATTTTTTAAATGTTTTTCAGCAGCTTTTGCATATGCATTAAGATTATGAATTAAGTGATTATTTACTCGTTCTTTGTGGTAGTTAATTGAATTTTTTGCTTTCTCAAGAACGGTTGGCTTATATTCGGTTTCGATTTTTTCGCTCATACGATGTTGATTCGAGTGATGTACATTTATAAATATTTCTCTTCTGTTTTATTTATTCTTTCGTAGTAATTTTTATAAATGATTTTTTGTTTTGCTCTTGTATGTTTGTCTTTAAACTCTATGGATATCTAGACTTTTTGGCAGGAGTATTGCTGTTCTTGAGCCTATTTTTCTCCCCTATCTCATTCCTATTCATTCTAGGTCTCTATCTTCTTATTAAAGGATATTTCTACCATTCAGATTTACTTCATAAAGTTGATATACTCTCAGGAGTATATATTCTTCTCTCGTTTCTCTTCTTACTACCTGCACTTACATTTCTTGTATCCGTTTTACTTGCCTTAAAAGGGTTGTATGTTATACATACTGTTTGATTTTTAACGCGTAACATTTATAAATCAGTTCTTTGTCAAAGAATACTGGTGACTTTATGACAAAGAAAAAAGAATCTTCTCCCTCTCCTGAACAATACGTTGCTGATGCAAAAGCTCCCGCATTGCCTTCAATAAATAAGAACGAATTAGAAAAAGTAATCGCACAACTTCCTGTTGATCAGCGAGAAAAATTAGGTAATATTAAGCAAGTTCTTGAAACGTTTAAAGATAATCTTCTCAAACGATTCGAAGCAAATCTAGTAGGTGTTTCCTTACTTCCTCCACCTCCACAACAAGAAGGTCAAGAACCTGAAGATCCAGATGCAATTCACGTCTTTGTCTTACTTGACGATAAAGATAGTAATCGAATTCCTAAAGAAGAACTACAAGAAAAAGTTACTGGTGTTGTTCAAGAAATTGCAAAAAATACAAATGCGCATCTTAAACCAATTACGTTTATTCTTTCACAAGTCTGGCAACACTGCTATGATGCCAAATACGATCCTTTACAAATGGTTGCAATGGGCGCTGCAGTTTATGACACGGGAATGCTTGCAGCAATAAAAATTTCAGAAATCCATAAGTCCATGGTGTTAAAGAAGTTTGAGAAATACATTGTCTCCTATGTTCTAGCAGGAAGCCTGACACAAGGAAAAGCAACTCCTGAAAGCGATATTGATGTCTTTATTGTTATTGATGATACTGATGTTAAGAAAATGACTCGTGTTGAACTACGAGATAAATTACGTGCAATTATTGTGGGTATGGGTCTTGAAGCAGGAGAAGCGACCGGTATTCGAAACAAATTAAACATGCAAGTATATATCTTAACCGACTTCTGGGATAGTATTAAGGATGCAAACCCGACTATTTTTACGTTCTTACGAGACGGTGTACCGTTTTATGATCGAGGAGTATTCATGCCTTGGAAACAACTTCTTGCAATGGGGCGAGTAAAACCAAGCCCTGAAGCAATCGATATGTTTATGAGCTCTGGTAACCAGTTTATGGAGCGAATTTATGCAAAAATCCGAGATATTGTTATGGAAGATTTATTCTGGGCGTTAATCACACCAAGTCAAGCAGCGCTGATGTTGTATGGTTATCCTCCTCCCACTCCTAAAGAAACTCCTGTTTTGATGAAGGAAGTTTTTGTTGATAAGGAAAAACTCTTTGAAGCAGAACATATTAAAACGATGGAGAAAATGTTGAAATACCGAAAAGGCATTGAGCATGGGACAATTAAAAAAGTTACTGGAAAAGAAATGGATGATTTAGTAACCAAATCAGATGTCTATTTAAAACGACTTGATGAATTATTCAAAGCAATTGATGAGCGAAAACAACAAGAGAAGATTGTTTCTTTACATGAAACAACCATGACTCTGCTTCGAGACGTTTTTCGAGTTCAAAAGCTTCCCACTGTAAAAGATAAAGATATTCTTTCAACGTATCAGTCTTCGTTTATTGATGCAGGAATTTTACCTCATCACACGTTACGATTATTAACAGATGTTATTGAAGGGAAAAAACAGTATGATGCTAACAAGCTTTCAAAACAGCACGTGAATACTATTGCAAAAGATGCTCGAGAATTACATAAAATCTTTGTTGAGTTTATTCAAAGAAAACAAGGGGAAGACATTTCTCGATCACGAGTACGTGTAAAATATGGAGATCTCTTTGGAGAAGTATTCTTGCTTGATACTGAAGTGTTTATTGTTCAAGATCTTGATAATGTTCAAGGTCGAAGAATTACAAAAACAACACTTTCAAAACAAGGACGATTCCAAGCTGTTAAAGAATCTTCACAAGAAGAACTTGAAGAAGCATTACAATCTGCAAAGTCTCCGGCAAATGTTTATCTCCATAAAGACTTATTTGAAGATATTCAGAGTATTTTTGGTAAAGATGCACATATCCTTCTTGGTTAATTT
>SKGA01000023.1 GCA_007117735.1 Candidatus Woesearchaeota archaeon | reverse complement strand
GCGGCGGTTCTTATTTCCACTACAAGTAGTTTACAAAGTAAAGCTTTAGAAACTGGTTCTAGTACTCGGCAAGAGGTTGGTACTAGTCTTAGTGTGATTGAGTTAACAGCGACTGACGGTAGTACTCCAGATAATACAGTTAATAATTTTACTGCTATGATTCGTTTAGCTGCTGGTTCTGAGCCTATTCGGTTTGAAGATACATTATTAACTTTTAATTTGAATAATGTTTCCGATGAATTCCGATATAACTCCGCATCAGATTGTAGTGATGTGGGTGGTACAGACTTTGCTGTTGAGTATGCAATCGAAGGTACTGATAATCGAGATGGTTATTTAGTTACTGGTGATGTTGCGAAGGTTTGTTTCATCTCAGGTACTCGTGCTGTTGGCGAGGGTGAGCGACTTCGGATGTCTTTGATTCCTCGAGTTGGAGCTCCTGTAAATGTTGAAACCACTTTACCTAGCTTGTTGATTACTCAGCGTGTTAAGATCTTCCCTTAGTTGGGTTGATTTATTTTTTTTCTTTTTTTTACAATTTGTTTATTTCTCCGTTTCTTTGATAATGGTCTGCTTATTTACACAAATTATTTAAACCCTTAATTCTTCTATTTCGTTGAGGTGAATATGAAATTTCTTATCAGTTCAGTGGTGCTTTTCTTTCTACTATCTTCTTTTGCGTTAGCACTATCTGTTGATTCGCAAACCTTTGAACAAGGGGAGCCTGTTTTCTTCACTGCTTGCGATTATCAAGAAGTTGAAGTTACTTGTCTTGAAGGCGAGTTAGAGCGAGCTCAATGGTCTGATTCTTGTTCTAGGTATTTATTTGATTCTATCGATATTACGTGCACTGATCCTGTTATTTATTCATTTGGTGAAGAAAATAAATCTTTGCAGCTTTACATTACTGATTATCGAAGAATTCTTGAGCCTTCTCTTATTGCTTCCAATGAGCCTTTAACGTTGGCAAAACAAGTTCATGCATTTTATTTATTAAATAATCAAACTGCTGTTGAATCTCTGTTAACGCAATTACGAGATTTAAGAATTGAAGACAGAAAATGTTGGGGTTTGCAAACTTGTGATATTGAATTAACTATTGATGTACTTCGTTACTTATCCCAATCAGGTGTTGATCGTTCAAGAAGAGTCTTTCAAGATCCGTTATTATGGGTTGAGAGTAGACAAACAAGAACTTCTTATCCTGATTTCCAAATGACTATAACTTCTTCAAGAGATGCTGTTTGTGAGGTATTTCGAGGAACGAGTAGATTAACTACAAAAACTTTTGAGAATACAACAAGAGAAGATTTTTCTTTTGATTATGATTCTAATCAAGAACTTTCTGTAGAGTGTGATAGTAATTATTGCGTGTATATTTTTGATCAATTTGGTGAGCCTTTAAGAAATGAATGTCTCACTTCAAATAAAGATTTTTCTTTTCAAATAGATTCGGGTTGTTGGTTTTTTGATTCAGTAGAGATTTGTAGTCCTCTTATTACTGGAAAAGCATTATCTATTAATCATCTTGCTTCAACTAATTTTGACAGAGGTGTTGATTGGGTTGAAGATGTTATCGCACCTGTTCCTATTGATGCAGCAAAAATTGTTGACACAAACACTATTTTAAGCAATATTTTTATCTACCACGCAACTGGTAACCCTGATATTCGGACGTGGTTATTTTATTCTCAGAATAATGATGGGAGTTTTGGTCTTGATGATAGAGTAAATACGACTTTGGAAGCAGTGTATACTTTTCGTTCATCTCGTTCTGAAGAGTGGGTAACTGATGCGTATGATTATCTTCATTCAGTAAAACCAATCGAAGGATGGAATTCTTTGTATGAAGATTTATTTGCTTTAAAACTTTTTGGAGGTCTTGATACGCAGCTTATTTCTCCTCGTATGTTAACAGCTACAGATAGAACTGCTTCCTTTACGATTCTTCAAGAAAATACTGTTTTAGAAGTAGATGGTCCTTTTGAACTTACTCTTGACGCTGACGATCCTTTGGTAGGTTCTTTGAGAACTAATTCATCTATTGACGGATTGTATACTGGTTATCTTCTTGCATCTTATGATGATCTCTTTCAACGAGTGCCGGTAAGTATTTTACGTTCTTCCTTTGTAAATATCGATATTGAAGATGATTATTATATCGAGCCTGAAGGGTTTCTTACTTGGAGCGTTTCTTCTTCACCAACAGAAAAGTCTTGTGAAATAACTTTTACTGATTTTTTTCAGAATAGAACCTTTGATGTCGCTGGTGATGATTCTTTAGTAGTTGAGTATAGCGGTCTTCCAAACAAGAGATATGAAGTAGTTGTTTCCCTTAATTGTGAAACTATTACGGGCTCTGTTTCAAATAATTATATGGCTGTAGTAAGAACTTATGAGTATCCTCCTTTTACTGTTTCAGGAAATTTTGAGGTTATTGATTCTCAACCTGGAGAAGTACTTATTCAAAATAATTTAGATGAAGAAATTGATGTTTCTCTCTCTTTTCTACGATCTGCTCAAGAGTATGAAGTGGATTCTTTCGTTCGTTTACCTCCCAATCATAGGGCTCAATTGTTTATTACGCGTGTAGGTGAAAGTTCTCTCAATCTTTTTGAAAACAACGAGCTTATTGTTTCTTCTCTAGGTTATGAAGAACGTCATCCTTTTGAGATTCTATTAAATGATGATCTTCACGAATTCCAAGAAACAATTGTTAGCGAAATATCTTCTTCTCGTTGGTTACTTTTATTTTTTGGTTTGATAGGAGTTGTTGTAATTGTTATTATTTCAAAATATTTATCTGTTGATGTTCCTAAACAAAAACGTTATCAAGAAGAACTTGACGTTGCAAATGTTAAAAAACCTTCTCAAAAAGAAAAACCTGAATCGTTAGGAGAAGTACTTGCTGCTGTTGATGAAGAGCTAGGTGAAAGTCCTGAAGAAATAACCTCTGAGTTAAAAAAAGAAGGCTTTGCTATTGAAGAAATTAATAAAATACTTGAAGATTTGCAATCGAGGATGAAATAAATGGCTGAGTCAATATCTGTTGTTATTCTTTTTATTGCTGTTGTACTTTCCTCAGCATTAGTAGTTTTATTGTTTACTGTATCTTTTGACAGTTTTAGTCTTTCTTCAAGAACTTCATCAGATACGTTGCAATTTTTTACGTTTTCACTTCAATCAATAAATATTATTTCTCACCTTCCTGAAGATAATGTTACATTATCTGCAGTAAATACAGGTTCTGATTCGCTACGTTTATCTTCTCTTCAATTAAGAATCGACAACAATATTCTCTCAAACGTTTCTTTTTCTATATCTCCTGATACCTTAAGAACAAGTATTGATGTGTGGGAGCCTGGAGAATACTTAGATATTTTTTTCCAGAAAAATATTTCTCCTGGTCACCGTTCATTCAGACTTGTCACTCTACCTTCTGGTTATGCTCATGAGAGAACTTTTTTTGTTTCTTAACGAAACGCTTCTTTTATTTTATCAAAAAGTTTTTCATGTGGTTTTTTCTCTTTTTGTTGAGCGTCAAGTTCTTCAATAAGTTCCTTTTGTTTCTTACTAAGACTTGTTGGAACTTCTACTTTAATTTTCACGTATTGATCACCTTGTCCTGATCCTCGAAGATGCGGGAGTCCTTTCCCTTTCATTCGAAGAAGTGTTCCTGGTTGCGTTCCTGCAGGCACTTTTACCGTAGCTTTTCCAAGAATGGTAGGAACTTCAATAGTATCTCCAAGTGCTGCTTGGCTAAAGGTAATAGGAACGGTAAGATAGACATCTGATTCTTCTCGTTTGAATAACTTACTTGGTTTTACATGCACATAGACGTATAAGTCTCCTGCTTGAGCACCTGCTTCTCCTGCTTCTCCTTTTCCAGGAACACGCAGCCGTGTACCTTCGTTGATTCCTGCAGGGATACTAATAGGAATTGTTTCTTGTTTCATCTCAGTACCGCTTCCACTACAGCTAGTACATACTTTTTCCACTGTTTTTCCTCGTCCTTTACAACTTGGACAAGTACTTTGTGTTTGAAAGACTCCAAATGCAGTTTGTTGTTGACGCATCACTCGTCCTCGTCCTTGACACGTACTACATGTTTTTATGCCACTTCCCCCTTTTCCATCACAACTTGAACAATTACTTTTTTTTCGAAAAGAAATTTCTTTATCTACTCCTGTTGCTACTTCTTCTAGCGTGATATCAATATCGTATCGTAGATCGTTTCCTCGAAGATCTTCACGTCCTCCTCCAAATGGATTAAATCCTCCTCCAAAGAATTGGTCAAAGATGTCGTTAAAGTCAAAGCCTTGATGTGCTCCTCCTCCAAATCCTCCTTGATTCATTCCTTCGCTTCCGAATCGATCGTATTGTTGTCGTTTTTGATCATCAAGAAGTATTCCTGCAGCTTCATTTACTTCTTTGAATTTTTGTTCTGCTTCAGGATTGTCTTTGTTAAGATCGGGATGATATTTTTTTGCTAATTTTTTATAGGCTTTCTTAATTGTTGCTTTATCTGCTTGTTTATCCACACCTAATGTTTCATAATAATCTTTACTCATGTTGATCCCTCCAGTTTCGGATTCGTTCTTTAAATGTTTCTAGATCTTTTGTTTGAAATTTTGCTCCTGCAGCAGGTTTGTGTCCTCCGCCTTGAGCTTGAGAAAGAGGTTCGGTTGCGTAATCCATCATCTCTCCCATATGTAGTTTTCCATCTTGTCGTCGAGCACTTGCTGAACAGTGTTCATCTTGTTGATGGATAGTTACTAAAATAGCGTCTTCAGAAATATCTTTTTTTGAAATAATTGTTGATAACATTGAATTTAGTTTATATTCGCTTTCGAATTTGTAGAAATGGATGTCTTTGTAGGTTTCTCTTTTCACAGGAAACTGTTCTCGTAAATATCCTAATTCTTCTTCAACAACAGTATATTTTGAGAGTTTATCGATTACTTCGGTCGGTGTAGTGCTTTCAAGAAGTGCGTTAAAGACATCTTCCTCTCCATGTTCTGTTGAACATGCGTATCCTGTGAATATAGGTATTCGTGCAAATGGTGTTTCATAAACATCTTCAAGGAGAGGGTTATTGTATTTTTCTAAAAGTTCCTGTACTAATGGTTGATGATGAGGGTGAGTCATATCTCCAATAATTCCTGCAAGTGCAAGCCAATCGTATTCTTCCAAAGATGTTAGTTTTGAAAAAAGAGTGTAGACAAGGTGTGCCGAGCAGTATTGATAGTTCGCTACTCGATCTTGAATGTCTTCTGGTTTAATAACGAGAAATGATTTCTCTGCATCGGGTTGGGTTGGGTGATGATCAAGAACTAATACATTATACTTTTCTAATTTGTCTGCGTAATCAAAATTTTCTAGTGCCAAGTCTACACAAATAAGATGGGTGATGGCGTGTTCTTCAAGACTAAGCAAAAATTCTTGACTTACTTCTCGAGATCCATGTTCTTTAGGAATAACAAGAGCGATTGTTTTTTGAAGTTTTTCTAATGCTCGTAGAGTAAGTACTGCTGCACTCATACCGTCCATATCTGTATCATGAAGGAGTGCTACTTTCGAGTCTTTGTCAATTGATTGAATATATGTTGTAAAGTCCATAGTAATTCACAAGATGTTTCTTTTTACATAAATGTTATGTATCTACAGTTAACGACAAAAGTTTAAAGTATTATTTGTTTGTCGTTAACTGATTAGTAAATGAAAAATAAGATAAAAAAATAACTTATTTTTGTCATTTACTACTAAAAAAATAAAAAAATAAAGACGGTATATTTCTACCGTCTTTGTCTTAAAGAAAAAAGATCAAAGATGTTTAGTCTTTCTTTTCTTCGTCTTTTTCTTCAAACTCTGCATCTACAACGTTTTCATCATCAGCTTTCTGATCTGGTTGTTCTTGACCAGCTCCTGCTGCTTGTTGTTCCGCTGCTGCTTTTTGATACATTTCCATAGAGAGTTTTTGGATTTTTTCATTAATACCATCCATCTCTTTTTTAATTGCGGAAATGTCTCTTTTTTCTGCTTCAAGTAGCGCTTTAAGACTTTCAATATTTTTCTTAACTGCTTCTACTTCTTTCTCATCAACTTTTCCTTCAAAGTCTTTGAAGAGTTTTTCAGAGCTAAACACAAGAGTTTCTGCTTGGTTGATAGTTTCCACTTCTTCCTTTCGCTTTTTATCCTCTTCTGCGTGTGCTTGTGCATCTTGTTTCATCTTTTCAATTTCTTCTTCAGATAAGTTGGTGCTTGCAGTAATTTTGATGCTTTGTTCTTTTCCAGTTCCTAAGTCTTTTGCATGAACGTGAACGATTCCGTTTGCATCGATATCAAAAGTTACTTCAATTTGAGGAACTCCTCGAGGTGCAGGTGGTAGGCCTACAAGGTCGAATTTACCTAAGATTTTATTATCTGCAAACATGCTTCGCTCTCCCTGTCCTACTTGAATAGTTACTGCAGGTTGATTGTCTGCTGCTGTACTAAAGACTTGACTTTTCTTTGTAGGGATAGTGGTGTTCTTATCAATAATTTTTGTGAATACACCCCCTAATGTTTCAATACCAAGGCTTAGTGGAGTAACGTCTAATAATAAAACATCCTTTACCTCTCCTGCAAGGATTCCTCCTTGAATTGCTGCTCCAAGAGCAACTGCTTCATCAGGATTAACAGACTTATCTCCTTCTTTACCAGTAATATTTTCTACAAGTTTTTGAACTGCAGGGATTCGTGTTGATCCTCCAACGAAAATAATTTTATCAATCTCTGATTTACTTAAGCCTGAATCTTTGATTGCTTTTTCAGTTGGTTCTTTTAATCGTTCTAAGATGTTACTGATAAGGTTTTCAAACTTAGCTCGGCTTAACTCCATGTTGAGGTGTTTTGGACCGCTTGCGTCTGCAGTAATAAACGGTAGGTTGATACTTGCAGAGTTTTTGCTGGAGAGTTCGATTTTTGTTTTTTCTGCAGCTTCTTTTAATCGTTGAAGACTCGTATTATCTTCTCGTAAATCGATGCCGTTTTCTTTTTTGAATTCTTCAGCCATATGATCAATTAATACTTGATCAACATCATCTCCACCCAAGTGGTTATCTCCGTTTGTTGCTTTTACTTCAAAAACACCATCTCCTAGTTCAAGAATAGAGACATCAAACGTTCCTCCTCCAAAATCAAAGACGAGAATAGTGTGTTCTTCTCCTTTATCAAGACCGTATGCTAAACTTGCTGCTGTTGGCTCGTTAATAATTCGCTCAACTTCTAATCCTGCAATTTTACCTGCGTCTTTTGTTGCTTGTCGCTGACTATCGGAGAAATATGCTGGTACCGTAATAACTGCTTTTGTTACTGGTTGTCCTAAATAACTTTCTGCATCTGCTTTTAATTTAGATAAAACCATTGCACTAATTTCTTGAGGAGTATGGTCTTTTCCTTCCATACTTACCTTATAATCTTCACCCATGTGTCGCTTAATACTTCGCACGGTATTATTTGGATTTAAAACTGCTTGGTTTTTTGCAACTTGTCCTACAAGTCGTTCTCCTTCTTTCATTGCGACAACGCTTGGTGTTGTTCTGTTTCCTTCTGAATTTGGTATAATGACTGGTTTACCTCCTTCAAGGACTGCTACTGCACTAAATGTTGTTCCTAAATCGATTCCAATTATTTTACTCATGTTTTTTCACCTTTGTATAGTATTATTTTGAAACTTTTACTTTTGCTGTTCGAAGTACTCGTCCATTAAACTCGAATCCTTGTTGTAATTCTTCAAGGATGTGTTGTGCTGGTTGTTCACTTTCTTCAGCAAGTAATGCTTCGTGGTATTGTGGATTAAATGGTTGTCCTACGGTTGGAATTTTTTGTAATCCTAGCTCTTCACCTGTACTGATGAATTTTGCAAAGATCATTTCCATACCTTTTTTGAATGATTCTCCTTCTTGGCTGTTTGTTAATGCCAATTGAAAATCGTCCATGACACTAATATATGCTTTGAGAACTTTTCCCATGCCTTGTTTATATTGTCGGGTTTGTTCTTCCTCGTTTCTTCGTTTATAATTAGCAAATTCTGCTTGTAAACGGGCGTATCTTTCTTTTTCTTGTGCTAATTCTTCGGCGAGTTGTTGCTCTGGCGAAGAATGCGACTCTTGTGTTTGTTCTTCTTGCACCTGTTCAGGAGCGTTTTGTTCTTCTGTTTCTTTTGTTTTTTTCATAGAGCATCACTATTTTTTGTCGACTTTAAGTCAACGAATTTGAAGTAATCTAAATTAATTTATAAATATTTCGTTTTTTTCTTGAAAAATTTCTTCTTTTCAGACCTTTCTTATATTTTTTCAAAGAACAAACTGCCACTCATTCATTTCCTAGTGAGTAAAAATATTTATATAGATCTGCTACCTAAGAAGGTGTATGTGTGAATTATGTGAAGCAGGATATTATGGTGTAGGCGAAGCAATCGAAGCATCTTCAGAAGCAGGAGGATTTCAAGCACTCGCGCCCTTTTTAATAGTATTCACTATTTTTATTCTCCTTTCCTTAAGTGTTTATTTTTATTACTTTAAATCTAAGTTTGTTCTTTCTTCTTAATAATTATGGTGGGAGTACTCTTAATTTAGTAAACGACAAAACTAATGCATTTCTTGTTTGATTTTTTTTCGTTTATTAGTGATTAACAAAACTAAGTTAATTTTTTTATCTTAGTTTTCATTTACTAATCAGTTAACGACAAATAATTATCATCTTAAATTTTTCTCGTTAACTATTTTGTTTAGTTTTTTAATAGTATTATACAAAGATAACTTGCTTCATTTACTGCATCAATCTAACTGTTGTTTTTACTCTGTCGATGTTTTATGATGGTGGGGAGATTTGTCGGGAGATTTAATACAAACTTTTATAAATAAAACTTGTTTCCTTATCCTTACTCGCACATCAAGTTAATTATGATGTGTTTGTCAGGGGGAGATTAACAGCGATCAACAAGTTTAGTTCGCCGTTAGTTTGTGGTTTCAAATAGTTGCTTTGTAGCGACCATGTTTGATGAATACATGACAAGTGAATAGCAAAAAATAGTTGTAAGACTTTTTTATGTAACTTATATTCTCTTGAAACTTCAGGTGTCATCGAAAAATAAAACCGAAATCTTTATAAAGCAAATTGCTTTCCTCATCTCCCGACAAAAAATTACTATCGCCTCCAAATCTGAAGTGATTTGTGAAGAAATTTACAAAAATTCAAAACGTTCAGAAATGACATTTACAACGTGCCAAATCAACTGGTTTGGTATGGGAAGGCAAGATAAGATAGCGTGGAATATGCATTACGCAAATTCCGCCACACAATTAAATTTGTGAAAATTCCTTAAAGCTACTAAAATAGCTATATTTAGTTCTTAACTAACCAAATAAACTTTAGCACAACGATACGTACTAGGGATCATAAAAATAAAACGAGTTCCCGTTGATCCTGCGGGAGGTTGCTGCTATGGGGATTCGACTAAGCCATGCAAGTCTGATAGCAATATCGGCAGAATGCTCAGTAACACGTCGTTAACCTCACCTATGGTCATTGATAACTTCGGGAAACTGAGGGTAAACAATGATAGAAGAATTCGCCTGGAATGGTTTTTCTTTTAAATTCGAGCCATAGGATGGGACGGCGGCCGATTAGGTAGTTGGTGGTGTAATGGACCACCAAGCCAACGATCGGTACGGGCCTTGAGAGAGGTAGCCCGGAGAGGGACACTGAGAAACTGGTCCCAGCCCTACGGGGTGCAGCAGGCGCGAAACCTTTACAATGCACGCAAGTGTGATAAGGG
>SKGA01000005.1 GCA_007117735.1 Candidatus Woesearchaeota archaeon | reverse complement strand
CGTTTCATAAGAAAAAGAAACAGAAGAAAACATAAAAAGATTACTATTAACTAAACTCTCGCTTAAGAACTTTATGATGATGATTTAATTCTTTAAATTTAGCACCATCACCCGTAGGCATATCTGGATGAAGCTCTTTAGCAAGACGCTTATACTGACGATTAACATCCTGCATTTGAAAAGACTCCTCCAAACCAAAGAACAGACGAGCAGCCTCACGATGAGAAGCAACATCAACATCTTCACGAAATAAAGAAACAAAATCTTGAACAGATAATTCCTCAGAAAGAACTTGTCGAAGAAAATGAGAAAGAACAGTATGAACAACAGCTAAGTTATGAACAAAACGAGAACACTGATCATAAGAAAATAAACAATGCTCATCACCAACCCACCACGAAACAGAAGCAGGAGCATTCTTAATAACTAAACGTTCCTGAGAAATATCTACATCATCCTCGCCAAGACCAAGAGCATGGAAAAGAGAGCGTAAATTATTCTCAAATTGAACAGCTCGACGAGAGAAAGAATCTTTAGGAAGAGAAACAGAAAAAGACTGTTGTTTACAAGTAACGATAACCATAGAAAAAAAGAAAAACAAAGAGAGTTTATAAAAGCAGTGGATGGGAGAGTTGATAAATTTAATTAACAGATGTTAAAAATTCTTAACAGAAGAATATGAAATAAAAAAGTATAGACCGTAACTTCTAAAATTGCTCCAAACAAGCCTTACCCGCAGCCTTAAACGCTCTTCCAACACCACCAGGACCGAGCTTAACACCGCCAAAATAGCGAACAACAACAAGTAAATGATTATCAAGATCATGATCTTTAAGTAATTCAAGTAATCGTCTACCAGGATGACCAACCTCGCCATCATTCTTAAAACTATCTTCACCATTACGAAGAGCATAACAAAGATGAGCAGCTTTTGCATGTTTAGATTTTAACTCAGAAAGAATACTATCAACATCTTTTGCCTCAAATAAATAACCATGAAAAGTAGACTTTTTCTCTTTAATTTTAGACGTTGCAATAAGCATACGACAAACAAAAGAAACCATCATATAAGAATGTTTTTACTTGTTGGAAAACTATACAAAATAATAACCCTTAGAAAGCATACCTGAAAAAAATAACATCATACTAATTGTTTTAACTCCTTTAAAATCTCAACTTCGGCCAAGGTATCTAACTCACAATATTTGAGTAAACTTTCTCGTATGTGCTCTTTATTTTCAAATGGCGGTTCATAATGACTTATGTAATACAGTATTGATGCATCTGCACCATTTTGAATATCAAGCCCGCCATAGGATAAACCATTAATTGCAGGAAGAACTTTCTTAATACTTGCAGAACCGTGTTGCTCTGGATGATAATACCAACGATTATTAAATGGAACATACAAATCAACTATTCTCTCAAGAACATCTTCCAACCAAGACGCATGCTCAGGAAAATCAGTTATTAATTCCTGAATACGACCTTTCTCAAACGTCTGATAATACACCACTATATCTCCTGTTGTACCTTGGAATAACCGTTTCATCGAAGCTAAAAGAGCAGGACGAGGATCAACCTCTCCTTTCGCTAAAAATTCATGATGTTCAATCGTTCCATCTTCATGTTCAACATGGCAACTATATTGAAAAGGAATCTTTTGCCAAGGACGAGAGTTATCAAATCGAGGAAGTGCTAAATCAAACGTTTCAAAATCAAAATGAAAAAGAGGATACGTTAATTGGTTCAACCACTGCTTGAGATGAACTTGTTGCACAACAACCTTATTCTCTTTAGTCGCTTGGATAATAATTGCATCTTTATCATTAATTTTTGTATCATCAGGAATATCAAAGATATCTTTAATACCATCATTATACAGTTTCCAATACGTTCGCCAATTTGTAAGCTCAAGAACAGAGTGTTGAGGAAGATGTTGTTTAGAACACGCAGGCTTTAGAGGACATTTTGAGCAATAACTGCCCATAATGATTTCAGGAGCATCATCTTTTGCTAAAACAGCTTGTGCTTCTCGAATTAAGGTTGGTAAATCAGGATAAGACATCACACTCTCAGTAACATCCGTTTTTTCAATGATTTCTTCGGTGAGTTCTCCTTGACGAACATACTCTTTGTTTAAATGATACACAAAAACCCTCTTCATATTTAAACCAGACTTTTCTAGAACATAGAGTTGAATAGCCAAATCAGGAATATGCTCAGGTTTCGTTTTCGTAGAAGCCTTCACCTCAACTAAATCATAACCATCACCATTTGGAAAAAGGATATCAGAACGAATATAAACACCCTTATACAGAAAACCAGCCTCAACCAAAGGTTTACCAGTTTGCAAAGCATCTTGTGTAGCCTGCAGATTAGTAGCCTGATCAAACTTGCCAAGAATAATAGGATCATCAAGAGTACGCACCACAAACTCTTGAAACGCATAACCTTGCTTAAACTTGTGGTTATCAGAAAGAGAATGCTCAGGCAGTTCTTGACGAGAAGAAAACCATAACTTACGATGACAATCAAGAGAAGTAAGGAAGAGGGATTTTGTGAGGTTCATCAATAATAGAATACAATTAATCATATATATTAGCTT
>SKGA01000033.1 GCA_007117735.1 Candidatus Woesearchaeota archaeon | reverse complement strand
TGACCATACTCTCCTTGTAAAAAAAGAATATTTCCTTCTTTTAGACAGGTAACAACTGCGTCAACAGTTGTATCATACCCAATAATTTCATCATTAAAAAAAGCCGGTTTAATCGTGAAAGGGTTGTATAAAAAGCCTAATTCTTGATACCATGTAAGTTTATGCATTCATTTCACCTTGTTTCGTTTCTAAATCTTTTGTCTCTTCCTCTTCAAAAACTGCAAAACATTCAGGACATTTCACATCTTCATCTCGAACAATAGCTCCACAATTACCGCAGAACATATCAACATCAGGACATCGGTAATACTTACCAATCTTCATAATTTTATGACCTTTTGGCGTAGTAAAGGCAATAGGATCAACAATTGGTTGACCAAGCTCTTCATGAAGTTCTTCCCGGTCTTCATCATCTAAATCTTCTTTGAGAATAGCTAAATGGTCAGCAGTTACTTGATCAGCATCAGTTAAATGCATTTCTTCAAAAACTCTATGAAGATGAATAAGAAACTCTCGAGGAGAAGAAGATGCTTTGAAAACAGTAATAATTTGTGAACGAGAAATGATCACATCAGAATCATGAGGATCCTCATCAAGTCGCGCATATGCTAGAGCAACCGCTTGATCTTCAGTTAAGCCATCTAAAGAAATAATCCTCTTACCAATTCGCTGCTGGAGACTTTTTGGAAAACCAACCGCTTTGAAATCTTGACCTGTAAAGACAACAGAGTGGAGAAAGCCTTGATCAAAGTAATATTTTAACCGTTCAAGATTAACCATGCTTAATTCATCAACGTTATCAAGTAAAAGAACCATGCCTTTTGGTTTGGAACCAAAAAGTTTTCCAGAAAGACCATTCTTTTTAGTTAGTAATTCTTCAATATTAATGACTTTTGTTTCTTTAGAAGCATCTACGTAAATAATTTTTCCACGAAAAGAGTCGATAAGTGTTCGTAAAAATTTTGTCTTCCCACAACCTTGATTTGCTTGAATAAAGAGAATACTGCCACTTTTTGTGTAATAAATCGCATCTTCGAGTTGTTGTTCTTGACCGATTAAAGGAGTTGTTTCTTTAAAAGGATTGATAAGAAAAGGATTTTGTTCATATCCTAATTGTTTAAACCATGTTTGTTTCATACCAAATTCACCACATTATAAGTTAATAAGAAATAAAAGAGAGTTTTTAAAATTTTTGCTTCTCAAGAGTGAAAAATGGAGTGCTTACGCACTCTTTTTATTCATTTCAGATTGTACCCAATCAGTTTTTCCAAGACCATCTTGTCGCATGGTTAAACCAATTTTTGGATTGGATAAATCTTTGAAAGAAACAGCAACGACTCGTGCAAAGCACTTGTCATTGACTTTAAGAGCCTTACCGGACTCTTTACCTTGAAGCGCTTTATCTTTACTAAAGGAGACAAAGTCATTCATGGTTTGACCAATATGGATGATCCCTTCAACAGGACCAACAGATAAGAACGCACCGAAATCAGTAATGTCTTTAATTTTACCAAGAAGAACTTCTTGTAATTCAGGAAGGTAACAAAGTACTTCAAAAGTTGCAGAGTAAAAAGCTGCACCGTCACCAGGAATAATAACACCATTATCAACACTGTCAAGGCCAATAATATCAATAACATAGCCTAAGTCTCGTGAAACGAAACCAGAGAATTTTTCTTTTACTTGACTAATAACAGCCAATTCAATATCTTTGTCAAAATCTCGAGGAGGAACTCGAATAAAGTCTTTAATTTTTATTGCGTAAAACATTTTTTTAAACCTACTTTGATTACTCGTTGAATCAAGACTCAAACACGCTCAAAAAAACTAAGCAGTTGAACCTTTCTTAAGGACAAGCTTTTTTGAACCAAGCGTTACAATCCGCCCCTCGTTTGCAAGGACTTGTTTTTGTAAGGCTTTATCCAAGGTCGCAACGATATCATCTTTTTTTAAAAGATCAAGGATCATTGCATCCGCATATCCTTTGTTTTTGGAATGTGTGAGAGTTTTTAAACCTTGTTGTTCAATCATAATACGAGCGAGTTTTGCCGAGAATTTGTGTTTTCCAGGTTTTTCTCTTATTTGATCAAGTTCTTCTTTTGTTGCACTCACCACACATAAGACGTAAGGCTCATCAAGACACTCTTTAAGTTTGGTAAAGATATCAACCCCTTGCCCGAGTAAGAGCAAGAAATTCGTGTCAAGAATAACTCTTGTTTTTGATTTCCAAAACATACTCGTTATTAAGAAGAAGAAAGTATTTAAAGGTAAGGATTTTAGTCTAAGATATGGAAGAAATAACGGTTGTAAATGTAAAATGTGGTGGATGTCAGAACACCATTACTAAGACGTTAGAAAAGATTGGTTGTAAGAATATCTCGTTTTCTGGAATGACCATTCATTTTGAAGGAGATCGAGAACGTGCAAAAAAGGTTTTAGAGAAGAAAGGATATCCTGAATCTGGTTCCAAGGCAGCACAGTCTTTGTTGTTAAAGACAAAGTCGTACGTTTCTTGCATGCAAGGGAAGTTTTAATCAGAAAATAACCTCTATCCTTTGGGCAAGCCATATGATGAATTCTTTAAACAGAATAAAACATAGGGAATTACTCAAGCAATAAAATCATTCATTAATCCCCACCCCGAAGTTAAACGCAATTTAACTATGTCTAAAGATGTATAATTAATTTTTTTCCTGGGAAAAAAACACATATATATAAATCAATATGAGTTTATGTAACCCATGAGAGAAAAACAAATCTCTTTAGTAGAAAAGGAAATAAAAGGATCCTACAATTTATTTGACGATATTAGGTTAGCCTATAAACTTCTCATAACTGAATCAAAAAAAGAACGGATTAAACATATGTTACGAGTATATGCTCCTGAAGAATTGTATAAGGATAAACCTGATTTAAGTATTCAAAGTATAAAAAAATCAAAACTGGGAAAACCATACAGTAAAGAAGTCAACGAACTAATCAACAAAGTCCATGATCAAATATTTCAAAAAGAACGATTATGTGCACTTATAAAGACATACACTCCAAATCTTGCAAGATTACTTCCTGCTGAAATCATTGCACAACTACTAATCAAAGCAGGAAGTTTAAGACAATTAGCATTTTTGACTAGTTCAAAATTACAAGTGCTTGGTGCAGAGAAAGCACTGAACCTAGCAAAACAGAAAGAAACAAATACTCCAAAGCACGGCTATCTATATGCACATCCAAAAGTACAAAACTCTCCTGAACCAGGAAAACAAGCAAAAAAAATTGCAAATCAAGCTAGTATTTCGGCGCGAATAGATTACTTTCGTCCCAATGAGGAACTTTCGACATCGCCTGAGGGATTATCACTATGAACGCGCCGTATTTTCTTCAAAAAAATAACTATATTGAAACTATTTCGATTGATAGTCTGCAATATTACGGAGAACGTGTTAAAGGAAAAAACCGTAATTGGAATCCTTATAAAAGTAAATTAGGCGCAGGTATTGTTAAGGGGCTAAAACAACTTAGTCTTACTGAAAGCAGTAAAATTCTCTATTTGGGAAGTGCAACAGGAACCACTATCAGCCACCTCAGCGACATTCTTCGACAAGGAAGTATCTATGCAGTCGACATAAGTAGAGATATGATGATTAAATGTATGAAACTTGTTTATCTGCGAGATAACATCACCCCATTTCTTCTAGATGCGTCAAAAACTAATTTCACAGAACAGTTCGACATGCTTTTTCAAGATATTTCATGTAAAGAACAAGTAGGAATACTTATACATAATAGCGCTTTTGTAAAACGAGAAGGAAGCATTTTACTCTCGCTAAAAACACAAAGTATTGATTCCAGCAGACCTCCAAAGGAAATCATGAAAGAGCAAAAAATACTTCTAGAAAAAGAGTTTTCAGTAATTGAACTTATAAATCTTGAACCTTATGAAAAGCATCACTGGTTGTTTCATCTTAAAAAGAGGCTATAGAAAGATTCTTATGAGTGGACTTATATTTTTCTTCCTCGATGTATCGAATACCTCAGAATAAGTTTGTAGGAGAAATCTACCTTCTAAATCAAAAACAATTACAAGAAGAAGCAAAGGAATTAAACACGGCCTATCTTAATGGATAGGTGAATTATGATTATCAAACGTGGAGAGAAAAACTAGATAAATTACTAAGTAAAAAACAACCAGTCATCACCCCACTAAAAGTTAATGTATATATGTGTAAATCCTTGCAGATTGCAATCTTAATTCTCAAGAATAAGTTTTTCAAAATAAGGATGGTTTGCCTGAAGAAAGGAAGCCAACATATTTCTCAATTCTAAAACAACTAATTGTTCCTCCTTAGTTTTTGTTTTTGGAAGAGAATTATGTGCCTTTGAAAGATATTTTTGTAGTAAACTATATTCACTAATTGTTTTAACAGGAAACGTCAACGCCTGTACGGAAGGTTGATATATTGCTTTCGCCTCTTCAACACCTATTTTATTGCTAAATAATTCTTCAAGGGCATTGAACAAATTTGGGAGTTCATTATATACAGTCTTTAGACGGATGACATCTACAATTTTTAATTTAAAACGATTTTCCTGTAAAGGATTCTCAAGAATTTTTTGAATAGCTGAACCACATAAAGCAGATCGTTCCTTCAATGCAGCAATTTCTAAGAAAAATATTTTTTCTGAAGATACAGAAAATAGCTCCCTACAATGAAATATAACTGCGTTATAAATAGACTTTAGCTCCATACTAGGGTTAATTTCATGCACATTTGCACGGTTTAAAATCTCAACAGTATTCCCTTTGACCTTATAAGTCAAACCAGGATACTTCTTAAATATATCGACCACAATATCTAAAGATAATGAAGATTTCAAGACGATATGTTTGTAATTATTTATATACAATAGTTCCAATTTTGTTCGCAAAGTAGCCAAGTCGTCCTCTTCTAGGATAAAACGCTTCTCCCTCTCCTGAGTTGCCCGCTTACCAGTATGTATGATAAGGGAACTATTTCTTATCTCAATATCTACACTATTTCCTTTATCTAGTTGATTTTGCTCAACCCACTTCTTAGGGAGACTAATGCTTAAGGTCGAAGGGCCTGTTTTTACAATATTTCTTGAAATCATAATTTAATTATACTTATAATATATATAAACTTTATTATATATTCATCATAATTATATATCTCGGTCAGTAAATAGTCCAGTAGGTACTTCGAATGAATGGGTGCGCATGCACTTTATGACAGATATTTCTCTAAACAAGAAACAAATAGATGATAAGAAAATACTAAGTATAATCAGTGAAATTTATGAAAATGTTTATCAACAAAAGGATTTTGAAGAATATCTTCCCTCGATTCAAGGGGAAATTGGTTTTCCTACTGCTAAAAAATACCCTTTTGCAAATAAAACAGCTTTTCATATGTATCCCAAGAAAGCAGGAGAACAAATAGAAAAACTTACTGAATTAGTTCCTGTTAAACAAATTTATTATGCAATGAAAGCAAATAGCCGACATGAAATTCTTCAAGAGGTCGCCAAAAAAAATGCTGGTTGCGATTGTGCTTCCGTAAAAGAAGTACAAGATGCACTTAATTACTTCGATCCGAAAAACATCCTCTTTAGCAATCCTCTTTGTACTAGAGAAGAAATTGAACAAATTATCGGATTAGGAGTTAGAAAATTTGTTATTCACAGCGAGGAATATCTAGAAATATTTCCTCAAGAATGTTGTATCTTGCTTCGCATTGCAACTAATCCGGATACTTCAAGATGGTCTTTAGGTAACAAATTTGGATGTGATAAAAAATCAACACTAAACATCCTCAAAAAGCTCTGTAAAAAATCATTTAGCAAAATAGGTATTTCATTCCATGTAGGTTCACAAAATGAACATCCAGATTCTTGGAAAGAAGCACTTGAGAAAGCAAATCAATTACAGAAAAAGTTTCCAAAAATTAACGTAGTTGATCTTGGAGGGGGATTTCCCATTTCTTATGATAACCAAATTTCTGAAACATTTATCCCTGAAGTTAAACAGTTAGTTGAAGAATATATTTCAAAAGAAACAACTATTATCATTGAACCAGGACGATTTATAGCAGCACCTACAACAATCCTACAGGCACAAGTAAAAAGTATTCGGACATTTAACGATACCAAATGGATCTATTTAGATGTGGGAATCTATCAAGGAATGTTTGAAGCAGTTGGTAATCTGAAATTCACACCACTAAGTACTAAAACAGGAGTTGTTGAAGAAGTTATTCTTGCAGGACCTACCTGCGACGGTATAGATGTTATTTCAAAAAAGATTAAAATCCCACAAACTACTAGCGCAGGAGATTTTGTTATCTTCGAGAATGCAGGAGCATATTCTATAGAATCACGAACACAATTTAATGGATTTAATTCGCCCGAGGTAATCGTTCATGAGTAAAATATTATATTCTATTCCGACTAGTAACACGCTAGCTTTAGATAGCCATACATTTGCAGATATTCACGCAGAAACAAAAAGAAAACAAACTATATTCAGAAATATCTCAAGATCAACTAGAGTATATTTCACCTGGGATTCCTCTTTTGATTATATCACTACATTACTAGCCATTGTAGCTGAACAAAGTATTGCAATTCCCGCAAACCCCATCATCAACGAAAATCATGAAACTGTCGATGCAGTATTTACTAAGAATAAACTAACAGTAAAAAAGAATCCTACTCAACACTTTTTTGCAGATATCATCCTGTTTACTTCAGGATCCACAAACGAACCAAAAGCAATTTACTTATCAGAGAATAATTTGCTCTATAATGCAAAAACTATCTACACCCTATTGGATCCAGATGTTCGACTACAATCATTAGTTACCTCTAACCTTTACTATATTTTAGGACTAAGCACACAATTACTTATGCCACTTGTCAATAAAGGACGAGTAATTAGTGCGCAGAATAAAGCATTCTCAACATTGCCCCAAGAGATGAAAAAACACGATATAAATTTTATTGCAGGAGTCCCATTATTTTATAAAAAACTGCTCAAAGAATCCACAGATAGAGCACCAATCAAATATGCAATTATTGGTGGAGCAAGTTGGAACTCAGAACTTATTAAAGAAGTCTTTGAACGGTTTGCTGTTCGACCAGCATCAACATACGGGCTAACTGAAACTTCTCCAATACTCGCATTCTCAAATAGACATAAAAAACAATTCGTAGGCAATGTTATTCCTGGATCAAAGATAGAAATTGTTTCTGGAGAAATCTACGTAAGCGGCCCAGGAGTTGCAAAATATATTCAGATAGGAACTGAAATAGAAAAAATTGATGGTTGGTATCCTACCGGAGATTTAGGAAAACTACAAGGAACTGAAGTATACTATATTGGACGTAAAAAAGAACTTATTAACAAAGGAGGTATAAAAATAAGCCCTAGCATTGTTGAAATGCATTTCTTAAGATTGCCTGGAGTTGAAGATTGCGTTGCAGGACCGGTATTTTCAAAAGCGTACGGTGAAGATATAGGTATAATTTATACGGGGAAGCTACAAAGTGCAAAAACACTTGCAACCTTACCTCGTCACTACAGACCAAAAATAAGTATTTGTCGAAAACAACTACCGACATTGAGTGCGAGTAAAAAAGTTGATCGAAAACAAATTCGACAAACACTTAGAAAAATTCAGCAAGAATGAGAAAATAACTACTTTAAGTTTATACGAAAATCGAAGACAAATATAAAAATAGTAAACAAAAAAACTAATACAGTTTTTTATTTGATTTCTTTGTCTACTTATTAGTTAACAACAAACAAGTAGTATGCTAAAAATTTGTTGTTAACTAAAACTTCGCTCCATGTATAAATAACATTGCAAAAAATGCAATTTCGTACAACTACCCGAACTAATAAAATTGACTCATTTTAGAAGTTTGTATGAAACTTAGTCATAACAGTAGTAGAAACTACCTTAACTACAGCTAAAAAAATTCTTATTTAGTCATTTTTAAGTAGTTACAAGCGAAATATTTATATATGAGTATGACTTTAAGGAGTACATGGGTTTACAAAATCTTCTTAAACAGTCGGTCAAAAAGGCAATACTACCTGTTATGATGATGGCAAGTTCATTTCTTAGCGCACAGCCTGACACGAGCTACGGACAAGGAACGATACAAATTCTAAACAGGCACGGACAAGAAATGCCAAACGCAAGAGCGCAAATGACGCCCTTAGTCGTAGAAGACAGCCTACCAAACGAAATATATAATTATACTGCAGATATGTTTGGAGAATTCGATTACGATGTGATAACAAGACTAAATTACCGACTAACAACAAACACATTTGAAAAACTACATAAAAACGTAAAAGTCTACCCCGTACCAGGAAACGAAGTAAATATACAATTACCAGCAGGAGAATACACCGTAGAACTCTTTGACATTCAAGGAAGAAAACTAGACGAACAACAAATACAAGGAGACCATGCTTATTTTGATCTGAGTAGATACAGCGAAGGAAACTATCTAACAAGGGTATTCAAAGACGGAGCACTAATAAGCACACAAAAACTGATAAAACAAGAAGGACCGATCTACGGACCACAAAAAGAAACACAACCACTAAGCTCAGAAAGAACACAAACAACACCAGCAACATACCAACTAGAAGTAGAAGTAAGCAATCCAAAAGACAGCCTAGGAAACCCAACAGAACTAGGACACTACCCGCTAGACACCACGCTAGTAATCGAAGAAGGAATGAATCCTTTACAAACCTATGACCTGAAACCATGGAAGCAAGACTCCGTGCCCAGAAGTATCAGATTACGAGATCCTGTAACAAATCAGTTAATAGGAGGATCCGTTCCTTTGGTGATTCAACCAGATAGCATACATTTGCAATTTCCAAACATGACTAAGTTCGATACCACTAGCCCAGGAGGATCGCTTTTCCCTCATTTCTTAATATACACCGACACTCTTACTCAGAGCTTACCAGCACAATCAGAAGCAAAATGGAACGTTTCATGGGACACCATCATCACACTAACAGCTGCAGACAGCAACTCAACAAACATCACCAACAGAAATTACCTACCAGGAGACACAACCTTCACTATCGAAAACAATATCATAAACCCTTGGTTAGTAATCAATCCAAAACGACTAGAAGAAGACTGGCAAAACTGGGTAGGAAACTACTGGGTAGAAGGATACGTCGTTGACCTAGACAAACAACCATTAGAAAACGTAATGATCGTAGCAGGGTACGCCCCGCAAGGAACAAGCACTATAAACAGAATAGACACAGCATACACGGACTCAACAGGCTATTACCGATTCGCACAACCATTCCCCTCAGGAGCGACCCAAACAACAAACAGAACAACACTCACCTGGGCAGTACAAGGAGACACATCAAAATACTTCGCATGGCAAGGGGACCAAATGAGAGGACCCATAGTAACTCTAAACGACCCAGACACCATAAGAGAAGTAAACTGGACACTCCTACCTAAAGTAGCACTAAACAGACAAGGAACAGACAGCATAACCGCAACAGCACAAGATTATAGAAACTATCACAACGGATTCAACATTATGTACTCCATACACGACACGCTCAATTTCCATATTGATAGCGCAAGTTATGGAGCAGGAGCAAATAATGCATATAATACTATTATCAACACGCTAGACTCCTTACAAAGCATGTGGGGAATCAATTACACCTTATCAGCACAACCATTCCCAACAGGAGCAATCCCGTCGGCATTCTGGAGCAATCCTCCAGTAACCACAGATTATTGGATGGGCGATCATAGACTCGTAGGAACAAATATTACGGCAGGAAGTAATTTTATCACGCCAAGATCAACATTCATACCAAACGAAGTAAATATGACTGGTCAAGATATGGTGCGAATACGAGGAGACCCCATAGGCGTAGGGGTAAGTCAACGAATCCTAATAAAAGAAATAGGTGGACGACTCATGTGGTCGGGCGTTGTTACAGGAGAACCAAGCTTCATGAACGCAAACGCCTCAGATAACACACTCAAAGACAGATGCATGAGATACCAAATACTC
>SKGA01000029.1 GCA_007117735.1 Candidatus Woesearchaeota archaeon | reverse complement strand
ATATTTAATAGGGATATTTTTCTCCCACTATTTTTTCTGAACAACTGTTCGATGAGGATACGGGATCTCAATATTATTCGCTCTAAATTCTTTTAAGACCTGCTCATGAACATCACAAGATAAACGCCACGCGTTTAAAGGAGAATTTGTCCAAACATACGCTCGAAGATTCACACCACTATCCAACAATTCAGTGACTAAAACAGGAACCTTCAGAACACCATTCTCAATATCTTCTTGTGAACGAGTATCAAGAGATAACGGATGCTCCCCACATAAACGAGATAAAATTTCTTTTGCCTTATCGACATTACTCTCATAACTAATAGAAACATTAATATGTTTACGAATATCTGTTGAAATAAGATTTCTATTCTCAATAGCAGCATCAGCAATAATGCCATTTGGAATAATTACACGAATATTTTCAAAATTACGAATGACCGTATGACGAAAATTAATATCCTCAACAACACCAACCATGTCATTTACAGCAATCGTATCTCCAATACGATACGGTTTGTAAATAGTAATAAACATTCCCGAAACAACATTACTTAACGATTTCTGAGATGCAAAACCAATAACAATAGCAAGAATACCAGCCCCAGCAAATAAAGAAATAGCTAATTGTCGAAGAGAAGGAATGAAATAAATAGCAAAACCAACACCAAACAAAAGAATAATCGCACTCACCATACGACGTAAAAAAGTAAAACGCATAAGCGCATCAGGATCATCCTGTCGTTTCGCATACCGTTTAATAAGAGAAGAAGCGATTCTTGAAAGGAAAAAGGAAATAGCAAGAACAATACAGAAGAAAATAATATAACCAAGAGAAGAAGCTAATTGTTCTCGAGAAATAAATAAAACACCCATACACCAGTAAAAGAGTTCTTCATTTATAAAACCTCAGAAAAAGAAAGCATCAAAAAAATTTATACTACTCTTAAATGACGAAAGATTTATAAATGCTAGGTAATTAAAAAATAGCGTGAATATAAAAAACAAAGAAAAAATACGCATTCCTGAACATCTTCAACAAATTATTGAAGAAAGTAACATAGGAATTAAACTCCCAAATAATCTAACATATAATAAATTTCTGGGAAATAACTCTTCGAACATTCAAAAAGCAACACAAAAATATGATTACCAGCCAGATAAAGAATTATACGAAATTAAACTCCCTAAACCCCCTATTCAATTAGCTAATCAACTATACGGTCAATTCTATAACCACGAAAAAGTACCTGAAAATACACAACTCTACGCAATGGTTAATGGAGCCACATTTCCTCTTAAAATAGATTACACCACCAAAGGATTTAGCGAAAAAACACTTTATGCTAAAAAACCAAATACTAATCGATTAATAGGACATTTTCTACATAACATCATATCAGATACGAGAATAAAAATAGGATACAATGAAGAACTATTTGTCGAAGAAGAAGTACCCGGAACAATACTGCTTGAAGAAAACGATCAATTATTATACATAATGCCTGAATATCAGAAATCTATTGGAAAAGCAGCTGCAAGAAGTGAATTTTTAGGACTACATGATGTTAGTCATCCTCGAAACAGACTTATTAACAAAACACATGAAACAAACTTATTTGACTTTGATAATATTTTTGAACCAACAACAAAAACAAGTAAATTAAATCCATTAATCAAACTATACCATAACCAAGAAAAGTTAACTCCTATTATGATTCAATCCTACCGTGAAGAGAAAAAAGAAATAGCACGACGAATTATTACTCATAAAAATATAGTCTATGAATTTATGAATGCAGTGGATAATCTTTTTGATGAAACATATGGAACCATAAAAGAAAAAATAAAATTATTCTCGGGACAAAATTCTTCTTTAGAATACATACAAAAACAAACAAAATTATTTGCACAATAAATTTTTAAAGAAAAGCAAATAAAATAAACACATGAAACAAGTGGTTACCACATTTATTCTCAAAGACAATTCTATTCTCCTCATTCGAAAGAAAAATAATGCGCGTTGGCTTCCACCAGGAGGACACGTTGAAGAAGGAGAAACGCTTTGGAAAGCAATCAAAAGAGAATTGAAAGAAGAACTACACATTCTTAACCCGAAATGGTACCGCTCGCAAGCACCAATAGAAACAAGCATAGCAACACCAGTCTTTTGTGAAACATTTATCAATAATGAAGGTGAAGAAAAATTACATGTACAATTTCTCGCGACAATAGAAGAAGAAACAATTATCCTTCAAGAAGAAGAACTCGATGAGTACAAATGGTTCTCACTTGACGACTTAAATGACGTAGAAGAACGCGTACAAGAAAAAATTCTTTGTGTAAAAGAATTATACAACAAACATCATAAGTCGTTTGCCTGAGCAACAAGAGCCAACTCTTCCTTAGCAGGAACCACAAAGACAGGAATCTTTGAAGAAGGAGTAGAAACTTTACCCTCAAAACAATCCTCATTCTTCTTAGCAAGACGAATACCTAAACCAGGAAGAAAATCAGCAACCCACTGACGAACATACCACGCACCCTCGCCAATACCACCAGTGAACACGAGAGCATCAACATTACCAAGTAAAGAAGCAAACATACCAACTTCTTTAGCAACATCATAACTAAACTTCTTAATAGCAAACTGCGCCTTCTCATTATTTTCTAAAGCACGACGAAAAATAACTCTCATATCAAGAGTACCAGCAAGAGCTTTCAAACCACTCTTTTTTTCAAGAACATGACTTACTTGTTGAGTTGAAAGACCAAAATGTTCTTTTGCAAATAATACTGCTTCAGCATCAATATCGCCACTTCTTGTCGCCATAGCAACGCCAGAAACAGGACTAAAACCCATAGAGGTTTCTAAAGACTCATTATTTTTTACAGCAGTCACACTATCACCGCCACCAAGATGGCACACGATAAGAGAAACTTTTTTCTTATTGAGAAGACGTTGCATTTCATTCACGCACCAATAGACGCTTGAACCATGAAACCCGTACTTTCGAATACCTACTTTTTTCCAAGAAGAAGGAACAGCATACGAATACGCATGTTCGGGCAAGGTTTGATGAAACGCGGTGTCAAAGACAGCAATGTGATCAAGAGAAGGAAATTGTTTCATCGCGGCACGAATACAAGAAAGATTCGCAGGCATGTGAAGAGGAGCAAGAGCAGAGAACGACTCAAGTTTTTTAATAACACGAGCAGAAACTTTTACAGGTTTTGAAAAAGCACTACCCCCATGCACCACACGATGCACCACACGAGAAATAGGAAAGGAGGCAAGATGTTTTGCAAGAAGAGTAAACGCTTGCACGTGGTCTTTGACGTTTTTTGAAAGAGTAGAGCCAGGAACCTTAATTTTTGCTCGAGAACCAACACCATCAACAAGACCTGAAAAAACAATCTCTTCATCAACAACACTTACTTTCAAACTTGTACTTCCAGAATTTACTACCAAAATCATAACAAATCACCTTCAAGAGCAGTAAAGCAAACTGTGAGCACAATATCTTCAACAGTACAACCCCTACTCAAATCATTAATAGGTTTTTTCAAACCTTGAATAATAGGACCAATAGGTTTATCATGCGCAAATCGTTGAGCAATTTTGTAACCAATATTACCAGAAGCTAAATCAGGAAATACTAAGACATTTGCCTTCCCTTGCACAGGAGAATCAGGACATTTTTTACTCGCCACTTCAGGAACAATAGCAGCATCTAATTGCAACTCACCATCAACACATAAGGAAGGGTTTTGTTCTTTAATCAAAGCAAGCGCTTGGCGAATAACCTCTAAGGAAGGATCTTGTGCACTTCCCTTTGTAGAAAAAGAGAGAAGAGCAACACGAACATCATCAAGAAAGGAAGAAGCATTCTTTGCAGTAAGTAAAGCAATAGAAGCTAACTCTTGAGCGTTTGGATGAGGAATAAAAGCACAATCAGCAAAAAAGATAACCTCGCCCTCATGAATCATAAGAAAAAAACTTGAAGCTTTAGGAACACCATCAACTGTTTTAATAATTTGAAGAGCAGGACGAAGCGTGTCAGCAGTTGTTGAAAGAGAGCCAGCAACTAATCCATCAGCACGATCCGTGTGAACAAGTAACGTTCCAAAGTATAATGGATCTGAAACTAAGGACGCTGCTTGTTCACGAGAAAGATTTTTATGTTTTCTTAATTCATACAATACATCAGTAAACTCTTCTCGAAGTTCATCAGTTTGAGGATTTTTAAAAGAAACGCCAATAGATTCATACTGTTCACGAAACGATTCATCAGCTAACACTGTTAAGGAAACAAGATTCTGAGCACGCAATTCTTTTGCAGCCTCAAACACTCGAGGATCGTTCCCTTCAGGAAGAACAATATGACGATGTGCGTTTTTTGCCTTTTGTTTAATGGTATCAATAATATTATTTCTCATCTTTTTTCATCTTCTCAATATCTTTGATCGCGGCAACCGGACAAATACCTAGATAACCACATTCTTGACACTCATACGTATTACTTGGCGTGAGCGAAGCAACAAAATCAGTTTGATTATTCTCCTTTTTCTGAGCCACCAGCGCAACACTTTTACATTGAGGGCAAAAAGGAACAGAACGACGTTTGAATTTAAATTTAGAATGGTAATAAAATAAAACGATAACTCCAAGAATTAAAGCAACGCTTGCAATACTTGAAAGTACTTGAATAAGAATAACGTTCCAATCAATAACCATACTATAACCTAAGAAGAGGGAGTTTATAAAATCTTTGAAAAAATAGTTAATGAGAACAATTTAACAAACTACTTAGATATTATTAACTAAAAAGTTCAGTCTACACTATGCTGTTTGATAAGGAAACTATTCAAGAAGTTTTCTTTTGAGAAAAGAAACAGCACTTCTTGCATACTGTTCAAGAGATGAAGAAACATCTTTAAGATGAGATGGCGTAACAGGTGAAGAGGAAGGAGGAGTTGGTGAAAAAGAAAAATCAGGATTCAACGTGTATAAATGAACACTCTGAACGTGTTGAAATGATTGAAGAAGCGAAGGAGTAAAATGTTGACAAACAACATAAATATCACTCTCAGGACCGAGTACTTGTTTATACTGAAACACATGACCAATAAGAGAAGAAGAGTTATACTCGCCTTCCTTCACTTTAATACCGACAGGATTGACACCATACTTTTTTGCAAGAATATCAATAGATACGTTATGAACAAGTGCAGGAGATTTCACTAAAGAAAGATTCCCATCTAATGTTTGCAGATTTGTTTGTACAAGATACTCTTTAATCATACCACTTAGTAAGAATCAACTATTAAAAAGAGCATGTGAGAAGTATTCGAAAATCTTTCGACATCAAACAAGACCAACATACCACAAATATAAAAAAATAAAAAAACCCACAACCATGAGAAAGAAAGCAATTCTTTGAGCCAAAAAAAATAAATCAGTGTAATTTTTTAAGTCTCGCAAAGTTTTCCCTCTCTTGCTCGGCAAGAACAAAACGAATCATCTCAGCAGTTTGCTCCAACTCAGGAATACGAACTGTTTCAAGAAAATTAACACGACGTTTCATCTTCTTCACTTCTTCAGCTAAAACAACTAAAGATTGTTTTAAACTTGAAAAAGAAACAACAGCCTGTAATAACATCTTAAACTTCTCCGTCACTTCAACTAATTGAGGAGAACGCTCATACGTATTCAAACGTTTTTCTTTGAGAGCAACAGCAAGTTGAGGAATCTTCACACCCATAATATTTTTCATATCAAACGAGAGATCAAAACCAGGTTTTGCTGCAAGACTCACTGAACGACTAATCGCAATACTTGAATACGCAATCTCCATCGTTAAAGACTTATAAGTTTCATGAGTTAATTCATAAATACCTTTTTGAGCACGCATATACTCTTCTGAAAGACGAAAGAGTTCGTTAATAAGAAAGTCTTGTTTCTTTTTTAATAAACTATGACCTTTCTTAGCAATCTTAATTTTTCGCTTTGTCTCAAGTAATGCTGAACGTGTTGGGGTTATCATTGTGGATAATATTTCTTAATATGTTCTTCTTTGACTTTTTTCAACTCAGATTTAGGAATCAACGTTAATAATTTCCATCCAATATCTAACGTTTCATTAATAGAACGTTCTTGTTGGAAACCTTGATTGATGAACTCTTCTTCAAACGCTTGAGCGAAATCAAGATATGCAACGTCTCGATCGCTTAATGCACTCTTACCAACAACAGCAACTAAATCTCGAAATTCAATACCTGTCGCGTATGCAGCATATAACTGATCAGCAAGAGCAGCAGCATCTTCACGAACTTGACCTTTCTTTACTTTCAATCGACTCAAACTACCAAGAATAGTAATCGGAGGAGTTTTTGAACGTTTAAACAAACCACGATCTAACAAAATCTGACCTTCAGTAATATATCCTGTTAAATCAGGAACAGGATGAGTCTTATCATCAGCAGGCATAGTAAGGATAGGAATTTGAGTAACAGAACCGTCACTCGTTTCAATCTTACCAGCTCGCTCATACAAACTTGCTAAATCAGTATACATGTACCCTGGATATCCTCGTCGACCAGGTACCTCCTCACGAATAGCACTAATCTCTCGAAGACTTTCACAATAATTAGTCATATCAGTCATAATAACTAATACTTGTTTTCCTTTTTCAAAAGCTAAATATTCTGCAGCAGTAAGAGCAAGACGAGGAGTCATGATACGAGCAACAGAAGGATCGCTAGCAAGATTCAAAAATAAAACAGTGTTATTTAACGCACCAGTTTTTTCAAATTCTTCACGGAAGAAATCAGCTTCTGCATGCGTACTACCCATTGCAACAAAAACAACTGCGAACTCTTTTCCATCAAGAACCTTTGCTTGACGAGCAATTTGAGCAGCGAGTTTGTTATACGGTAAACCGTTCATCGCGAAAATAGGAAGTTTCTGACCTCGACAAAGAGGCATCATACAATCAATAGTAGAAACACCGGTTTGAATAAACTCATCAGGTTGAATACGAGCAACAGGATTAATAGGAGCTCCATTAATATCTCGTTGAGATTCAGGAAAATATTCTAACCCATCAATAGGCTGACCCATACCATCAAAAACGCGACCAAGCATGTTTTCTCCAACACCAACTGTCGCAGTCTTTGCAAGATACTTCACTCGAAGATTATCAACACCAAGACCTTGTGTTCCTTCAAAAATTTGAATAACTGCTTTTTTCTCAAATACTTCAAGTACTTGACCCTGAACTTTACTTCCATCACTTCTTGTAACAGAAACTAATTCTTTAAACGCAGCATTATCACATTCTGCGATGAGAAGAGGACCTTTTACTGCTTGTGCATTTGTAAATACTTTCATTTGATATCACCTAATCGAACAAGATCTTTTGTATACTTCATTTTACCAATAAACTCAACAGACTTATGACTTTCTAATTCAGTTGTTGTCATACCTTTTTGAATTAATTTCTGTCCTTGTAAGAAAAAAGAATGAAGATTTTCCATCATACTATACTGCTTTGGAGCAGGACAGTACATATCAACATCATCAAACGCGTTTTGCTGTAAGATATCCTCTCTCATTAAACGAGCAGTAAGTAATAAGAACTGTTGTTCTTGAGGAAGAGAATCTTTACCAACAAGTTGCGCAATGTCAAGAAGTTCAGCTTCTTGCTGTAATAAGTCCATCGCCCATCTTCGATATGTAGACCATTCTTTACCAATATTTTCATCATACCAACTATCTGTCTGTTCAGCATATAAGGAATAACTTTGTAACCAATTAATAGCCCAGTAATGACGCTTTGCCGCTAAGCCTGCATCAAGAGCCCAGAATACTTTTGCAATCTTTAAGGTGTTTTGCGTTACTGGCTCCGAGAAGTCTCCACCAGGAGGACTTACTGCGCCAATAACAGTAACAGAACCATTAACATCAGCTAGGGTTCGAACACTACCCGCTCGTTCATAAAACTGAGCAATTCTTGTACCTAAATACGCAGGATATCCTTCTTCACCAGGCATCTCGCCAAGACGACCAGAAATTTCTCGCATTGCTTCAGCCCAACGACTCGTAGAGTCAGCCATAATAGCAACATCATACCCTTGGTCTCGGAAATATTCTGCAATAGTCATACCTGTATACACGCTCGCCTCACGAGCAGCAACTGGCATGTTAGAAGTGTTTGCAATTAAAACAGTTCGATCCATTAACGGTTTACCAGACTTAGGATCTTTTAATTCAGGAAACTCTTTGACAACCTCAGTCATTTCATTTCCTCGCTCACCACAACCAACATACACAATAATTTGAGCATCACACCATTTAGCAATAGCTTGTTGAGTTACTGTTTTTCCACAACCAAACGGACCAGGAATAGCACACTGACCACCTTTCACTGTAGGGAAGAAGAAATCATAAATACGTTGACCAGTTTTTAACGGTTCGTTTGTAGAAATTTTCTTTTTGTACGGTCGAGGCTTTTTTACCGGCCAATGTTGAGTCATGAATAAAGGAGTTTTACCAATATGAGCAACAGGATCTCGAATAGTTTTTTTACCTTTTTCTACTTTTGTAATTTTTCCACTCACACCAACAGGCACTAAGATTTTATGAGTGATTAAACTGGATTCTTCAACAGTACCAATAATTTGACCTTCAACAACTTCATCGCCAACAGCAACAAGAGGTTTGAACTCCCACTTTTTTTTCTCATCAAGTGCAGGAACAGCAATACCTCGAGTAATAAAACTACCAGCTAACGCTTGAATTTTATCTAAAGGACGTTGCACACCATCATACATTGCAGTAAGTAAACCAGGACCGAGTTCAACACTTAACGGTTTATGTGTTGAGGTTACTGGCTGACCAGGTGTTAAACCATCAGTCTCTTCATATACTTGAATAATTGTTTCCTTTCCTCTAATCTCAATAATTTCGCCCAGTAAGTTTTCAGTACCTACTGCAACAACATCATTAATTCGAGGATTGTCCATCTCTACTGCCGTAACGACAGGACCTGCAATTGCTATTAATTTTCCCATGATTTTACAACTCCAATAGTATTTTTCATTAAATCGTCAATAAACTCCGTATCTGCTTGACCATTACGATAAGGAATAGTAATGATTGTTTTTGACGAAGGTAATCGTTTGTTTATTTTTTCAACAAGTAATTCATCAATCATGATAATATCATGTTGAGCTTGTTGGATTAAGTCTACTAGTTCTTGCTCAGAAGCTTCTAAAGATACTTCATGAATATCTTTAATTCCGCAAAGACCAAAACCAATAGTAGTGTGTGTTGTTCCAATTAACGTGATCATATAAATGCCTCTTCAATTTCAGTAGTAGGAAATTTTGCATGAGTAAGTTTAAGCAAAATTCTCATATTTTTAATTTCAACAATGTTTGCAACATAAAACGCAATCATCTGATTTAAGGAAAGCGGTTGACGAATCGCTAGTTGGTCAGCGTATGATTGGAATGAACGATACAACCCTTGATACATTTGCTGAACAGAAGATCCATCTTTGATAAACTCATGAACATATGTTTCTTCAAGAGCTTTTTTAATATCCTCAAGAGAAGAAGCTGCTTGGAGAGCAGTCATTACCTCAAGAGAAAGCGAACCTCCATTGATAGGGGTGAATTGAATAAAACAAAGAGCTTGTTTAATATTATGTAAGTCTACAACTCGTCGTGCACACGATCGAAGAATCGCATGATTAGAAGCTGCATGTAATCGTTTGTAATATTCTCTGTTTAGTTCTGCCTCAAACTCTTCTAACTCCCCATCAAGAATATCTGCACGAAACTTAGTAACGGTTTGACCATACCCAGTTTTTTCAAGTTGCGAGAGTAAATCTTCCATAGAAAGTTTATCAAAATCAGAAACAGAAAATTTCTTGTCAGTAAACATACTGCTTAGAATTTCTGAAGTAAAACCTTTATTCTGCTTTGAACGAATCGCGGCAATGATAAATTCAAGAGTTTCTCGAGAAAGAATAACTTTGAAAAAAGGCTTATACTTTGAAGGAGTATACGCCACTAAACGAGAAAGATTAGTAAGTCGGTACTGTCGAATTTTTCGTTGTACTTTTTCTTCAGGAAAAGAACTCGTAACAAGACTTGTTAATTCTAAATGCTT
>SKGA01000046.1 GCA_007117735.1 Candidatus Woesearchaeota archaeon | reverse complement strand
GTATAAAAAGGTATACTGGTTAAAAATTTCTATGATTCAAACAGAAATAATTAACCAGTATGAAATTAAGTTACATGAACAAATTCTTAAAGTTTTCCATGCTTCAGGCATGAGATTGCACAAATCAGTAGTAAAACCTAACGTTTATAAAAGAATAATGATTAACAAATTAAATCTTATAATAATTGAGGTACATTAACGATGACAAAATTAGCATTACGAGTAACTCGAAAATACTCTCGAAAGAGAGGACGAGGAAACAGATCAGCACGACCAAAAACATTCAAAACAGAAGAACAAGCTCACGAATGGGCAAAAGTTCACGAAATTGAAAGTTACGAGCTTGAAAACTTAAAAAGTAGCGAAGCTCAAACGAAAAAAATCCGAATTGTTCTTAAAGAACAATAATTCTTTTCAAAAAAAGAACTAAAAGCTTTTAAATTAGTTCTTTTCATTCTACCACCATGGGACTTTTTGATAATATACTCTCTTCAGATCAAACACTTATTCGATACGAAGAAGCACTAGATTATGAATTCATGCCAAAAATTCTTAAGTATCGAGAACAAGAACAACAATATATTGCAACAGCAATCAAACCACTCTTTGCAGGACGAAGCGGAAAAAATCTACTTATCCACGGATCACCAGGAATTGGAAAAACGCTCGCGACAAAACACGTTCTTCAAGAACTAGGAGAGAAAACAGATGAAATCGAAACCATCTTTGTAAACTGTTGGCAACACAATACCAGCTACAAAATATTTGTAGAAATATGTGAACAACTAGGGTATCATTTTACCCAAAATAAAAAAACAACAGAACTCCAAAAAATAGCATTACGATTACTCAATAAACAACCAGTCGTACTCGTCTTTGATGAAATTGATAAAGCAGACGATAAAGATTTTCTCTACGTGCTTGTTGAAGGAGTCTACCATAAAACAATACTCCTTTTAACAAATTACAAATCATTACTATTTGAAGTTGATGAACGAATACGAAGTCGATTAACTCCCGAGCTCGTCGAATTTAAAGAGTACAGTCTTGCTGAAACTACAGGAATACTTCAAGAACGAATTGATGTAGCACTCGTGCCAAACTGTCTAGAAGCACAAGCACTTAAAGAAATTTGTTCAAAAACAACAACAATAAAAGATATACGAAGCGGATTATTCCTTATTAAAAACAGTGCAATAAATGCGGAAGAAAAATCATCAAAAACAATTACACTCGAACACGTCCAAGAAGCAGTACAACAACTTGACGAGTTTAGCTCAAAACGAGAAGAAGAACTTGATGAAGATTTACAATTTATACTAAATATCGTTAAAGAAGAGAGTGGGAAAAAAATAGGCGATCTCTACAAAACCTACGAGACAACAGGAGGAAGTGCAAGCTATAAAACGTTTCAAAGAAAAATAGCAAAACTGCAAGAAGGACGATATATTAAAGTAACCAAACAAACGGGAGCTGGAGGAAACACCAGCATTGTTGAAAAAAAATTAACAGATTACTAAATATACAATAATTTTTTCTTTTTCCATTCATACATAATACGTTTTTCAATAATCGTCTTTGCAAGACCTGTGAAAGGAAAAGGAACAGTCAATTTTGAACCAAAACAAAGAAGACCATAATTTCTTCCAAGAGCAACAGCTAATGTTGTCCAATTCTTTAAAGGAAACACCTTAGGAGAACCGTTTAGATGAGAAATAATTGTTTTGGCAATCGCATCACCAGCAAGCATCGCATTATGCGCAGTAGGAACTTGATTTGTACGAATGACATCACCTGCAAAAAACACCTGAGGAGAAGAAGAAATTTTTTCAGAAATAAACGAACAATGCTGAGAAATACCAGCACACCACATCGTTAAATCAGAAGGAATTTTTGTACCATCCTTAAGAACAACAGACTTCTTAGTAGCCTTATCAGCAAACGCAGATAATAAAACGTTCACTCCTTGTTTTTCAAGATACTTCTTTGTTAAAGAAGAAGCCTTCTGATTAAGACCGGGAAGTAAACGGTCAGTAGCAGAAATAAGTGTAATATTTTTATCTGTCTCACTAGCTAAGACTCCAGCATACTCGACACCAGACAAACCACCACCAACAATAACAACATTTTTCGCATCAGGTAATTTCTTATTAATCGCATCTAACTCAAGAGCAGACTTTGCAGAAAAAGCATATTTCTGAAACGACTCATTACCAAAAAAATTTGTTGGAGCACCGGAAGCAACAATAAGAAAATCATACGAATACTTCCTAGACGCACCGACAACACGAGAAGCAGTAACGGAAGAAACCTCATCTTGAACAAAATCCTCATAAAAATCAGCCAAAGGAATTTGAATTTTAGAAAGATAATCAGGACGATTTAAAACAAGATGTAAAGAAGGAATGTACGTGACAACAGGCGCCTTATCAATAAGAGTAAGATCAACATCAGCATGTTTCTTCAAATAAGTATATGCGCGTAAACCAGCAAAACTAGCACCAATAATAACAACCTTTTTCATAAGAAAAACGAAAAACTCATCATATATAAAAACTATGAAAAAAAGGCTCTGTCCAGAATGATTATTTTCCTGAGCAAGTAAAGCAAAGCTTTAGTTGCTTGGCTTAACTTTTCCAAGTTATAAGTTATTATTTGCCATGCGAATTCTCGTTTTTTCATCCAATGT
>SKGA01000041.1 GCA_007117735.1 Candidatus Woesearchaeota archaeon | reverse complement strand
CTGGAGAATAGCCTTCTCGAGTATCAATATGCACTCGAATTCCTGCGTTGAGAAGTTCTTGTGCGAACGTTTCTGCTTGGTTGAGAACTCGTTGTTTATCCTCAGGATATTTTTTATTAAAGATAGGTACAATCACTACTTGTTTAGGAGCGATTTTTGGTGGGAGAATAAGGCCGTTATCATCACCGTGCGTCATAATAAGACTTCCAAGTAGCCGTGTTGAGAATCCCCAACTCGTTTGATACGGATGATGAAGTGCTTCATCTCTTCCTTTATATTGAATACCGAAAGAATGTGCAAATCCTTGTCCTAAATGATGACTAGTTCCTGCTTGTAATGCTTTTCCATCAGGCATAAAACTCTCAATAGTGTAAGTGTATTGCGCTCCAGGAAATTTTTCTTTTTGACTTTTTAAGCCGATATATGCAGGGACTGCTAAGAGTTCTTCACTTAATTTTTGATATTCTTTAATCATGAGAAGACTTTCATCTGCAGCTTCTTGTTCAGTTTCATACACGCAATGACCTTCTTGCCAGAGAAATTCTCTTCCTCGAAGAAAGATTTTTACATCTTTTACTTCCCACCGAACAACGTTTGCCCATTGGTTTATTCGTAAAGGAAGATCTCGATAGGACTGAATCCATTTTGCATAACTATCATACATAATAGTTTCACTAGTTGGACGAACAGCGATTCGCGGTTCATCTTCACTTTTTCGTTCAATCCACGCCACTTCAGGAGCAAAGCCTTCAATATGATCTGCTTCTTTATGAAAGAAAGATTCTGGGATAAAAAGAGGGAAATAAGCGTTTTCTACGCCAAGAAGTGCAAGTCGTTGATTAAAATAATCCATAATTCCTTGCCAAAGAGCATAACCGTGTGGTCGAAGAACAGGACAGCCTTTTACGGCAGAATAATCAGCAAGACCGCTTTTGAGAACAAGTTGAGAATACCACTCAACAATATCTTCAGATTTAGAAACAGTAATTCCTAATTGGTTTTTTGCAGCCATAGTTACTGTTCGTGAGGTAATTTTCTCCGTACAGAAATAGGAATTACACCAGCCTCAAACTCTTTTTTAGCAATATCTACAGGATTAAACCGTACTGCGTGAAAGTCTTCTTCACTAAATTCAATAAGCGGCTTTGCACCTTGAGCGAGTTGTAATGCTCGAGCACCAATAAGTCGTGCTTTTTCATATGCTGTAAAGTTATTGTCTTCACGAGTTAATTCAAGATGAGGATTTTGTGTTGTCATAACGTTATGGAGTCAGGATTTATTTATAAATATTGCTTTATTAGTCAATGAGAACCGTTTAGCACACTACAAAGATGTTAAGTACATCAATCCTTAAGAAAAAGGCGTATCCAGTCTTCTTGCTCGCCCAAGATTCCATCCCAACCATGTCCAGGATAAAACGTTGTTGTTTTTGGCAAAGTAAGGAGGCGTTGTAAACTCTCTTTCATCGCCTCAGGGCTGCTGTAAGGAAGATCTACTCGTCCACACGTGTTAACAAATAACGTGTCTCCAGAGAAGAGCACGTTCTCTTCAGGAAAATAAAAACAAACACTTCCCGGGCTGTGTCCTGGCGTGTGAATAACCTGACAAGAGAACGGCCCTAAAGAAACAGTTTCTTTCAGTGCAAGAAGTTGAGGTTTGTGAAAAGAAATGCCAAATTTTGCTTGCGAGTACGCTTGCATTTGATCAAACCAATCAATATCTTCTTGATGCAGGTAGGCAGCTTGTGAAAATGCAGTTATTCCTGAAACATGATCGAAATGATTGTGTGTGCAAAGTACTCCGTACAACGTGAGAGAAGAGAGCTCTTGTTTCACTTTCACGATATCTTCCTGCTCGTTACTTCCCGGATCGATAAGAATACAATCAGTTCCTTTTTTCAAGATGTATGTGTTTGATTTGAGAGGTCCGACAGTTATTTTTATTATTTCCATATGCTCAACGAAGATAAAAATCTCCAGACATAAAAACGTTACGAAAAAAACTTTAAGAAAAGGTGGTGTGGGGGAAGGGATTCGAACCCTCGAACCCATACGGGACAGGATCTTAAGTCCTGCGCATTTGACCAGACTTTGCTACCCCCACATAAAAGATAGGATACAAAGAATACAAGAGGAGTTTTTAAGGTTTTTGTTTAGAAAAGAATATTTTCCTACTTAGTCTTCGATTTCTACATCTGCCATGAGACGTTGGATTCTTGCACTAATTGGTTCTTGGCTGACAAAAGTTCTTGCCTGCGGTTCGTCTTGAACGATTTTCTCAACTAATAACCCATAATCTTTCGCTCCTCGACTGGTCGGGTCAAAGGAGAAAATACTTTTACCTGCAGCGGGAGCTTGTGCTAATTTTGAGTTAATTCGAATAGGATTTGTTAAGAGTTCAGGAAATTCTCGTTCAAAGGATTGTAATAATTCTACTTGACTCTTGACTCGTTTATCAAATTGTGTTGGAACGATGTAGCGGACTGCTAGAGAATGAGAGAATTGTTTATTAATCTCATCAACTGCTTGGACCATATAGCCAAGTCCTGTTTTTGAAAGGTATTCTGCTCGAACAGGAATGAGACATTCTTTACAAAAACGCATGACGTTCTGATTTAATAATCCTAGTGAAGGAGAACAATCAAAAATAATATAGTCATACTGCGTAATAGTTCGAAATTTGTGCGTGACAAGTAACGTGTTATCTTGTTGTGATGAAACAAGAGCAGAGAATTTTGTTAATGATTCTGTAGAGTGGATAAGATCTAGATTTTT
>SKGA01000037.1 GCA_007117735.1 Candidatus Woesearchaeota archaeon | reverse complement strand
CTGCTAGAAAAAGAAGTAGTCCTAGACTGATAATGATTCGCAAATGTTTCATTGTTTTTTATATACGATAACCATGGTAATAATAACTGCAAGTACAGTTACTGCCATTCCTGGAATGGTCATATGTGTTCCATACATGTATCGTCCTATGCAGCTTACTCCTGTTGCTGCTTCGCATCCTAGAATTCCTGCTGAAGGCATGAGTTGGATAAAATAATGGTATCCTGCAATAATAAAACCTGTAATTGCTAATGGCAAGGTGTAGGTTGCAATATCTTTAAATTTCTTAACGTATGCTGGCCAGAGTAAGAAGACCATGGGAAAGATTGCGATTCGTTGATACCAGCATAAGAGGCATGGTGTCCAATTGTTCACTTCTGAAAAATAAAGACTTCCACTCATTGCGATGGTTGCTCCTATTGCTGCGATAAGTAGTGCTCGTTTTTGAATCCAGCGATAGGTTTGTTCAGCCCAGCTAAACTTTTTTCGAAAGAGAAGAAGGAGAAAGAATCCTCCGAGAAGAACTTGAACTACGATTGCAAGATATACCAAGATTGTTACAAATGCCATTAGGTCTTAAAAAATTCTTTTTGTTTTTATATCTTATGGTTTTCACCTCAGGATTTCAAAGTATTTATAAATAAGGTTTTCTTTGATGAAGGTATGAAATATGTAGTATTTGCATTGGTTGTCGTACTCTCTTTTTTCATTGTTGCATGTCAAGCTCCTGTGGATCAAGAGGAAATTGTCGATCCAATCATGAATCAAACTGAAGAACAACGTCTTCTTTTTGCACAGTGGTGTGATGAGGAACTTTGTTTGGTAGATGAAGAGGGCACTGTCTTTCATACAGCGATGATTGAGTTAGAGTATGCTGTTTCTTATGAAGCAAATATTCTCAATGATGAGATTGTTTTCATTCGTGAACTACGATCATCTTCTTTGACGTACTGTGAAGAACCTCGTCCTGAGGCTTGTACTCGAGAGTATAATCCTGTATGTGGTAGCGATGGTGTAACTCATTCTAATGGTTGCGTTGCTTGTTCTCAAGAAGAAGTTATTGCCCACGTTCCTGGTGTTTGTGAAGATCAGTCCGCTCAAGAACTTTGTGTAGCTTTCGATGGTACGTGGCTTGATGATGTTGCTGAGTGTGAAGGAATGCCTCAAGGTGTTTGTGAAGCTAAAGATGGTTTCTTTAATGAGTGCGCTAGTGCTTGTAGAAATGATCCTGACGCAGAGTTTTGCACATTGCAGTGTGTTTTCGTCTGCCAGTTCGACGCTGAATAATTTTTTTACTCGCAAAGAGTTACGTTTATAAATACTCTTTGCTTTTCTTTTTTTTTATGGATGAGAATTATGTTATAAATTCAATTGTATCTGCTATTCAAGAGCGGGATGATTTACGTAGTAAAATTACTAAAAATCGTTCTCACCTCAATGTACGATATGTTGGTTTTATAGATGATTTATTTCTTCATGACACGTATCGTTCTTCTGATAATTTCGTAAAAAATATTCATCATTTAAAGAGGAATTGGTTGGAGGATCAATTTCAATTATCTGCAGTTACTCATCGTTTTTTAGTTAACTCTGTGGCTTCCTCTTCATTAACTGCTCTTTCTTATGTTGAAAATAGTTTTAATTTCACTGATGAAGCGTTAGCTGATCGAGGTATTCTTCTTCCTCAAGAACGTAAAGATAATATTGTGACTGCATATGGTGTGAAGGATTCTCCTTCTTTTCGAGCTGATCCTTCGACTAAACAGTTATATGCATCTTTTCAAAAGCTTAATGCGATTCCTGAGTACTTGTCTCTGTTTATGAATCGTTAGTAGTCGTAAGTTTTATATATCATTTCTTGTTTTTCTAGGGTATGATTAAATTTGCTATCCATAGTATTCATGATTGAATAAGTAGTGGTAGCTCTAAGATTTCTCGCGGGGTTACCGCATCGTGATAGCTTGTAGGTGTTAGAAAAGATGAGCTTTAAACTTGAAACAGCAAGAGGTGTAAGGGATATTCTTCCTGATGAACAATTACTTCGAGAACATGTTCTTGCAGTTTTACAAAAACAATTTCGACTATTTGGTTTCCAACCACTTGATACTCCTGTGATTGAACGCTTTGATGTTCTTGCTGCTAAATTTGCTGCTGGTGAGGATAGTGATGCGATGAGTGAAACGTATCGTTTACAAGATAATGGTGGTCGAGAACTTGCTCTTCGTTTTGATCTTACTGTTCCTTTAAGTCGGTTTGTTGGTATGAATAGAACGATGGCTCTTCCTTTTTCTCGTTATCAAATTGGTACGGTTTATCGTGATGCTCCTGTTCGTAAAGGTCGGTATCGAGAATTTACGCAGTGTGATGCTGACATTGTTGGTTCTGATTCTTTACTTGCTGAAGTGACGTGTATTCAACTTGCTCTTGCTGTCTATAAAGAGTTAGGTATGGATGTTTGTATTCGTGTTAATAATCGTCAATTTCTTAATGATCTTCTTTCTTTTTATGGGGTTGAAGATATTCCTTCTGTCTTGATTATTATTGATAAATTTGATAAGATTGGTCAAGAGGGTGTTTTAAAATTACTTCAAGAACGTTCTGTTGCTCGTGCTCAAGAAATTGTCGATGCTCTTTTTCAAGGTTCTACTCAAGACGATCGTTTTACGTTTTTTGAAAACTTAGGGATGGAACAAACAGGTCTTTTTCAATTGAAAACTTTGCTTTCTTTTTTCTCAGAAAAAGAGGTAACGTTTCAACCGTATATTGCAAGGGGTTTAGGTTATTATACAGGTACTGTTTTTGAAGTTGACACGCCTGCTCTTGATTCAAGCATTGCTGCAGGTGGTCGTTATGATAATCTTATCAATGATTATCTTGATGCTGCTGGCATCTCTTCTCCTCGTCGATATCCAAGTGTAGGGATTAGTTTTGGCCTTGATAGAATGGTTGATGTTCTTCGAGCACAAGGTTTTTCTTCACAAAACATTGCTGCTACTCGTATTCTTCTTGTCTCTCTAGATCAAGATAAAACAACCATCAATTATGCTCAAGAGCTTCGTGCTAAAAACATTCCTACTGCGATTGATATGTCTGGGAAAAAATTAGGAAAAATTTTTCAATATGCTGATCAACAAGGTATTCCTTTTGTCGGTGTTATTGGTGAGGAGGAAGTTTCTTCTTCAACCGTGTCGCTTAAGGAATTATCTTCAGGAGAGCAAGAGTCTCTCTCACTACCGTTACTTATAGAAAAGGTGTCATTATATGGAAACAATGAAAGAATGTAATCTTCTTACTATTCAAAAGAATGTACGACAATTTTGGTCTGAACAAAACATCTATCAAAAAGCAAAACAACGTCTTGCTGGTAAAGAAAAATATTATTTTATCGATGGTCCTCCTTATACTTCTGGACAGGTTCATTTAGGTACTGCGTGGAATAAATCCTTAAAAGATATGCTTCTTCGTATAAAGCGAATGCAGGGTTTTGATGTGTGGGATCGTGCTGGTTATGATATGCATGGTTTGCCTATTGAGCATGCTACTGAGAAAGAGCTTGGTATTCAGGGTGCGAAAGAAATTCGAGAGTTTGGTGTTGATGCGTTTATTGATGCGTGTAAAGACTATGCAACAAAAAACATGTTGAAGATGAATGATGTCTTTCGTGATCTAGGTTTATGGCTTGATTTTGAGAACGCGTATCAGACTCTTTCTAAAACGTATATGGATGGTGAGTGGTGGTTTATCAAGACTGCTTTTGAAAAAGGTCGACTGTATGAGGGTTTGCGAACAACGATGTGGGATCCTAAAGATGCTACTGCTGTTGCAAAGCATGAGAGCGAATATAAAAGTGTTGAGGACACTGCTATTTTTGTAAAGTTTCCTGTGAAAGATAATGAATTTTTATTAGTGTGGACGACTACTCCTTGGACTATTCCTTTTAATTTAGCGGTGATGGTTAATCCAGATTTAGATTATCATCGTGTTCAAGTTGATGAAGAACAATGGTGGATTGCTGCTGATTTATACGAGTCTGTTTTACAACGTCTTGTTCGTTCTGGTAAAATTCTTGAAACGGTAAAAGGTACTGAACTTGAAGGGTTGTCTTATACTCATCCGTTTGCTAAGGATATGGGTTTTGATGCGTTAGCTCAAGATCATAAAGCGCTTCATACTGTTCTTCTTTCTAAAGAGTATGTTGATACGTCTGCTGGTTCTGGTTTAGTTCATTGCGCTCCTGGTTGCGGTCCTGAAGATTTTGAGGTTGGCTATCGTAATGGCTTGCCCGCGTTTAACACCGTTGATGTTCATGGTGTCTTTCAAGAGTCTGGTCAGTTTTCTGGTCTTCGTGCAAAGAAAGATGATGCGTTATTTATTCAAAAAATCGAGGATGCTGGTTGTCTTGTTCATCAACATGCTTACGTGCATGATTATCCTCATGCTGAACGTAGTAAAGAAGCGGTTATTTTCCGTACAACAAAACAGTGGTTTATCAAAGTTGATGATAGTAAAGATCAATTAATTCGAGAAAATAATAAAATTAAATGGTTGCCACAAGCAGGGTATAATGCGTTTAACTCTTGGCTTGAAAACCTTCGTGATAATAGTATTTCCAAACAGCGTTTTTGGGGTACTCCTCTTCCTATTTGGAGAAACGTTGATGATCCTGAAGATATCCTTGTTATTGGTAGTGCTAAGGAGTTAGAGTCTCTTGTTGGGAAAACTCTTGACGATTTACATATCTCAACCGTTGATGCTTTAGAAATTTCTCAAGATGGGAAAACATATAAGCGGGTTCCTGATGTATTGGATGTTTGGGTTGATGCAGGTACTGCGTTGTGGAATGCTCTTCGTCTTTCAGTTGATGATCCTATTCAGTATGTTCCCGTTGAGTTTATTGTCGAGGGTAAGGATCAAATTCGCGGGTGGTTTAACTTGTTGCATATCTGTGGCAATGTGGCATTTGGTGAAAAAGCGTTTAAGCGTTGTTATATGCACGGTTATATTAATGATTCTTCTGGTCGGAAAATGTCTAAGTCTTTACAGAATTATATTACTCCTGCCGAAGTTACTGAGCAGTATGGTGTTGACACGTTTCGTATGTATGTAATCGGAGGAACGAATCCTGGTCTTGACCTTAATTATAATTTCGATGATGTTTCTTTACGTCAGAGAAATTTGTTAGTATTGTGGAATATTCATAAATTCGTTCTTGATATGGAGGGTGAGTTTTCTGTTGATCTTTCTCGTCTTGATGTTGAGGAAGAGTATGTCTTTTCAAAACTTCATTCTCTTATCGATGCGGTTAATCAAAAAGTTGAGGAGTATAAATTAGATGACATTCCTCGTTTAATTGAGACGTTTTTCTTAGATGTTTCTCGAACGTATATTCAGTTAATTCGTGAGAAAGCTGCATCTGGTTCTTTTGAACAAAAGCAGACGGTGTTTTCAACATTGGTGACTGTTCTTGATACAGTACTTCGTCTTCTTGCGCCGATTACTCCTTTTGTTACTGAGCAAATGTATGCAAATCTTAAAACGCTTGATTGTTCTTTCTTCCAGGAAGAGAGTGTTCATTTCGAGTCTTGGCCTAGTGTTGATGCATCTCGTCTTAATCTTGATCTTGAGCGTAGCTTTGCTGTCTCTCAGGAAGTGATTACTGCTGGTTTATCTGCTCGTGATAAGGCAAAACGTGGTGTTCGTTGGCCTTGCCAGGCGGTAATTCTTGATGTCGAGTCTAAGGATGATATTCTTGTTTCTTTAGTTTCTCAGCAGTTAAATGTTAAAGAGGTTCGTTTTGAGTCTATTCCGGTGAGTTATGAAGTAAAGCCGAATTATCGAGCGTTGGGTAAGGCTTTTGGTAAAGAAACTGCTGATGTCTTGACTTCTTTACAGGATGATTCTTTTAAAGGATGTGTTGTTGATGCTCTTAATGCTGGTGAAGAGTCTTTTTCTGTTGATTCTTTTGAGTTTTCTAAGGAGATGTTTGATCTTGAGGTTCTTCCAAAAGAGGGTTCTACGGTTGTGTTATTCGATCAGGGTAAAATTGAGTTAGATACGTCAAGTACTCCTGCTTTGGAGGCTGAGGGGTTTGCTAGAGAGCTTACTCGTCGTATTCAGCAGCTTCGAAAAGATGAGGGTCTTGAAAAGTCTGATTCGATTGTGGTTGAAATTGTTCTTGGCGATCTTCCCGAGGCAGTTCTTGATCATAAAGAGCCCTTGATGCGTACTTGTGGCGTGAGAGAGTTTCTTGTTGTTGAGGAGATTTCTTTTCCTTCAGTAATTTCTGAGACGGTAAAGGGTAAATCTTTCTCTTTGGGAATGAAAAAAGAAGAGTAACTACTATAAAATGACGAAACATTTATATATGAGTATGTCTTTACTAGGTGTAGAGAGGTTGAGAAATTCTCGATCTTTTGCTGGGAGTGGAATTCTACTTTCATCCACACACCTCACACACCTTTTTTTCCCTCCCAGCTATTTTTTTAATGGTTTTACAGGTAGAACATAAATGAACATTGATGAGTATGATTGGGGTATTAACGAAGAAGATTTTAAGCTGTATGTTTCAAATATTCTTGAGTCAACAGATACATTACATCTCGATACTGAGGAATTAACTAAAGATTCTTCTGTTATAGTAAATAATAAACTTTGTTGTGCTTATCTTCTTGAGAATAGATATTTAGATGCATTTGGAGTTCTTGATGCGGGGGATTTTTTTTCAGGATTTTCTCGTCCAGCTTTAGAATATGCAACGGTTCATGCGCTTAATGATGCGGTTACTAAGAAGGTTAAAAAAGAAGCTATTCCTAAAACCTTGATATGTTTTGATGATTCTCTTGATGGTCTTTCTTATGAGTTATTCAACTGTTATGAAGCTGAATTAGAGGGTTTACTGGAAAGTATTTCTATTGGTGGTCAAGATGTTAAGTATGCTACTCGTCCTAAAATGGATGCTACTTTGTTTGGTCTTGATTATTTGAATTCTCATTTTCTTCAGTTTTCTCGTCCTCAAGCAAGTATTATTCGTGATGGCATTAAGTTAACTACTGCTCTTGAAAGAGCAAATTATGAAAACGAACAATATCTTCATCATTTACATCGTAATCAAGATTATCTGGCTCTCGCAAGAATAACAAAACTTGACAAGGAGTGGCATGAACGATTTGACGAATATAAGCTTTGATGTCCTATGAATGATAATCTATTTCGAGCACAAAAATTATTACGACGTGGTGATTTTATTGGTTTAACAAAATTGTTTGATAAAGATCCTTCTCTTAAAGAGTTTTGTTCAAAACCTCAGTTCATGTTTCACTCATTAGATACGTTGTTATCTTTTGCATCTTCTCAGTTTATTTATACTACCACTCCTTTTAAACAGCTTAAAAAAGAATTTCCTTCAGATTTAAACGAGAATATGTCTTTATTTCATCGAGCAACGAGAACTGTTCTTAAAGATAATCTTGATATATATGATATTGCTCTTAAACGTATTATTCGACCAAATCATCGTTATGATTCTTGTGAGAGAAATCTTTTTTCAATGTTGCATTCTTATCGTGTAATTCAATATCTTCATCATGAATATTTTCCTGAAGGTTATGTTATTTCTTCTACGGGTGCTCTTCTTGATATTGATAATGAAGTTTCTACTATTCAACTTGGTGCTTCTTTATTAGCAGATAGAATTGCGCCTTATACTTCTTTACATGATCGTTTATTACATTTAGAAAAGTCTGTTGCGGCTAATGAACAGTATGATAAAGCTGCCCAATTACGAGATTATCGTAAAGAATTTTTTCCTTCACAGTTAGGTATTCAAACCACGCACTGTTCTGCTTCTTCTAAGGATCATAATTTACTTAATATCCGCGACTAAGTCTCTGTCGATTCGTTTAATCAGTGCTTCTAGTCGTTCGTATTGATTTGTGTCTGCGTGTTGCAGTTGAGTCAGGGTATCAACAAGTCTTCGAAAGAATCGGATGATGTCTCCTTCTTGTAAATTGGAGTAGTTCATCAATTCAAGAAACGTTCCGCCATTCGCCCAGCAAGTAACAAAATTGATCATTCGTTTAAGAGAAATTTTATTAATATCTCGTTCAATTGGCGTTTGTTCTAAGAATTTCATAATTCGTCGATACGTTTTTTCACTTCCTTTAATCATGAAGTAATCCGTTCGTCGTTCTTCATACGTTATTGCTGCAATAAGAATAAGTAAGTCAAGATCACTTAATTCTGAGAAGTGTGGAAGATAAAACAGTTCTGTAAAGGTGAGTTCATTTGCGTATAAGTGTTTTGCAAATCTTCCTTTTTCGGTAAGGTAATACCTCTTTGTTGCTTGCACGTATCCTCCTGAAGTAATATCTTGTGCGGGAGTGATATATTGTAATTTTAGGAGTTTCTTTATTTTATTTCTGTAACTGGCCATGATGTGTACTGCTTTCTTTTTTTGTCGTCGTCGAACAAAATAATCAAGGTTACTTTTCACTAACAATTCTTGTGTTTTATCATCATACGTGTCAATAAGATTAAGAACAGTGTTTATACTTAGTTTAAACTGACTAATGATTGGTTCATCATCGACAGTAGAGATTTTTTCTAAGCGTTTAAGATTAGTATATTTTCTATCAATTAAGGCAATAACTGTTCCGTGCGTATCAATCCCTCGTCGTCCTGCTCGTCCTGAGATTTGGAAATATTCTTTTGCATTTAACATTCGCATACTCACGCCATCGTACTTGTCAACAGAGTGGAAGACCACTGTTTTTGCAGGCATGTTTATTCCCACACTAAACGTTTCTGTAGTGTAAAGAATTTTAATAAGTCCTTTTCCAAATAAATGTTCAACAATACTTTTTAGTTGAGGTAACATTCCTGAATGATGAAAGCCAATACCTTTTGGTAGACAGTGTCGTAAGAGTTTTGTCGCGTCCATTTTTGCAATATCTGCGGTAATGTTTTCTCGAACGTACTGTGTGATGTATCGTGTTTCTTCTGTTGAAGTAAAATTTTCTTTTTTTGCTAATTCTCCTGCAAAGTCAGAACATTTCTTTCTTGAAAAACAAAAGTATAATGCTGGTGTTTTTAATTCTGGAATAACTTCAAGATGATGAGGTGGTGGAAGGTGATGATGTTTTTGTTTCTTGCCTTTTTTCTTTTTATTCGCGAGTGCGATAACGTGATCGAATTGACTTTCTTCAAGAATGTCTCGTTGTACTTTTTCAATCGTTGTTTTTCCTAGTCGTTTATCAAAAACAAAATGTTCAAGCGGTACTGGTCGATGTCCATAAAAAACGGTATCTACTTGATGGCCTTTAATAGTGGAAATCCATAATGCAAATTCTTTATAGTTAGGAATGGTTGCTGAAAGAGCGAGGAATCGAATGTGTTCTGGTGAGAAGATGATGCTCTCCTCCCAAACTGTTCCTCGTTGTATATCATTAATATAATGAACTTCATCAAAAATAACATAACTAATAGAATCAATAAGTGGATCGTTTGCAAGAACCATGTTTCGATAAATCTCTGTGGTCATAACAAGAACTTGTCCTTGCGGGTTGATAGTCGTATCCCCTGTAAGTAGCCCGACGTTTTCTTTACCATATTCTTCGCAGAAATCTTTGTATTTTTGATTAGAAAGTGCTTTTATTGGTGCCGTGTAGACAATGTGGTTTCCTTGCGGAACGTGCGTGTGAATAATATACTCTGCAATGAGTGTTTTTCCTGTTCCTGTACTTGCACAAACAACGCAAGAATGTCCTTTATCAATGGAGGCGATTGCTTCTTCTTGAAAACTGTCAAGTTCTAATCCTTTAAATTGCATATATTTCTCAAACCCAAGTATTTTTTTAAAGTTATTTATTCTGTAATTCTTTTTCTAGTGCTGCTTTTGTCAATTTCTGAATTTCTTCTTGAAAACTTGCAATGTCGGTAAAGTCCCGATACACTGAGGCGAATCTGATGTAGGAAATTTTATCAATTTTTTTCAATCGATTCATAATGAGTGTTCCTATTTTTGTACTTTTTACTTCTCCTTCTTCTCCGTTTCTTATTTTGTATTCGATTTCATCGACGATTTTTTCAATCTGTTCAAGGCTAACAGGTCGTTTTTCACAACTTCTCATAATTCCTCGAACGAGTTTGTGTCGATCAAAACTTTCTCTACTACCATCTCTCTTGATAACAAAAATAGGTTTTTGTTCCACTCGTTCATAGGTAGTAAACCGTTTGGTACATTTCATACATTCTCGTCTTCGTCGAGTCTCTTGTTCACTCGTTTCTCGCGTTTCTAATACTCGAGAATCAGGATGTTGGCAAAAAGGACAAATCATAAATGCCTTTAATCAAGGGAAGTATTTAAATGATTGCATTTTTTGGCTCTGTCCAGAATGATTATTTTCCTGAGCAAGTAAAGCAAAGCTTTAGTTGCTTGGCTTAACTTTTCCAAGTTATAAGTTATTATTTGCCATGCGAATTCTCGTTTTTTCATCCAATGT
>SKGA01000043.1 GCA_007117735.1 Candidatus Woesearchaeota archaeon | reverse complement strand
TTTTAATGCAGATTTATATTTAAGACGAGATGAAATTGATGATTTGAAAGAAGCATTAAAAGAAAAGAATGTTCCTATATTTGAATTAGAATTGGAGAAAGAATGAAAAAGTTCGCTTTTCAGGAAAATAAGCTGTTAGCTTATAAAGGATGTGGTTACTTTCGTAATTCAATAGGTATTATGTTCAATAAAATGGAGGGCTCAAAATGGTAAAAGTGCCAAAGCTAAATTATACATATATAATTAAACGAGAAAAATATCGGAATATCAAAGATTTAGACAAATATAAAAAAAACATCCAAGAAGGTATTTTCAAAAAGTATCAAGTAGAAGTAAAAAGACTTGAAAATAAAAACTTTTTAAAAAAGTGGTTTAATGATTATCAATACAAAAAAGATTTAGTTACCTATAAAGATTCTTCTTGGATAATAGTTAAGTTTGATATTCCCGAATCTGAAAAACTAGCTTTGGCACTTGCAAATAAATTTATGCCTACACTTAGGCAGGAGCTGAGAATATGAACGCCCTCCATTTTACTTTGCTATCGCAACCCTTCGGGGAACATAATAAGATGATAAAAGGTTACGCTACGCTTCACCCATATTTTTGCTACGCAAAAACATCTTTTATCACAGATATTAAACGAAATAAACTTGCCCCCTCGAAAGATGATGAAAAATGAGATACTTCAGTATGTTTACAGGAATAGGTGGATTTGAATATGGAATACAAACAGCATTACCAAACGCAGAATGTGTCGGATACTCAGAGATTGACAAATACGCAATCCAAACTTACGAAAGACACTTCAAACACAAAAACTATGGAGACGCAACAAAGATTAAAGCAGATGAATTACCAGACTTTGATATGCTCTGTGGAGGATTTCCTTGCCAAGCATTCTCAATCGCTGGAAAACGGAGAGGTTTCGAAGATACCAGAGGAACACTCTTTTTTGATGTTGCAAGAATTATTGAAGTTAAAAGACCTAAAATTGTGTTCCTCGAAAATGTCAAGGGCTTACTCAATCACAACAAAGGGGAAACTTTCAGAGTCATCATTCAAACGCTTTCAGAATTGGGGTATGATGTTCAATGGATGGTTCTTAACAGCAAACTTTTCGGAGTTCCCCAGAACAGAGAGAGGGTATTCATTATCGGAAGTCTTAGAGGAACAAGTAGATCAGAAATATTACCTTTCAGACGAACAGACACAGAAACTAATCAAGAAGGGATTGTCCATCCAACACTCACGGAAGCAATCGGAAGACAAGGATGTTCAAAAGAATACATCAGAAGTTGTCAAACAATCCTTGACATCAACCAAGCACAAAGAGTTTATTCCACAGAAGGAACAAGTATCACAATCAAAGGACTCGGTGGAGGACAAGGAGCAAAAACAGGATTGTATGCAATATCAAACTCAAGTCCAAGAGAACTCGGATGGAAAGAACAATCTCTCACATTACAAGCAAGAGATTACAAAGACCCAAAACTTGTTGCAGTCCATTCACTCTACCCAAGAAGTTCAAAAACAAATCAAGGAGGAACAGGACATCTAATGAAAAAACCAACAGAAAGTTATTGTGTAGATACTGGAAATATGCAGGCAGTGTCTGTAAGGGTTCAAGGAGATTTAGACAAGAGAAAAACTTATCTAAGCGAAGAAGTTGGAACTTTATCTGCAAATCCTACAAGCGATAATCTTCCGAGAGTTGCTGTTCCTGTTTTAACTCCAGACAGAGAAGAAAAAAGACAGAACGGAAGAAGATTTAAAGAAGATGGTGATCCAAGTTTCACACTTACACAACAAGACAAACATAGAGTTTTTGATGGAATGCAAATAAGAAGATTAACTCCGAAAGAATGCGAAAGGTTACAAGGTTTTGAAGACAACTGGACAGAGGGAGTATCTGACACACAAAGATACAAACAATGCGGTAATGCTGTAACGACTAAAGTAATCAAATCCATAATGGAGCAACTAATCAGGGGCAAGTTTACTCAAGGGGCTACGCCCTCGTTTAAATAATAGGAGAAACAAATGCAAAAAATATTTTATTCAATAAGTGGATGTGCAAGAGATTACTGCTACATATTCGGAGAAGAAGTTAATTGTATGTTTTATTTCGCAGTAACCTCCTTAATCTATATTACCTTATTTGCTTTACTTTTTGCATTCGGACACTACTTGTATGATTTAATAAAATTTAAACGAAATAAAGAGGTTTCAAAAGATGTCAGAGCAAGATGATAGCATTCTGAAAGAATTAGGAGCTATATTCCTATTCGTTCTTGTAATCGGAAGTTTATTTGAAATAGGACTTCTAATTTTTGCTTATGTGAATGCGGATAAAGTAGAATGTAATTTATTATGGTGTACATTCACATCAGGAGATACAATAGAAGTCCGAGATAGTTTTAGGAATATAACTCAAACAACAACTTCAACATCAGAATGCTACATCAACGGGGAACGGGTTAATTGCTCTGAAATTGATGATTATACTAAAAAGTGGGAGAACTTTTTACCATGAAACCTCTTTACGAAAGAACTGATAACATTATAGTATTAAGTCAAGAAGTGAGAGGTGCAGAAAGACATATGTGTGATTTAAAAATTGAATTAGTATTAAGTCAAGCAGAAAATAGCTGTATCACTAAAGGGTATGTTATAGAGTGAGAATTAAATAAAAAATGACATTACAAGAAATACATAAAGCAATAGAAGAGTACGAATCATTTGAAGGAACTGATTTAACTCTTGAAAAAAAGAATATAGATAAAGTCAAGCACTTACTAGAAGATTCAGAAAC
>SKGA01000019.1 GCA_007117735.1 Candidatus Woesearchaeota archaeon | reverse complement strand
TAAGAGGAGTTGTAATTGGAAACTCGCAACTGTTGTCGTTGTTGTTACTAATACGCCTGTGTCTGCACAATGGGTTTCTTTCGGGTTTTCACCATAGATATCCTGATATGTTTTTTCAGTAATAATGCCAACCATTCCTATTTCCTGAATGGCTGAACCATGAATCCAAGGTTTATCTATTGACTTACACCAGTTATCAAGAAGGGTTCTGCTATGATGTGTATCCAACCCGTCAAGATATACGTCTGCTTGAGGAAGTTCTTTAAAATCATCAACCGATCGAATAAATTCTTCGTGCGTATGAATGGTTGTGTTTGGTTGAATCTCAAGTAATTTTTCTTTTAATACGCGGACTTTCTTTTTTTCACAATCTTGTAAGGTATAGAGGTGTTGTCGAGATAAATTATGTTTTTGAACAGTATCGCCGTCAATTAGAATAATTTCTTTAAAACCCATACGAACTGCTAAATGGGCAAGAGGACTTCCTAAACCACCACAACCAATAATACAAATCGTTGTGTTCTCGATTTTTTCTTGGAGTTCGAGTCCAATATAACTTATTTGACGTAAATAAAAAGGATCCATTACTTTTTGAAAGCAGTCACAATATTTAAAAGTATATTTTCATTACCTCTTTTTATGAAAATTTTCATCGAACGAACAAAAGAAACAAAACAACTCGACTTTAACGGTACGGTTCAAGAATTACTAGATACACTAGGTATCTTATACGAGGATGTTCTTGTTCTCCGAGATGGTTCGTTAATTACTGAAGATGAAGAAGTTTCTTCAACAGATTCTCTTACACTTCTCTCAGTTATCAGCGGGGGTTGAAGCAGCATGGCTCACTGTCTTTCTTGTGAAAAAAAAGCAATAAGCTCTCATCCACAGCTCTGTGCTGATCATTTTGATGAGTTTTTTGTACAAAAAGTTAAAGACACGATTGAATCCTATAATCTTTTTTCTCACCAAGATCGTATTTGCGTTGCCGTAAGCGGGGGAAAAGATAGTTTAGCGCTTCTTGATGTTCTTGTACGTCTAAAGTACAATGTCGAAGGATTGTTTATTCATGAAGGGATTTCAAATTATCGAGAAGCAAGTGAAGAAGATCTGGATATTTTTATCAAAGAACGAAATATTCCTGTACGAAAAGTTACGTTTCTTGATGAAGCAGGATTTACTTTGGATGCGGCAATGGAGACAAAGAAGTTTCATTCTTGCACGCTTTGCGGAACGCTGCGAAGATACTTATTAAATAAATATGCACAAGAGTATGATGTTATTGCAACAGGACATAATCTAGATGATGAAAGTCAGACTGTCCTTATTAATTTAGCACGAGGAAATACAAACCTCTTTTTGAGACAAGGAGTGAGTACACATGCAAATGAGCATTTCGTTCGAAAAGTAAAACCGTTCAGTTTCTTAACAGAAAAACAAATTCTTACTTATATTGTGCTTCGAAAGGTTCGAGTAGATTTTGCAGAGTGTCCTTATGCAAGACTTTCCTATCGGGCTCAAGTCAGAGATTTACTCAATAAGTATGAACAAGATCATCCAGGAACAAAAGAAAACGTTCTTCAATCATATTTAGCATTTCATTCAACAGTAGAACGGCCTGAAGACGAGCCAGAAATTCAAACGTGCGAACAATGCGGCCAAGCAGCGGGAGAAAAGGTTTGCAAAGCATGTCAACTTATTAAACAAGTCCATAATGTCATGATTCAAGAATAATTTTATTCGAACGTTTTGGGAGTGATTGTTGGTTCTTTTAATAATTCTTTACGCTCACTTTCAGAAATTTCTCGATACTCACCCTCAAGAACATCAAGAGCAAAATTACCAATATGGGTACGATGTAAGTGTTTTACATAGTTTCCAGCTTCTTTTACAATACGTTTTACGATTTTATGCATTCCAACACGAACAGTGATTGCGATGGTGTTCTTATTTAATTGAATGATTTGAGGAGTTATTTTTCGACCATCGATAAGTACGCCTTTTTCTAAGGTGTTTTTCTCATGAAATGGTCTTTTAAGGACTGCAATGTATGTTTTTGGAATTTCATTTGAAGGATGACTTATTTTTTGAGCAAAATCTCCATCATTCGTAAGAATGAGTAAACCTGTCGCATCTTTATCCAGTCTTCCAACAGGAAAGACTTTTGGTTTTTGAGGGACTAGTTCAGTGATAAGTTGTTTTGCAAAAGGATCTTTTGTACTGGTAATGTAATTTTTTGGTTTATGGACAGCATAATATACAAGCTCAGGGAATTCTAGCGGTTGATTATCAACATAAATAGTATCTGTATTTTGATCGGCAACATCTCCAATCTCACATGTCTTATCGTTTACCTTTACTCTTCCTTCTTGAATAAGCTCTTCAGCCTTTCTTCGAGAGCACAACCCGCTCTTTGCAATTAATTTTTGAACTCGTTCAGTCATAGTCTTATAAGTTTACTTTTCTTTATATACTTAACGACATTCTTATAAAGAATCGCTTTTTTAATTTTTCTCATGCAAGCTATTGTTCGAGTAGATGCTCCTGAGCAAGAAATTATTTCTCGCGTTCAAGCATTAGGATATACTTCTGTCATTTTATTATATTCAACACCTTCTTTTTCAGAAGTTGAGACGAAGTTTCCTGTTTTTAGAGCTCTAGATTGTACTTCGCAGAAACAGGTAGGTACTCCTGGCTTTGATTTCTATTTCCAGTTAGGCACTAGAAAATCTTCTTTATTTCGACATATAACTCATGTTTATAACAATGAATATGAAGAGGAAAAAGATTTTATCCATCAACGAAGAAGCGGTCTTAATCAAATCTTTTTACGACAATGT
>SKGA01000008.1 GCA_007117735.1 Candidatus Woesearchaeota archaeon | reverse complement strand
TTAATTATTTCTGTTTGAATCATAGAAATTTTTAACCAGTATACCTTTTTATACCTTTCTGGACAGAGCCCTATTAACGAAACCTTTAAATACTCTTTCTGCTCGATACATAGTAAATGTCTGAAACAGTGTTAGGTGGCACTATTGACTTTCTTGGTCGATTAGGTGTGTATGATATTTTGCTTCCCTTCTTACTAGTTTTTACGCTAACCTTTGCTTTTCTTGAAAAAACAAAAGTTCTTGGAGTAGAAATTATTACTGATAAGGAAGGTGAAGGGCATACGTACACTCGTAAAAACCTTAACGCTATCGTCGCGTTTTGCATTGGTTTCTTTGTTATTGCTTCCAGTCAACTCGTTCGAGTGATTAGTGAAGTGATGGCAAATGTTGTGATTGTTATTGTAACTGCAGTTTCTTTCATGCTCACGGTCGGTGTTTACCATACGGGAGAAAAAGAAATGGGCGTTCTTGATAAATGGAAACCTTGGTTATGGGGAGTAAGTGCATTAGCAGTTCTTCTTATTATTTTTAATGCTCTTGGATGGTTAGATGTCATTTACGCATTTGCAATTCAATCTTATCAAAGCACGTGGTTTTCAGCAATCATATTAGTATTAGTTATAATCGGTCTTATGGCTTTCATTACCAAAGAGCCAAAACCGGCATCAAGTGAGGGTAAATAAAAATGTATGGTATTCAAGGATATGGGTTTCAAGGAATGATTTTCACACTTCAGCGATGGGGAGTACTTGATGTACTATTGCCCTTTATTCTCGTTTTTACTATCGTTTTTGCAACACTCGAACAAGTAAAATTATTTGGTAAAGATAAACGAAATCGAAAATATTCAACGATGCTTGCTTTAGTTATGGCGTTTGCTGTAATCACTCCACATGTTACTGGAGCCTATTTTTTCGGCGTTAACCCTGTTTTAATTATTAATCAAGCATTGCCACAAGTAGGTTTACTTCTTGTTGCAATTGTGATGTTACTTCTTACCTTAGGTATTTGGACTGGTAAGAAAGCAGATGGAAGTAAAGGAGCAGGAGTATGGTTTACCTTAATTTCAGGTCTTATTGTTATTGGAATCTTCGTTTCAAGTATTGGAATGTGGGCTGTTCCTCGATGGCTAATGTGGATTATCTATTCAGATGTCCTCGCGTTGGTGATTGCAGTACTTGTCTTTGGTATCATTATTAGATTCATCGCGGCTGATCCCGAACCTCCTGAACAAAAAAAGAAAAAATCATTTGAGAAATCTTTTAGAGCGATGCTCTCAGGTGTGGATGATGAGGATGACGAGGATGGTAAATAATGGCAACGCTTCTTGACGTGGGAGTATTTCAATATATTTCCGTCATATTTACTTTTATTTTTATTTTTGCAGTAGTTTATGGACTACTTTCTTTTCTTAAACCGTTCAAAGTAGGTGAGGGAAGTAATGGTCTTTACGCACTTATTGCTCTTTCTATTTCTTTTTTAGGCTTATTAAGCGGTGGAGCACTTCAAGTTATTCAAAACATGACTCCTTGGTTTACTGCGCTTATTATTTTTATGTTTTTTGTCTTTTTTATTGTAAGAATGTGGACGGGAGATGATGATGAAGTCTTTAAAACAATGCTTTTAGAAAATACTGCTATAAAATGGGTTCTTATTGTTATTTTTATCTTAATTGTTATCGTAGGTTTCTCTTCAACATACGGTCAATCTCTTTTAGAACAAGGATCAGGTGAGCCTGGAACAACAACCGTTATTACTGGTCAAGAACCGCCTACTAGCGTTCAACCAGTTCCAACAGATCCACCTTCGGATGCTGTTCAGCAACCAACAGGTTCGGGAGCGACCGGAGATTTCAATCAAAATGTTCTTGCAACGATTATTAACCCGCAAGTGTTAGGTCTTATCTTAATGATGCTGATTGGTTTTTTCACTATTCTATTTTTAGCAAGAACGGGGACGGCTGATTAACAATGCAACAACCACTACCTCCACCAAATCAAATGCCTCTGCAGCAACAGCAACCATCAGGTCCGAGTCATGAAGAGCTTATTGAAGCTATTATTGAAGAAAAGTGGAGTGAACTAGTTAAAGATTTATCAGGAGTATTGGAGTGGAAAAATACTACTGAAAACACAATTATTCGTTTAGAACAACAATTTAAAGATTTACAGAATTCTTTTAATACGCTTCATTCAGGAATCTTAGGAAAGATAGGAGAATATGATAAACATATTTTAGATGTTGCAGCAGAAATTAAAGCAATGGAAAATGTCTTTGAAAAAGTACTTCCTGTATTTGTTGAGAACGTTTCAAAACTTGATAGAATAACAGTAGATATTAACTCTGCTTTTGGAAGAAAAAAAGAAGAATAGTTTATAGTAAATGACAAAAATAAGTTAATCTTTTTATCTTAGTTTTCATTTACTAATTAGTTAACAACAAACAATTAATATGCTAAATTTTTGTCGTTAACCATTATTTAGAAAATTTTTTTCTTAAGAATGCATTCACTTCTTTACGAGTAACAAAATCCATAGGTTGCCATAAATCAACATATTTCTTTAAAGGAACAAAATCTCTTTGTTTCACTACTTCTTGAAACTCCTGATTAAGAATAGCAACCTGTTCATTAATTTCTTTAATAGAGCGTTTAATGTTGAGCATTTTTTCTTGAAGGAGACGAATTTCTTTAAACTGATTTCTATCAAGCTCGATAAGATTTTGCTCATCTAATTGACTTTTTTTACGAAGAATATTATATCGCTCTTCAAGCAATTTTAATTTTCCCGCAACTTCTTGAATTTCTTTTGCCATTATAACTTACCAGGATGAAAAATAAACTCTTGAAGCTTACTTTCAGCTTCTTTTCTTGCTTCTTGATGTTTTGCAAGAAATGAATTAATCGCATCGATAACTTTTTGTTTTAATTCACCAGATAATAATTCTCCACATCTATATTTAGCGGCAAGATCTTCTAATACTGCATCATCTTCTTCAAAATATCTTAACCATTGATAGGCAGTATCTATATCAGGATTTCCGCCAAGCTCTCGATGTTTTTCAAGTGTATCTTGACCGCCTGAAAATGCGTATTTGTTAATCTTCTTTTTTACTGTAGCAGGATCATCAGTAGTAAGAATTGCTTTTTGCGCATCAGAACTACTCATTTTACCTTCAGGACCGGTAAGAGGAGTCATCATTTTTGCATGAATAATTGCAGGTTTATGAAAGCCTAGTTTTTCTACCACATCTCGACTGATTCTAAAATGAGGGTCTTGATCTATTCCTAAAGGAACAAGACAAGGACGATTTTCATTTCTTAATACATTAGGTAAAAATACAGGAGTTGTTTGCATTGCAGTATAAAATATGCTTCCTATATTATTGCTATCAGTAAAACCAAAAGCTCCTTTCACTGTTGATGTAGTAATTTTTTTTGCAACTTTAATAGCTTCAGGATAAATAATTGACGCGTGAGCTGTGTTGATAAGGAAATGAGTCTTTTTAGGATCAAAACCCAGTGCAATAACATCAAGCATGTTTTCTCGTAACCAATGTTGCACTTGGTCGTATTCTAAATTTTTAAATAAGAATTTTTCATCATCAGTAAATTGAAACCACATTTCAACATCAAAAACATCTTGTAACCACTTAGCAAATCTCCACGTGCCTAGATGACCTAAATGTATAGGGCCTGAAGGACCGCAACCGGTATAGAGAAAGAACTTATTTCCCTTTTCATACTCTTCAAGACACCATTTAAGATCTCGCTGAGCAAAAAAGATGCCTCTTCGTAGAAAATGAGAATCTGCATTCGTCATTTGCTTAATTTTTTCTTTAAGTTCAGGGGTTATTTGTTTAATACCAAATTCTGAACAAATTTTTTCGTAATCAATAGATCCTTCGACTTGATATGGTGTTATTTTCATATAATAGGTAAAAAGATCTTTTCTTTATAAATATTTATTCTTTTCATTTATTGAAAGCTCTTCTTATCTCTATTTTATCTTTGATTGGCAGAAGGTTTATATACTTGCTTTTATGATCTTTTAAGGGGTGAGGCGTTGAAAGAAAAATCTTCTATTCCATATGAAGTTCGTCGAGAGGGCGGACAGACCATACTTTATGTCGATTATTCAGGAAGAGACAGAATTCCGAGTGTTGAAGATGACGAGATAACGATGTCTGAAGCTATCACGCTTCTTGTTGAGAATCCAGTTGTTTCAAAACTTGTTTTTTCTCAAAAGCACGATTACGAGTATGATCATACACAAGTAGATTTACTTGCAGATATTGCTAGATTATATGTTAAACTTATCCGACACAAAGAATTGTTTAGTTACCCTGCACTTTCACAATCCATTACTTCTTCACTCCTTTCAAACAAATATAACGAATTACACAATACTCTTTTTACCTACTTAAAAAAGGATCCTCTTGGTTGTTTTGTTTTATTAAAACGTTTACGACGGCGAGAAGCAATCGCTCTTGATAAGGCGATTGAAGAAGATATTATCTCAACACATCAACATTATATTAAATTACTTGATTATTTAATCAATTTACTTTCTCAAACAAAACTTATTTTTGTTGCTTCACCTTATTTAGAAGGATATACTTTAGGAAATAGAGATCCTTATCGAAGAATCTTTACTCCATCGATCAAACCAGACTTTCTTTATACTAAATTAATGGCTGCATACCCAAAACAAGCAATTGAGCTTGACAATTATATTATTGGAAATACTGAAGTCACTATTTTTGAACAACCAGGAAGCGTACAGTATGTTTATCATATTTTGCCGCCAGAGTTTAAACTTTCAGAAGAGTTGTATGATTTACTTGATACTGCTCGAAAAATTTTAAGTGAGCATGAACCGGATAGTGAAGAGTTTACCGATCCTTTACGGACACGAGAGATTTTTTACAATGTAGGAAAAGATTTGCTTGAAGAACTTGCAGCGTATCGAAATATTTCCATTTCAGACGAAGATATTGAAGAACTCTCTCAGATTCTTGTTCGTTATACTATTGGTTTTGGTCTTGTTGAAGTGTTATTGAGTGATGAACAAATTCAAGATGTTTCTGTAAATAGTCCTGCGGGAGATATCCCGATCTATATCGTTCATGGAAAATATGATGATTGCGTTACCAATATTTATCCCTCTCTTACTGACACTCAAAGTTGGGCATCAAAACTACGTCTCCTTTCAGGACGCCCACTAGATGAGGCAAACCCTATTCTTGATACGGAATTAACCTTGCCAGGAGCAAGTGTTCGTAGTTCAACAATTACTGCACCACTTAATCCAACAGGTCTGGCATTTAGTTTTCGAAGACACCGAGATAAACCTTGGACCTTACCTTTGTTTATACAAAATAAGATGATTACACCTCTTGCGGCAGGTTTACTTTCTTTTTGTGTTGATGGAACTAGAACCATGCTTATTGCAGGAACAAGAAGTAGTGGGAAGAGTAGTTTTCTTTCCAGTGTTCTTATTGAAATTATGCGACGACACAGAATTATCACCATCGAAGATACTTTAGAGTTGCCAACAGATTCTATGAAAAGTTTAGGATTTAATATTCAACCATTAAAAGTAGCGAGTGCTTTAAGTAAAGGAGATGGAGAGTTTACTGCGGAAGACGGTATTCGAAGTACGTTACGGTTAGGAGATTCTGCACTTATTGTTGGAGAAGTACGAAGTACAGAAGCAAAAGCATTGTATGAAGCGATGCGAGTAGGTGCTGCTGCAAACGTAGTTGCAGGAACTATTCACAGTGATAGTCCCTACGGTGTTTATGATCGATTGGTAAATGATATTGGTGTACCAAAAACAAGTTTTAAAGCAACAGATTTAGTTATTATTGTTAACCCTATTAAATCAGCAGATGGTCTTCATAAAGTTCGAAGAGTATTACAAATAACCGAAGTAAGAAAAGGTTGGAGTCAAGATCCTCATCTAGAAGGGGGATTTGTTGATTTGATGAAGTATGATGCGAAGACAGATCAATTAGAACCAACGCCAGAACTTCTTAATGGGGAGAGTGAAATTCTTAAAGATATTGCTTCCAAAGTAAAACAATACGCAGGTAATTGGGATGCTCTTTGGGAAAATATTGAGTTGCGATCTCGATTAAAAAATCGGTTAGTTGAATTAGCTCAACAAGTTAATGATCAAGATTTATTAGAAGCAGATTTTGTTATTCTTTGTAATGATATGTTTCATAAATTTGTAGAGAAAAGTATTAAACAACACGGTTTTCAACATTCTGAAGATATTTATTTTATATGGAATGATTGGCTTGAAACAGAACTTCAACGACGAGGAAAACAACTATGAGTGATAGAAATTTACACGTTATCGAATCAGAATATTCGCAACGATTATCTTCAGAGTTAGCAGGTAAATCTTCTTCAGGAGAAGACGTTGCAACTCGAGATTATCATGAATTTAAAAAAACCTATCTGCCAAAACCTCTCTCTTATTATGAAAAATTATGTCAATTCTCAGAAAAATTCTTTCCTGTAGAACCCGATAAGAAAAAAGTTCCTGAGTTAAAAGAAGCTATTGCTGCATGTCATCTTAATACAACACCTGTAGGCGTGTATAGTGCGAGTTTTGTTTTTCCACTTATTATTATTTTCTCATCGATTCTTATTTTCTTTCTTTTTCCTCTGCTTGCTGGCGGGATTGGAAATATGTTTTTTGTTATGTTCTCTCTTCTTATAGGTTTATTACTTTTTGTCTTTTTACAAAAATTACCTTTTACTTTAGCCAATCAATGGAGACTCAAAGCAAGTAACCAAATGGTTCTAGCAGTCTTTTATATGGTAACCTATATGCGTCACACTTCAAATTTAGAACTTGCAATAAATTTTGCAGCAGAACATCTTGCACCTCCCTTAAGTCTTGATCTTCGAAAAGTGGTTTGGGATATTGAAACACAAAAATATGATTCTATTAAAGATTCGCTTAATATGTATCTTTCCACTTGGAAAACAACTAATTTAGAATTTGTAGAAAGTGTTAATTTAATTGAGTCTTCTTTGTATGAAACAGATCATTCTCGTCGTTTAACTCTTTTAGATAAGTCTTTAGAAGTAATGCTTTCAGAAACCTATAATAAAATGTTGAGATATGCTCACGGACTTAAAGGACCATTAGTAACTCTTAATATGCTTGGAGTGGTTTTACCTATTCTTACGTTAGTTATTTTACCTTTGGTCGTGAGCTTTATGGATGGTTTTGAATGGTATCATTTATTTGCATTATATAATGTATTATTACCTTTACTTGTTTATTATATTGGGACGACAATCCTGAGTACTAGACCGGGAGGATCAAGTAATGAAGATGTTTTGAAGAAAAATCCTCGATTAAAAGATCATCAAAAACTTACTGTTGCTCTAGGAAAACAAACTGTTTCAATTCAACCCGGAGCGGTTGCATTTCTGGTTCTCATCGTTTTTTTAGTAATAGGTTTTTTCCCCTTACTCTACGCGCAAATGGGATTTAGTGATATTGGTTTTTATCAAGGAGATTTTTCTGTAGAGTTTGGAAGTTTAGATGGTGTTGAAAGAACAAATATTCTTCATAGTTTTTTAGATTATCGCGAGGTTGATCCGAATCTTCCAGGATTTACTATTGGTCCTTTTGGTTTAGGCGCGTTGTTACTTAGTATTTTTGTGCCTTTAGGAATTGGTTTGGCCATAGGGTTGTATTATAAATTAAAATCTAACAATCTTCTTAAAATAAGAAAAGAAGCAAAAGAATTAGAGTTTGAATTTTCATCTGCACTTTTTCAACTTGCAAACAGGATAGGAGATGGTGCTCCTGCAGAAATCGCTTTTGGAAAAGTAAGTGAAGTGATGAAAGGGACAAAATCTGGAAAATTTTTTACTTTGGTTCATGTTAATATTACTCGAATGGGTTTTTCAGTAGAAAAAGCGATTTTTGATAAAGATCGAGGTGCGCTTCGTTATTTTCCTTCAGATATTATTGAAAGTGCAATGAAAGTATTGGTCGAGGCAAGTAGAAAAGGTCCTTTAGTAACCAGTCAAGCTCTTGGTAATGTTGCTGATTACATTCAGAGAATTCATAGTGTAGATGAAAGACTTAACGATCTTTTAGGAGATGTTGTCAGTAGTATGAGAAGTCAAGCAATGTTTCTCACACCAGTTATTAGTGGAGTTGTCATCGGGATTACTAGTTTAATTACTAATATTATTGGTTCTTTAACAGATAGAGTTTCTTCATTTGCAGCAGGTCAACAACAAAATGTTCAAGGTTCCGGAATTTTAGATATGTTTGGAGTAGGAATTCCCACTTATTTTTTTCAAATAGTTGTGGGATTATATTTAGTGCAGCTAGCATATATACTTGCAATCATTTCAAATGGTGTGGAGAATGGCCCAGACCCTATTGGCGAGCATGAATCTATTGGTTCAATTGTGACAAAAAGTGTTATGCTTTATGCAGTTCTTGCCTTTATTTTGATTATTGTATTTAATGTTGTGGCAGGTGGATTTATTACCCGGACAACATAAACATTTATATACTGAGTTTTACTTCTTTATAATTCTTATATGGGCTGGTAGCTCAGTCTGGCAGAGCGCACCGCTGAAGACGGTGAAGTCGGGGGTTCAAATCCCCCCCGGCCCATACTTTTTCTTATAAATTATTTTAAATCCTATTCGCTGAGATAATTGATTTTTCTGAGTTGTTTTCAAAAATATTTTTTATTTTGTTTCTTCCAGATCATATTTTACCTATTTATTTAAAAAGAACATCTTCTTCTTTCTTTTTATGGTTGTAAATAGAAGTCGAGAAGATTGGAAAACGTATGGGAATGTTTTTGACTCTTATACCTTAAAACTTCTTGCAAAACTTGCAGGACAAGGGTTATTTCAAGAATTAGTAAGTAGTATTGCCCTTGGAAAAGAAGCAAATGTTTTCTCTGCTTCAACTGATAATGATGGTTTTGTTGCTGTAAAAATTTATCGACTAGAAAATAAAAGCTTTAACAAGATGTTCACCTATATTTCTCAAGACGCTCGTTATTTGGACTTAAAAGGGGATAAACGGAGAATTATCTTTGCCTGGACGCAACGAGAATACCGGAATTTACTCAAAGCAAGAGAATATATTCGTGTACCTACGCCTCTTTCTTTTAAAGATCATGTTTTAGTTACGGAGTTTATTGGGGATGATGGCGTGGCTGCTCCTCAACTTAAAGATGTTAATTTAGAAGACCCTGAAGTATTCTTTGAAAAAATTCTTTTTATGGTCAGAAAACTTTTTTTAGAAGGAAAACTAGTTCATGGCGATCTTTCCGGTTTTAATATTCTTGTTTATCGACAAGAACCTGTTTTTATTGATTTTTCTCAGTCAACAGCGACTGATTCCCCTCAAGCTGGAGAGCTCTTAAAGCGAGATTTAGAGGTTCTCTGTTCATTTTTTAAGAAACAAGGTGTTAAGCGAGATCCGGAAGAACTCTATAATCAATTCGTTACTGATTACAAAAACCTTTAAAAACCATCTTCGCTTTCTTTTGTTTTGCATGGAAGAATTTTCTTATGAACTAAAGATTCCCAAAGAACGAATTGCAGTTCTTATTGGTAAAGATGGGGCTACAAAAGATGATTTAGAGTCTCAGACCAATAGTGTTATTTCTGTTGATTCAAAAGAAGGAGATGTGCGAATAACAAGCACAGACAGCGTTCAAGTATATATTCTTAAAGATATCGTTAAAGCAGTGGGTAGAGGGTTTAACCCTGAAATTGCAATGCGACTCTTGAAACAAGATTTTGTTTTGGAATTACTTTCTCTCTCAGATTTTGTAAAGAGTCAAAATCAAATTATGAGATTAAAAGGTCGGGTAATTGGTAAAGGGGGAAAAGCTCGAGAAACTATTGAAGAGCTTACTGAGACAAATATTAGTGTTTATGGAAAAACAATTGCGATTATTGGTTTTTGTGACGATGTAGCTGTTTGTAAAAAAGCAGTTGAAAGTCTTCTTTCTGGAAGTCCACACTCTTCCGTATACAAGTGGCTTGAAAAATATCGAAAAGCAACAAAAATGCATGACCGTTTTTCTTTCTAAACTTTTATATACTATTTCATTTCAGTTACTTACTGAGGTGAAAAGGTTATGGGTTCTGTAAAAAAATATATTCAAGAACAACTCCGCGCAGGATTTAGTGCTGGACAAATAGAATCTCATTTACTTTCCGAAGGTTATTCACAATCAGAAATTACTTCTCTTTTCAAAAAAATTCAAGATGAAGAATATCAAACAAATTTATTTGCTTATATTCAAGAACAAAAAAAAGCAGGAATTTCAAAGAAGGAACTTGTCAATCAACTTATTTCACAAGGACATCAACCCGCGTTAGTCACAAAACTCGTCCTTGATAATCATCATTATCATATGATCTTTTTCCTTCTTCTTATAGCGGGGGCGTTACTTGTTTCATCATTCTTTTTTCTTTTTCCAGCCTCGGATTCTTCCTTTCAGGAAATTCCTCAACCTGAACCTGTCATTGAAGAGCTTTCTTGCATACAGTCAGATCCTGTAGAACGAGATACTTGTTTATTCTATCTTGCACAAGACGATCCTGCTCTTTGTCAGGACATTTCCTCATTAGAAATTAGAGATGATTGCTTCTTTTTACATACTGATGATTGTTCGCTTCTTCAACTTCTCGAAAATCAAGTGCTTTGTGAGCAGGAAGAGTTCTAAAGTTTTCCCTTCTTTATTCGAGAAGGTTGTTTAGTTGTTTTTTTGGACATTTTTATTAACTAATTTACCGATACTTTTAAAAATAATTTCAAAGCACAAGATTTTATGACCAAAGCACATGAACTAGCATCAAAACAACGAGATATTGGTGTTGCAGAATTTTTTGCACGAAACAGACATCTCCTCGGGTTTGATAGTACTCGAAAAGCATTACTTACAACAATTAAAGAAGCAGTAGATAACAGTATAGATGCCTGCGAAGAAGCAGGAATTTTACCTGAAATAAGTGTTGAAATTATTGATATGGGAAATGATCGGTTTCGAGTTATTGTTGAGGATAATGGTCCAGGAATTGTAAAAGAACAAGTACCTAAGATTTTTGGTAAGCTACTTTATGGAAGTAAGTTTCACAGTCTCAAACAAAGTAGAGGACAACAAGGTATTGGAATTAGTGCAAGTGTTATGTACGGTCAACTAACTACAGGTCGGGCAGCAAAAATTATTTCAAAAATTGGTAAAGACCAACCTGCTTTTTCTTGCGATCTAAAAATTGACACACAAAAAAATATGCCTGAAGTTTCAAATGATCGGGTAAAAGAATGGAATAAAGATCATGGAACTCGAATTCAAATTGATTTAGAGGGGTATTATCAAAAAGGATCGCAGAGTGTTGATGAATATTTAAAGCAAACAGCAGTTGTTAATCCGCACGTTACTATTATGTATACTAATCCTCGAGCAGAACAATTAATCTTTCCTCGAGCGACAGATCTTTTACCTGAATTAGCAGAGGAAATAAAGCCACATCCGTACGGTGTAGAAATGGGTCTTCTTCTTAAGATGGCACATACTTCTTCTGCTTCAACCTTACAACAATTTTTATCAACAGAGTTTAGTAAAGTAAGTCCTTCTTTAGCAAAACAAATTTGTGAACAAGCACGTTTACTTACAAAAACAAAACCAAAAAAATTATCTCATGAGGATATTGAAAAATTAATAAAAGCGTTTCACGAAGTAAAAATACAAGCACCAAGTGCTGATTGTATTTCTCCAATTACTGCAGAATTACTTGAAAAAGGAATTAAAAAAGAAATCAATGCAGAGTTTTACACTTCAGTAACTCGACCACCTGCAGTTTATCGAGGAAATCCTTTTCAAATTGAAGTTGCTCTTGCATATGGAGGGGATCAACCAAAAGATAAACAAGCAAGAATTATGCGATTTGCAAATCGAGTCCCTTTATTGTTTCAACAAGGTGCTTGTGCAGTAACAAAAGCTGTTCAAACAGTAAATTGGAAGAGTTATAATTTAAATCAATCTTCAGGTTCTTTACCTGTTGGACCAATAACCATCCTTGTTCATATGTCTTCAGTATGGGTTCCTTTCACAAGTGAGAGTAAGGAAGCGATGGCCCATTATGATGAGATTATTAATGAGATGAAACTCGCTTTACAAGAAGCTGGTCGACAACTAGCAAAGTATACTGCTAAAAAGGCTCGGGTAAAACACGAGTTGAAAAAACGAAGTTTTATTCAAAAATATATGGCGCATGTCGTGGTAGGTTTGAAGGAAATTCTTGACCTTGATGGTGCTGATGAAGAAATTATTTTAAGAAATTTAGAAGTTGTTCTCGAACAAAAACGAGGAAAAGTAAAAGATATGGACTTTGACCCTGCGAAGAATACTGAGTATGATGAAGAATGGGCAAAAATTGGAAAGGAGGAAGAGTCAGATGAGTAAAGTTATAGAAAAAATAGATAGTATTGCTAGAACCATCCATGAGCGGATTAAACAAACAAAGCTTCCTCAATTAGATACGCCGATTCGTTCTCTTTCAAATGTTATGTTTGATAAGAAAAATGGTTTTTTTCGAATTAAAGGAAGAACAAAAACTCGAACGTTAAGTGCGACAACTATCAAAACGTTTGCTCAAACTCTTCGAATGATGGGTTTGTCAAAAGAGCTTATTAAAACAGAGGATACTGCAACAAAGCGAGAAGCGTATTATGTTTCAAAAAATTGGGGTGACGCTCGATTTAATGAACAGACAGAATCAGATTCTGTTATGGATGATATTGAAGCTATGCTTAGTGTGAATCGTGAACAGATGGGTTTTATTCCTGGAGAGCATGGAGGTGCTGTCGCAGGAGAACTTGTGGTAGTTGATACTGATTTTGTCACCAAAAAACAAATTAAAATTGATTGTACGCAATTTGGTAGTGGAGCGTATAGTATTCCTTCTAGTGTAGAACATCTAAAGTTCGAAACAAAAGCAAAATTTATTCTCGCAATTGAAACTCAAGGTGCATTCGAACGATTAAATAAACATCAATTTTGGAAAAAATCTCAATGTATTCTTATTGCAATGAGCGGTGTACCTACGAGAGCTTGTCGACGTTTTATCAGAAAATTAAGTGATGAGAAAGACTTACCTGTCTATGTTTTTACAGATGGTGACCCCTATGGATATGGTAATATTTATCGAACTTTGAAAGTGGGAAGTGGAAACGCAGCACATATTAATGAGTTTTTTTGCGTTCCAAAAGCTAAGTTTATTGGTGTAACGCCTCAAGATATTAAGCACTATGATTTGCCAACACATCCACTTAAAGAGATTGATCTTAAGAAGATTAAAGATCTTCTTTCAAACGATCCGTTTTTTCAAGAACATAAAGAATGGCAAAAAGCCCTTAAAGAAATGGCGAAGAATAAGGTTCGTGTTGAGCAGCAAGCTTTTGCAGCATATGGTTTAAATTATGTTATGGATACCTATTTACCTGAGAAGATAGCTGAGCAAAAGACGTGGCTGCCTTAATTTTTTCTTTTTTTCTTAATTTTCCTCTTTTATAAAGTGTTTATACAAAACATTTATATATGCTTTTTATTCATGTTTCGTTATGGTGTTTGGAAATTCTAAGGGTCAATCTGCAGCAAGTGCAGGTGGTGCGGCTTTTTTAATACTTATTATTACTATTTTAATCGTTTTTTATGTGTTGTTTTTACCTCCTGCGGATCGAGCAGCACTTTTAGATTCGGGTTCTGTTCCTGGAACTGCTCCTCGAGTTTCCGGCGGATTTAGTCATCTTGTTAACACTGTTCCTTTCTCAGAACATGTAGGTACTATTTCTTATGTTTCTGAAGCGACAATTCAGCGAGATTTACCAAGTTTTACTATTTTTACTCAAACTGACGCTCGAGTTTTAGCATCAACACCAACTGTTGACATTAAACGTTCAGCGTATGAAACAAGAAATTATGAATTACCTTTCGCAGTTGTTTCTGGTACTACAGATAATTTACAACTTTCTTTTAACGTTCTTCGAGGTAGTGGCGATTTACAAATATTCTTTAACGGTGAACGAATTCACAATGCTCCTCTTCGACCAGGATCTCCACAACCAATTCCTTTACCAAGTCATCTTGTGAAACAAAATAATGTTCTTTTCTTTTCAGTTTCTTCACCAGGATTTTTATTCTGGACTATGAATCATTATGAACTTTCAGGAGTACAAGTAGTTGGAGATATTACTGATAATACTAACGATCAACATATTCAATCATTATTTTTTTCTGCTTCAGAGGTAGAGCATGCAGAACAAGTAATGTTACGATTTTTACCTGATTGTTCTCGAGAACAGATTGCCCGATTAGAAGTACGTTTTAATGGTTATGATATTTTCAGAGGTATTCCTGATTGTAATTTATTAAATTTTGTTCCTATTGATACGTCTCTCTTACAAGAAGGTTCTAATAGACTTTCTTTTTCTTCACAAGGAGGAAACTATTTAATTGACAGAGTTCGATTAGACGTTGATTTAAAAGATCCGGCTTACCCTATTTATTATTTTGATCTTGATGAAGATCTTTTTGTTACGAGGGTACTTGAACAGCGATACTGTGGTCAAGTAGATGGTTATTGTCCAGATGGTTGTTCTGGATATGAAGATAAGGATTGTTGTTTTGCTTCTTCTCCGCATAATTATTGGTGCGCTATTCCTACTGATAATCCTCGAGACCGATGTGTTAATCAAGTAACTAGGGGTAATTTACATGTTTGTAGAAGTGGTTATGAAGATCGACATGGTAATCCTCATCCTTTAGGTGAAGGTCTTTGTGGCGATAATACTGACGGTTTCTGTCCAGTAGGTTGTACAGCTGAGCAAGACAGAGATTGTTGTTTTGCAGCCTCTTCAAGTAATTATTGGTGTGACGATCTTCCTACAACTGGACTTGTTAATCGTTGTACTTCGGTCGTTACTGCTTCGCAGTGCGGTGCTTGTCCTAATGGTTATTATCAAGAAGATGGTTCTGCACCTAACTGTCCTGTAGTCCAACAAACTAATCCTCAAGAAAAACGATTAAAAAGCGGTGTAGATATTATTTTAGAAGCATATTTTTCAAGTCAAGATTTTAATCAGGTCGATTTTTTAATTAACGCACAACCGATTAGAATTGATACTCGTAATTCACAAATTTTCAGAAATATTAATTCTCTTGTGCATCAAGGGATGAATAGTCTTGAAATTCGACCTCGAAGAGATGTTTCATTTTCTCAAGTGAGAGTTGTTATAGAGTAAAATGGTATGGGCTTCTTTGGCTAGAGCTTTTTCTCGTAATGCTGCTAAAAAAGGTGTTGCGAGTCGCGGTGCAACTTCGCAAAGAGCTGCTTCAACAACTAGAACTTCTTCTCAAGAAAGCTCAGTTCCTTATGCAGAATTTTCCCAACCTTCTTCCAATAGATTGGAACAAGATGCTGTGCAACAGCTTTCTGCACAGGTAGGTTCTTCACTTTCTCAATCTTTTGGGAGAAACCCTCCTCAACAAGAACATACAGATATTAATGTTAATGTTCAGGCTCCTCAACAACCAACTCCTCCTTCTTCAGTTAATGTTAATATGAATGAATCGTTTGGAGGTCAGCCTCAACCACAACCTGATTATGAGCAAAAAGCGCGAGAGGAAGAAGAGAAGAAAGCTCAACTAAAAGCCGATAATGAGGAATTATTTAGAGAAAAACTCGATAAAGAAAATATTCGTTATGAAAAAAATTTGGCTTCTATTGAAAAAGGTCCTTCTGCTCTATCATCTCTCATTCTTTGGATAATCTATTTTGTTTTATACGGTATTAGTTTTGGTTTTCAAAATTCTTTTTCACAGCGATTTGTTTTTGTTTTAATAGCTATTGTTGTTTGGTTAATTTTTAGCTTGTTTTTTTCAGAAACAAAAATGATATTTAGTGCCCTATTAGTTTATAGTACTTATGCCATCTTAGCATCTGTTCTTTGGGCAGCGGGGCTGCAAGCTCTTTTTGTCGCTCTTTTTTTACCTCTTTTAGGTTTACTAGGAGTGTTTGGTGTTTCTCTTGGTTTTTTAAGGCCTCCTCCTGTTTTGTTTTCTTCAGAATATGATAATAGAAAAACTACGCTCCGAGATGTGGCGCGAGCGGCACACGAAAGAATTAAAGCATCTATAAAGAAAAATAGTTCTTCAGCGTTTCGTCGATCACTTGCTCTACTTAAAGGAAAGTATGTGGGTTTAGGTGATTCAGCACAAAAAATTACGTTTTGGATATTTTTTATTCTTATAGGGATTCTTTCTTTATCTACACCGTTATTTAGATTTAGTGTGCCTATTCAGTTAAGTGATTTTTATGTTTTATTTGTTCTTGTTATTCTTGTACTTGTCGCAAACGGTTTACAGCTTATTCGTTCTGGTCAATGGGTTTCTTTACTTATTTGGGGTTTACTTAACTCTTTTATTTTTGATTTACTTGTCGTCTTCCCTTCGCTTGAACAATATCTAGGAACTGATGGCGCGATGATTGGTATTATTTTATTTGTTCTTCTTGCTTTGTTATTTGTTCTTAGTCAGGCAGAGCTTATTCCAACACATTGGATTTTACCAATTTTATTGATTATTTTGCTTGCTCTCATGTCACCACGACTTTTTGGTTATGTGGGAAGTGATGCTTTTGAACGAGACGTGCAAGACAGACAAGCACGTGCAGAAGTTGCATGGAGAAACTTTAATTTTATTGATTGGTTAACAGATTATTTTAACCGACAACAAAGAATGGTTGCGGGAGAATATACTGAAGGATCTCGAGAACGGACTCATCAGTTCGTAGGAATAGATATAGACTCTATAACCCCGACGAGAAATCGATTCTTAGAAGATCAACCAGTAAGCTTAGATATTTCCTATCGAGCAAATACTTTTTTTCCATTAGAAGTTATTACTTCTTGTATATCCAGAGATTTTGGCTCTGCGGAAATAGATCAGTCTCGACTTTCTGTTCGTCCAACTGTTCGTCCAACTGCACGTTGTACATTTCCTTCAATGACTCGAGGAAGTCATGTTATTGATGTGTCTGCAGTGTTTAATTATCAAAGCACTGTAAAAGTTCCTTTCGTTGTTCTTACAGAAGATTTTGCAGAACTTCTCTCAACAGTTGAATATTACGGTTCCTCTCAACATTCGCCTGAACGATTCCTCAATCCAGGTTTACAACCGATTACAAGCGCAGGTCCTGTGGCGATTGGCGTTGCAACTTCAGGAAATCAATATGATTTGCCTTTTATTTTCTCTCCAGATCAAGATCGTTTGGTTCGATTACGATTTCAAATCAATCCTGATTCTCGAGGAGGATCGATGTTTACTGCATCACAATTATTTATTGATTTACCAGAAGATTATCGGTTACTTGGTTGTGACATCGCGCAGTTTGAATCTTCGGATTTTAATCAGTTTACTCGACGACAGACATACACTGCTCCCGTAAACGTTTTAAATATTGAGGATTATGATAGTTTTGTTTGTGATATATCCGTGGATCGACGATTGTTCCAAGATCTTCCTTGGTCAACCGCGACAATGTACTTAACAATCGATTATAGCTATATATTACGGCAATCAACATCAGTGAGGGTAGATTAATAATGAAACAAAAACTTTTTTTAGGATTATCTTTATTGTTTATTCTTATTCTCACTGGTTGTTCAGGTCAATGGGATCGTTCATCTTCTCCTGATGCGATTATTTTTCGAGGTACAGAAGGTATTTCTTTAGAATTTGTACGTGGAGTTCCTCCTCCGCAAATAACTGAGGATAATTCTTTTGATGTGCAAGTTCGATTACATAATAGAGGCACGTACGATGTCATTAATGAAGATTTTATTGAATTATTTTTAACGTATGATTCTGCGATGCTTCGAAGAACTGAACTGCAAGGTATGGGTTATTTAGATTCAGGCCAAGTACAGCTTTTTGGGAGAAGTCATTCTTTTCAACAAGGAGAACAAGACTTTTTTAATCTTGCACGATTTCAAGCACGTCCTATTCAAGGAAATTTTGAAACAAACCAGGCAGCTGTTCATGTTGGTGTTTGTTATCCTTATCAAACATCTTTTTCCACACAAGTCTGTATTGATACGTCGGTTTCAGGCGTTGATCAACGAACTCAAGTTTGTTCTTTTGTGCCACGAATGACCTTTTCTCAAGGTCAAGGAGCTCCTGTCGCAGTCACTTCTCTCGAGACTTCTTTTGATGTAATCGGAGCATATGTAAAACCTGTTTTTACGTTTACTATTGAAAATAGACAATCGGGTATTGTTAATTTACCTGATTCGCTTTGTACTGAAACTGAGTTAGTTAATAGACTTTCTTTTCAAGCAGAGCTAGGTGATGAGCCTTTGGATTGTCCTTCAGAGTTATTTTTCCAGGATGGTAGAGCAACAGTAACTTGTTTAGTTCCTACTGAAGGATTTTTAGCAACTGCTGCTAATTATGAAACAACTATCAATGCAGTGCTCTCCTATACTTATTTTGATACTTTTACAACTGATGTTCAAGTAAATCGTCTTAATCCTATTCATGATGTAGAAATTCCGAGTCTTGAAGGAAGTTGTGCGCCTTGGGAAGTTCAATCTGGTGATGATTGTTACAATCTTTGTGATTATTGTGCAATTAATCCAGGATCATCAGGATGTACTCCTACTGATACGTTGCCAGGTTCCGCCACTCCGAAAAGTATTGGTGAGTGGTATGGTTGTGTTTTTGATAGAAATGAGTGTCTTCAAGCAGGTGAAAACTGTATTCGAGATGAAGGTGCTTTTTGCATGCCTGGACTTTACTGTGGTGCTCCTGCCTGCACGTATAATCCTTCACAGAATCAACGACCTGATCTTCGATTAGAACCAACTTCGCAACCAGGAATTATTCGATGGTATTGTCAAGATAGAGAAACTTCTCCACAGCTACATGAACTTTGTGGATGTAATAGGGTAAGTTATTATGTTCCCTTACCCGAAGGTCGTCTTGATTGTGAAGATCCTTCTCAAGTTCCACCTTCTTCCTTCATACCTGTTCCTTCGACACATGATTCGTATGCGTTTAGAAGAACTTATTTCTCCATTGATAGAGGAGATTTACCTGCAGGTACGCAGGCATTATGTGTTCGTGTAGAAGATGCGCAAGGAGAATCTAGAACTCAACGATTTCGGCTCGATTGAGCGCTATAAAGCATAACATATATAAATAATAAGTCTTCAGTGTTCTATTGTAGGTGTGTGTTTTCGTGAAACAAAAAGTATTACTTGGATTATTCTTCTTTTCTTTACTAGTTTTGAGTTCATGCCAGGGTACGATGTTTTGGAATCAACAACACAACGCTGAGCGAGATTATTTTGTAGGACATGAAGGTGTTCGGATGTTATTCTTCGACCCTGCAGCTCCTCCTCCGAGAATGTATTATTTTTCTGATATGCGGCCTGATGACAATCGATTTCTTATTTCTGTAGATGTTCACAATGTAGGTTCCTCTTGGACTCGTGGTGGTGTTTATATCTCTGGTTATGATCCTTCCATGATTCGAATTCGAGAAATCGATATTCCTCGACTTAACGGTGGATGGGGAGATTGTATTATTGACTTTGGTGTTTTTGGCGGTGCAAATACAGGAAACTTCTGGGATACTTTCTTTGGACAAGTAGGTTGTTCTGAAGTAGGATTTAATGCTTATTCTCAAGGAAGTCAGAACTGGGGTCTTCGAGTAAATCAACTTGGACAAATCTTTCCAGGTTTAGCAGATAGTTGGTTAGGAGATATTGGTTTCCGTTATGAAACAGTTTCAGGAATGCCTTCTGTAGGTATGGATTTCGGTAGCGCATTTAACTTTGATTACTTGAATAGAGGTCAAGGTTTAATGATTTTACTCTCTGGTTTGAGCTTTCAGCGATTTAATGGTCAAGAGTATATTTTAGCACCAAATGATTATAACTTCCCAGGTGGGGAGCGAGAAACAATTATTTTTAACGGAGAAATTAGAGGTTGGCCTCGAGGTCTAGATAGAACTGAACGACCAATCACTTTCTTAGCAACGAACTGTTATATTTATGCAACCTATGCAGCTCCACAAGTTTGTATTGATCCACAACCATTTAATGATGTTCCAAAAGTATGTCAACCTCGACCGATTAATTTTAATCGAGGAACAGGAGCTCCTGTAGCGATTACCAGCGTGTTCCAAGAAAACACTCCTCGAACAGTTTACTTTACTATTAATATTCAAAATGTAGGTATCGGTCAAGTTTTCGACATGGGATATATTGAGCGATGTAGTCCTTACTTCCCAGGTAGAGTTGGAACAAACCATTTAGATGTTGTTTATCTTATCGATGCGAGAATTGGCGATCAACAATTATTCTGTACGCCTGCACGAGGAAATGGTATTCGATTAGCAAACGGTCGAGGAACAGTAATTTGTCGATATAATATTGAATTTTTAACTGCAAGTTCAGCATTTGAAACTCCTTTAATCTTAGAAGTAGGTTATGGTTATGGTGAAACTTTACGACGTCATATGACGGTCAAGCGAGCAATTTAGAGGTCACAAAAAAATGAATAAAAAAATATTGTTATTATTATTGGTAATGAGCATGTTTATTTTAGCAGCTTGTTCAAGTAATGGTCAACCAACAGGCCCTAGTTTTAATCCTTTTTTAGGTGGAACTGATTCTTTAGTGTCAAGTTATATTCCTGGTCAACCGCCTAAAGAAGAAGGTGCTATTCTTAACAGAGGACGAACTCCTTTCTCTATTGGTTTAGAGATTAGTAATAAAGGAGAATACGATATTGATCCAAGTGCTGGAGATCTTATTGATGTTCGAGTAAAAGGCTTACAACCTACTCAATTTGGTGTTACTTCTTCTGATCTTGAACAACAAGTAACTGCTCCTTTACGAGGCGCGAGTCGAAGTTTTGATGGAACTCGAATCGAAGGGGAATTGACATTAGTTTCATTTGATAATCTCAATTATATGCCTCCTTCACAAGGAGATATTCCAAGAAGCTTTGTTACACAAGTTTGTTTTGATTATGCAACTCTATCTACGAGTGCTATTTGTTTAGCTGATGATGTTACTGGTTCTATTACAAGTCAAAGTGCACGAGAAATTTGCACTATTTCAGGAGCTAAACAAACAAGAAACAGTGCAGGACCTCTTCATGTTGTAAATATGCGACAACAAGCAAGTGGCGGAAACAGAGTAAATGTTATGTTTGATGTTACTCATGTGGGTCAAGGAGAGATTTATCGATATCGAGGAAATAATGCGAACCCTTGCGATGATGCCATTGCAAATCCTGAAAAACATGAAGTCTATGTTGAAGTAAGCTTACCAGCTGGTTCAACTGCAAATATTGAATGTAGTGGTTTAACTTCAACAGGTTTAATGGCCTCAGGACATATTCGAATGTTTTCTAGAGATAGATCTGTTACCTGTACTATAGAAGATACTTCGGGTCAAGCAGGTTTGATTTATGAGGATATGTTGCAAGTAGATTTGTACTATCGATACTTATTACGATATCCAAACCACATCATTATCAAGGATGCTCAATAATTTTTTTAACATTTGAAAAATGGGTTTTTGCGAACTCATTCATTTTTTCTTTTGGAATTTTTTGTAATGTTTCTCGAACATGAGTCGAACCTTTAGGAAGTTGCATTTTTGCTTTTGTTGACAAGTATTCTAATTGTTCTAACGCTTTTGCTCTAGCAATGATGCTTGCTGCTGCAACTGCAAGACTTTTTTGTTCAGCTTTTGTTACTTGAATATCGCCAACAACGCACCCTGGATATTTATCCACGAGGTGTTTTCCTTGTTTGTTCTTAGCAATTGCTGTATGTAATTGGTTAAGAAGTTGATTTGAAGAAGTATATTCATTGTATTCTCGAGGGAGTTTCTCTTCACAGTAAATTCTTTCCGGATAGTTTTCTAAAAGTATGTTGGCGATTCGCTTACACGTTTCATCTTGCATCGCTTTACTATCTTGAATTCCTAATTTTTGAAGTTCACTACGCAGCGCAGGGTTGTATTGAAACCCGCACACAACAATCCCGCCAAAAGTATCTCCTTTTAGTGATTCATCGCTTCCAAGAATAATTTGGTCATCATAATTTTCATACTCTTTTTGTTTTTCTTTTACTTTTGTTTTTTGTATTGGTTTATCAAGAAGATTTGAGACATCAACCGTTTCAGGATGTTGAATTAATAATTTTCCTGATTTGAATAAGGTAAGAGTAATAGCATCTTTTTTTCCTCTCCAGAGTTGATATTCATTAGTTAACGGAAGAGGTTTAGCATTTATTTTTTGTATATCTTCTAAAGTAACTTTTTGAAAAACAGTGTTCATTTTATGCGATACCTAGAAATGATAGTATGTTCATTAACCAAACGCGAGGATAACCTAGGTAAGGTATTCGAAGGATTGCTCTACCGATGAGCTGTTCTTCTCGAATTTCTAATTCGTCCAAGTCGAATGATTGAATAGGAACAGTATTGCTATCTCCTTTTGTTTGGTATATTCGTTCACCTGTTTCTGTCTCAATAATATTAAATACTCGATGAATAATAGGATAAGCTTTTTGTGCTTGGAAAACAATCACCTCTCCTTGTTCTATATTTGAAGGATTTCTTAGCACGATCACATCTCCTTTTGCAAAGCCTCGTGAAAGGGAAAATGTTTTGAATTGTTCTTTGGTAATATTTTGTTGAAGATACCAATATCCTTGATCTTCACTTGTACATGATTCGGGAGTACAACCCCACCACGTATCAAAACCTCCTTCTTGATACATGCTTTGAGAAATAACTGCAACTACTGGGAGTGCAGTTCCAAAAAGAAGAGCTAAAAGAGGATATACAACATATTTAATAAGAATGAACGCAATAATAATATTAAGCGTCCAGCTTAATAAAGAGTCATCATACCAGAGGAAGTGGAAAAATTTCTTTATTTTTTTCTTTAGTTCTTGCATTGTCTTCTTTTTTCAGGAGGCGTTGGTTTATATAGTTTATGACCTTAATTTACTTATTTTTAATTGTACGTAACTTTATAAAATATCTTTTCTTTCTCTTTTCTTATGAAACGAGAACGATTTTGTCCAAAATGCGGTGTACCCATAACTTCAGGGGTATTGTGTAGTGACTGTGCTCAAGTTTCATTTTCATTTGAATCACCATTAGTGCAAGTTTCAGAGTTTTCTCGAACCTATGAGAAGGGAAAGTGGATTCCTTTTCAAGATATTGACTCTTTACTTCTTCGAAGAATAAAAGAAGCAGTAGGTAGAGAAGATATTAGTATTGAAATTCATCCTTTTGAGTTTGTTCCACAACCTAAAGAAAAAATTATTGTCGAAACAACTATTACTATTGATGAACAAGTAGTTTCTTTGCCTGTTCGACTTTCTTATCGACAATGTGATTATGGTCAGAAGGAGAAAACAGGTTATTATGAAGGTATTTTGCAAATTCAAAATGAACACGATGATGTTTTGAATTTTATCGAAAAAAAGTTTATGAAAGTGGCGGGGAAAGGGGTGTTTGTAACAAAGACTCAAAAAACAAAAAAAGGAATTGATCTTTATGTTACAAATAAGCATTTTTTAAGAATTATTGGTCAACAAATTATTGAGCATTTTGGTGGTACGTTAGATCTGAATCCTCAGCTGTTTTCCAGAGACCATCTTGCTTCAAAACATATCTACCGATTAAATGCGTTGGTTGTTCTTCCTACTTTCAAGAAAGGAGATGTAATTAGTTATGTTCTTGATAAAGCGAGAGTACAAGAGAAGAAACCTGTTATTTTACATGTGACCAGTATGGGTCGTCTAATTAAAGGAAAAGATCTTCTCACGGGAAAAATTCTTGCATTTGAACAAAAATTTATTTCTTTACAAGCAGTTTTACCTTTACAAACAGCTGTTGTTAATGCTGTAGAGCCTCAAGTGAGTATTATTCATCCAGAGTCTTTTCAACAAGAACCGTTGGTTAATTCATCATTAGGCTCTTTTTCTCTTGATCAGAAAGTAACTGTTGTTGTAAGCGAATATGGTTGCTTATTCGTCCCTTAATCCGAAACCTTTAAATACTCCTTCTTGTTGTTACTTATTAGCCATTCAGGGGTAATGGAGGAGAACACATGGCAGATAACGAAAAAAAATTTTCCAAACAATTAATTAATAAAACTGTTGTTTCCAAAACAGGGAAGCGATTTGGTGAAGTTGGCGATATTATTTTTGAAACCTCATCTGGTGAACTTATTCATATTGTATTACGAGAACCGACTATGTACACTAAAAAATTAGAATTAGAAAAGTCTAAAGAAGGCGATCCTTTAATTCCTTTTAGTGCAGTAATTGCTATTGGTGATTTTCTCGTAGTAGCAGAAGAAGATATTATCTAATCTTCTTTTTTTCTTTTTCTTTCTCGTAACACATATAAACTATAACTTCTTTTTTCTTGTTATGTCATCAACAATCTGGACTGAGAAATATAGACCTACTACTTTTTCTGAAGTAAAAGGTCAAGAACATGTCGTACATAAATTAGAAGCCTTTGTTAAAGAACAAAACATGCCTCATCTTTTGTTTGCAGGACCTGCAGGTGTGGGAAAAACAACTCTTTCTCTTGTCATGGCAAAATCCTTTTTTGGCGATTCTTGGAAAAGTAACTTTCTAGAACTTAACGCGAGTGATGAGCGAGGAATTGACGTGGTTCGAGTAAAAGTAAAAGACTTTGCACGAACAAAAGCACTTGGTGACGTTCCCTTTAAAATTATTTATCTTGATGAGTGTGATGCTCTTACCAAAGAAGCACAACAAGCACTTCGACGGACTATGGAAAACTATACATCAACCTGTCGATTTATTCTCTCTTGTAATTATTCTTCAAAAATTATTGATCCTATTCAATCTCGATGCGCAGTTTTTAAGTTTAAACCTCTTGAAGAAGAACACCTTTCAAGCTTAATCGATCACATTGTTAAAGAAGAAGAGCTCTCGCTTGATGAAGGTGCGAAAGAAGCATTATTCCAAGCAAGTCATGGTGATGCTCGACGAGTAGAAAATATCTTACAAAGTGCAGCTACTTTTTCTAAAACTATTACCAGTAAAGATGTGTATAGTATTGCTTCTTTAGCTAAACCCCAAGAATTAGATCAGATTTTTGCTCACTGTGCACAAAAAGATTTTCTCTCGGCACGAAAAAAAATGCTTGATATCATGTTAGAATATGGTCTGAGCGGCGTTGATATGGTTATTCAGCTTCAAAAAGAGATTTGGAAAACTTCCTTTCCCTCAGCGATTCAACTTTCTTTTCTAAAAATGTGTGGAGAAGTGGAATTTCGACTTATTGAAGGAAGTGATGAGTTTATCCAATTAGAAGCATTACTTGCTCATTTAATCGCCGAATTAGACGAGTAAATCGTCTTTTGAGAGAAATCTTTATAAATGATTTTTATTCCGTATTGATAGGTGTGTTGTGACAAGAATATTAAAAATGGAGATGAAAGGCTTTAAGTCTTTTGCAACAAAAACAGAAGTAGTTTTTGGAGAAACTTTTAATTGTATTTTAGGTCCTAACGGTAGTGGTAAGTCTAATGTTTTAGACTCTCTCTGTTTTGTTTTAGGAAAAGCAGGAGCAAAAGGTCTTCGAGTAGAAAAATCTTCAAACTTAATTTATAATGGTGGAAAGACTAAAAAACCTGCTAAAGAAGGAGAAGTTTCTATCTGGTTTGATAATAGTGAAAATACGTTTCCAAGCATTTCTGAAAAAGAAGTAAAAATTACTCGAATCATTAAGTCAAACGGTCAAGGAGTCTATAAGATTAATGATCAAACTTCTACAAGAACTCAAATTCTTGACGTATTAGGTCTTGCAAATATTAACCCTGACGGTTATAATATTATTCTTCAAGGAGACATTGTCAGGCTTATTGAAATGAGTCCTTCAGATCGACGACAAATTATTGAAGAGATCGCAGGAATTAATATTTATGAAGATAAGAAGAATAAAGCTGTTCGAGAACTCAATAGAGTCGAAGAAAAGTTAAATGAAGCAGATATTATCTTAACAGAACGAGAAAGTTATCTTAAAGAATTAAAAAAAGATAGAGATAAAGCTCAAAAGTATAAAGATTTAGAAGAAAGTAGAAAACGAAACAAAAAAACTCTTCTTGTTCAAGATATTGAAAAACGACAAAAAGAACTTTCTTCCATTCAAGAAAAACAATCATCCTTAGAATCCTCGGTTGAAGAATTTGAATCATCTACCGCTACCTTGCGTGAAGAAATCTCTGAAAAGAAAAAAGAAATTAAAGAAATTAATAAAGAAGTTGAAGAAAAAGGAGAGAAAGAGCAAGTAGAGATGCATAAAATTATTGAAGATATGAAAGTATCTTTAGCAGTTGATAATCAACGTTTACAAACAGTTCAAAGTGAGATTGAAAAATTAAAAAATCGGCAACAAGAACTTCAAGAAAGTCAACAAGAATTGCAAGGGAAAACAAAACATTTAGCAGCTAAAAAAGAAGAATTAGAAAAACGAATAGCAATTCGAAAAGAAGATAAGGCTTCTTTACAAGAAAAAATAATTGAGTTTAAGAAAAAAAATAATTTAGATGTAGAATCTTCAACAGATCAAGAAATTGAAGCTATTGATACTGAACTGGATACTATTCAAAAAGATATGAACGATTTACGAGAACGACAACAAGAAGTCCTTCGAGAAAAAGATCGTGTTGAGATGAAATTACAATCTATCGATGATCGTTTAGAAAAAATGGCTTCTGTTCAAGAAGAACATAAAAAAGAATTAGAACAATTAAAACATAAAAAACAAGAGTTCAAAAAAACAACTTTAGAACTTAATAAAACTCTTTCTCAATCATCAGAATACGCTTCTCAACTTGCAACTGCACGAAGCAAGTCCTTATCTAAACAAGAAGAGTTGGCTCGTTTAGAAGCTAGGAGAGCAAGTATCTTAGAGCAGAGTGCTGGAAGTGATGCAGTAAAATTCATTCTTCAACATAAAAAACACGAGAAAGGAATTCTTGGAACGGTTGCAGAATTAGGGAGTGTAGCTTCAGAATACGCTACTGCTTTTGAAATCGCTGCAGGAAATAAGGCAAAGTCAGTTGTTGTTGAAAATGATACTGTCGCGGCAAGATGTATTGCTTTACTTAAAGAAAAACGATTAGGTGTTGCTACGTTTCTTCCCTTAAATAAAATTCGTCATCCTCCTCTTCGAGAAGAACTTCGAAAACTCAAAAAGGCAGGTGTTCGAGGCTTGGCAATTGATTTAATGAAGTTTGATAAAAAGTTCGAACCTATTTTTAAATATGTTTTTGGTAACACGTTAGTTGTCGATACTATTGATCATGCACGAAGTGTAGGTATCGGTTCTACACGAATGGTTACACTTCAAGGAGACCTTGTCGAATCTTCCGGTGCGATGCAAGGAGGTTTTCGACAACAAAAGCGGCCAGGAACAGGACTTTTCGGTCAAGAAGAAATTAATTCTCAAATTGAAGCTGTTTCTTCTGAATTACAAGATCTTGAAACTGTTGTTGCTCGACTAGAACAACAATCTCAAGACGCTCACCAATTAATTGATCGACTTCGTAGTTTGAAGGCTGAACTTGAAGGAGATATTATTAAAACTGAAAAAAGTCTTCATTTAGATGGTGATGATGCATTCTTAGAAGCTGATGAGAAAAAGAAATTACAAGAAAAAAATAATGAACTTGAAGATGCTGTTGACGAAATTCAAGATGAAATTCGGGAAAAAAATACTCGTTTTGCTCAATTAAAAATTTCCCGTCAGCAACTTCGAGATAAACTTACTGATTTACGAAATCCTCGAAAATTAGCAGAATTACAAAGTTTTGAAGAAAAACAATTAGAACTGTCCCAGGAGATTGTAGAGCTTGAAGGCCAATTAAAACATAGCATTACTGAGATGGAAACTATTATTGGTCCTGAAGAGCGAAAGATTTTAGAGATTGTTAAGCAACAGGAAAAAGAACTCTCTTCTTTTACTCAGGAGCAAGTTGATTTACAAGAGAAAATTAATAAGGAAACTGTTGCGTTAGAAGAGAAAGAAAAACTTCAAAAACAATTTTACGAACAATTCCAAGATCTTTTCAAACGACGTTCAAATCTTTCTGATGAAGTAAGTGAACGAGAAATATCTATTTCAAAAATAACTACTCAGCAACGAGAAGTTGAACATAAAATTAATGCATTACACCTTGATCAAGCACGTCTAAAAGCAGAGCTTTCCGGTCTTGAAAAAGAATCAGAAGAATTTGCTACTGTCCAACCGTATGAGGATAAGCCTCGAGATCTTATTAAACGAGAACTTGCACAGTTTGATCGAATGACTCAAGATTTGGGTGCGGTAAATATGCGCGCACTTGAGATTTATGAAGATGTACAAACAGAATATAATTCCTTACTTGAAAAGAAGGAAACGCTTCGAAAAGAACGAGAAGATGTTCTTGTAATGATGAATGAAATTGATAGTAAGAAAAAAGAGCTTTTCATGAAAACGTTTAAAGCGTTAGAAACAAATTTCCAAAGAATTTTCTCAACCTTATTAATGAAGGGGGATGCGAGTATTGTTCTTGAAAATGAGAACGATCCTTTTGAAGGGGGTGTTGAAATCAAAGTTCGACTTACTGGTAAACGTTTTATGGATATTCGAAGTCTAAGTGGTGGGGAGAAAACGATGACTGCTCTTGCATTCTTATTTGCTGTACAAGAATATGAACCTGCAAGCTTTTACGTTCTTGACGAAGTTGATGCTGCGCTTGATAAGAAGAACAGCGAGAAACTCGCTCAACTTATTAGAGGGTATTGTGATCATGCACAGTACGTTGTTATCAGTCACAACGATGGAGTTATCTCTGAAGCAGATAATTTATACGGTGTGAGTATGAATGAACATGGCATGAGTAAAGTAACCACTCTAAAAATCTAAGTTGTTCGCTAGTAGAATTATTTATGTTCTTTTTTTAACTTCTTTACCGTATTCTTTTATTTTTTCAATAAGCGTAGGCTGGTTGGTGCTGACATATACTGTTCGTTGATCATTAATTTTCACCGTCGCGTTTACTTTTTCTCCTTTCGGGTCAGGACTCGCAACATAAAAAATTTTTTCAATTTCAAGAACTTGTTTGGGAAGGTTATCTTTTTCAAATTCTAATTTATAATTTGTTGCGCCTTCGCGAGAAATGTACTTATTAATAGAAACAGTTGCATCAGAAAGGCTGAAAGGTTTACCATCTCCTCTCTTCATTACAGTATTTGTAAAATAATCATCAATTGAGCTCATATACACTCTAAAGTGACACTACTATATATATTTTATTAAGTTTATTTCTTTTTTCTTACATAAATGCGTCAAGACCTGTTTGACGTCCTTTTTTACGTTCTTGCTCGATTTCTTCAAGTGCGTGTTCAATTCTTGTAGGTGAAAATTCGTGCTTTTTGACAAGTAATTCTTCAACCTTTTTTACATTAATATCCTTCCATTCAAGAGTGTATTCGTCCGTTACAGGCATATGAGCAATAATATCATACACTTCTTCCCAAGAAGCCTCTTGGTGCTTATTCCACTCTGCTTTCGAGAAAATGGTTTTAAGATCGCTTGTTTCTTTTACTAATTGTAAGCTTTTTTTAGGGCCTAATCCTTTCACTCCGCCAATGGAAAAATCAGTCCCTATAAGCATAGCAAGAGTGCGTAATTGATCAAGAGATATTTCTAATTCTTCTAAAACATCTTGTAACGTAAGTAATTCAGGAGAAAGAGAACTATATCGAAGAGCATTAATTTTCTTTCGTTTTAAGGACAAACTTAAGTTTTTAACCATTCGAGGAGCGCCATAAATTAAACAATCATAGTCTTGACTTGCAACAACATAGCCATCTCCTTTTCTTACCATGTGAGCAGCCTGAGCCTCTCCTTCGCTCGGGGCTTGAATGACAGGAATTCCTAAGGCTTCTAATAATTCTTTACTTTCCTCTACCATCTCTTTAGTTACTTTTGCAGACTGAGCAGCATACTTTTTCATATCTTCAACATTTTTTGCTTCCGTAGCTGTTTTTAGCGCTTGAACTGCCTTTGTTTTTAATTTTTCTCGACGTAACCGTTCTTTTGTTTTTAAGAGCGGCATTTCTCCATCAAAGACAAAGACGAGTTTAAGATTTTTTGCCATGAATTTGGTACAGCGAGAAAATAATCCTGTTAAGTGGCTAGTAATATTTCCTTTACTATCCTTTAGCGGAGTACCGTCTTGTTGACGAATTGTTGTAACAAATTGATACAACATATTCATACCATCAATAATTACTACTTTATCTTGAAGTTCTCGAATACTTATTTCTTTTGAATGAACAATTTTGCTTAGTGAAACGCCCATAATCTCCCTAAATGAGACGATCTATAAAAACCTTTTTAAATTGCCCTATATTAATATTCTTAGTATGGATAAAGATTCTGTAACTGTTGTTGATAATGCATCCCAACGGTCAAAACAAATAACTCCGATTATGACGACGTTAGCTCGAGAACGAGTTCTTACTGAAGCTACCGATGCTGCAAGAAATTTATATGCTCAAAGTGCTTTTGGGACTATTCTTGACGATGGAAAAGTTCAACTTTCTCTTAGTGAGGCACTTTTTTTATTAGAAAAAAAGAAAATTCTTATTTTTGATGGTCGAAAAAAACCAGTTGATTTTGAACAGTTTATTCGAAAAGCAAGTAGAGTGGAGCCTAATTTTTGGATTAGGTATATTGTTTATAAGGATATGCGAAATAGAGGGTATATTGTTAAAACTGCCTTAAAATTTGGCGCTGATTTTCGAGTCTATGATCGAGGTATTAAACCGGGACAAGATCATGCGAGATGGATTATTTATCCTGTGCATGAAGGAGAAAAATACACTTGGTTTGATTTTGCTGCGAAAAATAGGGTTGCTCATTCAACAAAAAAAAGGCTCATGATGGGTGTTGTTGATGACGAAAACGATGTGACTTATTGGGAAGTTCGTTGGGTTCGACCTTAATTGTTCTTAAAACAAAAGTATAAAAATACTTACTTCTTTTCAAAAGTGATGGTTGTAGATAAAGATTCAATTCTCTCTCTTGTTAAACAAAAAGGTCCTCTTGTTCCAAATGATATAAAACGATCACTTGGAGGAGATTCTTTTCTTATTGGAGCTATTCTTTCCGAATTAAAAAGTAGAAAATTTCTTTTGATGACTGCAGTTAAAAAAGGAGGAAGTTCTTTTTATTATCTCCCTGGTCAAGAATTGCAATTAGAGAAGTGTATCGAATATTTGAATGAGAAAGACCAACAAACAGTTCATCGTCTCTCTCAAGAAAAAATTTTTAACGAAGCAGATGAAGAATTGTTTACTCGTGTAAGTTTGCGA
>SKGA01000009.1 GCA_007117735.1 Candidatus Woesearchaeota archaeon | reverse complement strand
TATATAAACATTTCTTCTGGAAATAAACAACACGGACTGCACTTGATTAAACAAAAACAAAAAGAAGAACTGAAACAACAAGACCGATGACAAAGCCAGCGGCGACTTGTTTTACGGTATGACCTTCTTGCACCACAACAATATCAGACTCTTTTTTCTTACCAAGTAATTGTTTTAAGACTTGAGCGTTTACACCAACAGCATACCTTACACCAACAGCGTCCCGAATAATCGCTATTAAAAAGATAAGTGAAAAAACAAATAAAACGCTAAAACCTTCAACAAGAAAAATACTTGTTACTGCAGCTGCCGTTGGAGCAGTATGCGAGGAAGGCATACCTCCTGTTCTCCACCACCACGGATCAAAAGGCGTTCCTGCATGAAAAAAGAATTTTAACACTTGAGAAACAACCCAAGCAATAACTGTTGTTAGTAAAACAAAAAGAGGAGCATCCATTTTAAGCTATCCTCCTAAAACGAATATTAAGAACAAACCACTCAACAAATAATAAAGCAAGAGCAAAGAAAATGCCGTATTGTCGAAGAGGATAGGGTAATTGTGCAGGAGAAGCTTCTGAAGTTAACCGAGTAAAAATCTCTTGAGCTTCTTGATTAGTTGTAGGATAAAAACTTTGACCGCCAGTCATTTGCGCAACAAAATCTAACCGCTCTCTATCAATAGAAGCTGAAATATTATATATGGAAGGAAGATAACCTGCAATCGCTCCAACCATACCATACCCAACTGTATGAATCACCACATCATTTTCTATCGCGTACTGCACTGCTTGAGTCACACTATCATCAATATATGAACCTACTGTGTCAATACCATCAGTAAACAAAATAATTGCTCGACCATTATCAGTCATTGTTAATAAATTAGTTCCTGCAACAATAGCTCCCGCAGTATCTGTTCCTGCAACACGAGCAATATCTAACAATTCAATATTCATACCGATATCAAAATGGCTTGTTGAAAGCGTGTTCTGAACATAAGTAATACCTGAAAAAGAAATAAGACCTACTTGTGTTTGTGCAGAAAGACTATTTAAGAAAATAGATGCATGCATTTTTGCAGCTTCTAAACGATTAGGAGTAATATCTTCTGTCACCATAGAAGGAGAGTTATCAATGGCAAGAACATAATCAACATCGCTTTGAAAACCAGGATAATAAACAGTCAATTCTGCAAGAGCAACAATGACAAATAAGACTGCAAAAATTCTTAAGAACAAAACAGCCCAATTCTTTACTAATCGTCGTTTCCCATCAACACGCTTTAACGTTTCAAAATTAGCAAAACGCATTGCTTTATTTTGTGCAAGACGAAGAAAAAGAAAATGAGTGAAAATTAGAAAGGGAATAAGAAGTAATAACCATAAAAATTCTGGACGTTCAAAAAATAAAGAAATCATTGAGCACCACCTTGCCGAGCAGCAGTGAAGAACGTATCCACAGCTTTCTTCAAAGGCCAAGAAGTGTCGATGGAAACAACTCTTCCTCGAAGACGTTTAAAAACTTGAGAAATATACTCTTCATGATCTTTGGCATGTTGTGCATATTTTTTTCTAAATAAATCATTATCAACACGAAGCTGTTCATTTGAATTAGGATCTTGAAGAACAAACTGACCAGAAGAAGAAGGCAAAACCCTGTCTCGAGGATCTTTAATTTGCACACCAATAATATCATGTTTCTTACTTAATAAAACAAGATAAGACTCCCACTCATTACCAAGAGCAAGAAAATCAGAAACAACAACAACAATACAACGAGGACTAATAAGAGCGTTTGTTTGTAATAAAGAACGTTTGAAATCTTTCTTCCCACCGTACAACTCGCCATTAGCAAGATTAATCTCTAAGCGTTTACGAATAGCAACACCAAAATTTGGCTGAATATGAGAAACAAGTTTATCAGAAAACATATATAAACCAACAGCCTCACCTGCTTTTCCAGCAGAACCAGTTAACGCATGAATAAACTCTGCTGCAAATTCGGCTTTTAATTTTTCATGCGAAGAAAATAACATCGTATCAGAAACATCAAATAAAAATAAAATATTAAAATTCCTATACTCTTCAAATTCACGAACAAGTAAATCTCGAGAACGCAAACTCGCTCTCCAATCAATAAAAGAAGCATCATCAGTATAGGTATACCTACGATAACCAGTGAACTCCATACCTTTTCCTTTAAACGTAGTTGTCCAATTACCTTCAAGGTCTTGAGAAAGAAGCTCTCGTCTTCCAACTATTTCTTTATCAGGATTTTTTGTAGAAAAATCCACCCTAAAATCTTGGATAGGCATTTTATTATTCTAAAAGAGGAACTTTATGAAGAATTTCTTTAATAATTTCTTCAGTAGAAATTCCCTCCGCTTGACCCTCAAAATTTAATAATACTCTATGACGAAGAACTGGAAAAGCGACATCCTTAACATCTTTATGAGTCACATATGTTCGTTGCTGCATGAAAGCTCTCGCTTTAGCAGCGATAAACAAGGCAATACTACCTCGAGGAGAAGCTCCAAAACCAATATACTTAGAACCTAAATCTAAATTATAATTTCTAGGATAACGAGTAGCATCAATAAGACGAACAATATAACGCTTTATTTTATCATCAATATAAATTTCTTTAACCAATTCTTGAATTTCTACCAAGTCCTTTTCAGAAAGAATTTTTTTAAATGAAGAAACATCAAATGACTTCAAAGTAATGTTTGATTCTAAAATAATTTCTTCATCATCAATAGAAGGATAAGTAATAAGTAATTTATATAAAAAACGATCAAGCTGAGCTTCAGGAAGTTGATACGTACCTAAATTTTCAACAGGGTTCTGAGTTGCCATAACAAAAAAAGGTGCAGGAAGAGCAAATGATTCTTTACCAATAGTAACTTGTTTCTCCTGCATCGCCTCTAAAAGAGCAGACTGTACTTTAGGAGGAGAACGGTTGATCTCATCTGTAAGTACAAAATTTGCAAAAACAGGACCTTTCATTACGTAAAAACCTTTTCCTTCTTCATAAGAAGTAACCCCTACAATATCCGTAGGTAATAAATCAGGAGTGAACTGAATACGAGAATAAGAACCGCCAAGAACAGATGCTAAAGATCTAACTAAAAGAGTTTTTCCCGTACCAGGAACCCCTTCAAGAAGAACATGACCTTTTGCAACTAAAGCTTCAAGAATAAAACTAACAACTTCTTCCTGACCAATAACAGCTTTTTCAATTTCTTTTTTTGCGTCAAGAAATTTCTTCACATGACCGTCCAACTTTTTAGCGATTTTTTTATCGATGAATGATTCTTTCATTAACATATAATTCATAACCGCAATATAAATAGTTTGCGATACCATTACTAAGAAACGACAGAAAACATAATAAAAAAATATTTAAAGAGACAAGTGTAAATTACCAACATGAAAGAGGTTAACGAGCCATATCAAGAACAAATGCGTCGTCAAGTGAATCATCTACTCACTAATAAACACGTGACAGATAAAGAAGTATATCTTATAAGCACAGGCTTTTTTAAACAATACAGCCATATTGAACATGAAGTAACCCATGAAGAACTTATTCGAGAAATAAGAAAAACATATGTTGAAGAAAAATTATTTGAAAGAATTAAAAATCATCTTAATAGACTAGGAGCTTTAGAATATAGTTCGGTCGAATTTTCACAACAAGAAAAAAAAGAGTTACTTAAAGAACTAAAAGAATTCATCCAACAACTTTATCAGAAAAAAGAAAAGAAAAATACATTCTTAAAAAAAATACGACAACTATTTTCTCGAAGAAAAAAAGAACAAAATAAAAAAGAAAAAAAACAATTACGTGAATTGCGATCATATATTGACGAGCTAGAACAAAGCGAAAAAACAGAACGAACACACATATTATACCATAAAGCAGTTGTTCTTTACGAGACACTAGAAGAATCAGAAAAAATACCTTTCTATAATGATTTAATGGGTATATACCACTCATTACATGAAGAAGAAAAACCACACCGCCCAAAGAAAAATAAAAAATAATTCTTAAAAACTAGCACTCATAATTGTAGGAAAATTTTCTGAAAATTAAGTTATAAAATAACCCGTTAAAACTAAATCGTCTTCATCGTTGATTTGATAAGTAAACCCGCGATTAATGAGAGGAATAATAAACTTGCAACAATAATAGCCAAGAGATTAAAGTCGACAACCGCTTTAGAATACAAGCTTAGTCTTCCAACAAAACTTTTGGGTAAAGGAGTGCTTCTATCAAGTTCACTACTCATCAAATAACGACAAGCATTAATAATATTATTCACTACTTCAAGAGTTACCGCGTTAGGGTTAGACTCCATCTCTCGAATAACAGAAACAAGTTCGGCACACTCAGGAGTATCAGCAAGCAAATCTCTCGCAAAACTTATTCTAGAACGGATAGACTCCAAATCCTCACTACCACGTTCTAAACTAGAAATATAAATTGTTTCAATATCAGTATACTGTAAAGAACCAATAAACGCAGAAATATTAAATGAGAATGGCTCATTTCTTCGATAACCAAAAATAGTAAGGTTAAGCTCTACTTCTTGATTAACACCAAGAGAAGGAATATTACCTTGAGAAAACTCATACGTAAGATTTAAGCCACCGTCATCCATACCAAGATTAATACCTGTTAAAGGTTCGTTCCACGTATTTCGAATAATAATAGGAGTAACCATACGTTCATCAACATACGTCTCAGTTAAACCAGGGAAAATAATTTTTAACAATTCAGGATCTTCAACAGGAATATCAATAGGAATAGTAACAGTCTCCACAACAGTTCTTGTTCTTGAACCAGAAGTTTGCTGAGCATCGCCAGAAGAACTTTCAACTTTTACAAATTGAAACGAAGCATTATTAGAATAGACATACTCTCCATACGGATCAGTTGCGATAAAGAATGTCGTACATGTTCCAGACTCAAGAATATCAATAGCGACATCGTCAGTACCGTTTGCAAAATTAAAAACCGCGTATTCATCACACGCATCATTACCAAGAGTGAAATTTAAAGAATTAATCTCGTCCAAATGATAATCAATCTGACCATTTTCATTAGGATCATCATCAGGATCATAAAACACTTTCGTAGCCTCTTGATTAAGAGAGAAAAATCGAGAAATAGCAACTCGAGAACCAACCAAAGAACCAGAAGCTCCAGTAAAATTTCGTAAAGGATTAATAAAAAGAGGAGGACGATTCACATTCTCAACATCAACAATCCAAGTAAATTCGTCAAAACCAATACCATCAACACGAACAGTAAAATTATAAACCCCTGTATCAAAGAAAGAGAAATATCTTTCATATGCATGAGAACCATACTCAGATGTATTAATTAATTGACCATCAATAAACCAAGAAACAGTTAAATTAGAATTTAATCGATCATCTGCAACAATATCAAAAAAACGAGTAGTATTTTCAGGAGTAAAAACATCCATCACCCTTACTGAAGAGTCTGGTAACGTCAAAAAAGAAGAAAAAATAGTGTTATTTAAGGGTTCATTAAACCAAGGAGATATTTCAGTAATATTAGGAAAATAGGAAAGATCATAAACAGTAAAATTAACAATTTGTGTATCTGACAAACCAAAAGAGTCAACCACCGTAAAATTAATAGTATAAGTTCCATCTTCGCCAATCTGAGGAGTGAAATTAATGGTGGCAAACGTATCATTTACTTGTTCAAGAGAAAACGAAGAAAGAGAGTCGCCGATAAAAGAATAATTTAACGTAAGATTATCATTACCCCATAACAAATCATCATCAAACATAAAAATATCTTTCTGAAAAGGAATAGTCTCGGCAAGCCAAGGAAAATCTATAGGAACAATCTCATCAGAACGATTACTAAGAAAAGGAGCATCAGGAGTATTGAAAACAGAAAAATTAAGATAAGAGGAATTGGTGTTACCTACGACATCTTGAAAGGTAACTCGAAGAGAATAATTACCAATATTACTATCCGTAGGAGTCCAATTCATAATAAAGGTAACGTTGGGCTCTGAAATGACAGGAGTTGGAGAAATGTTAAATAAAGAGAAAATATCTTGCTGAGAAAACGAGTTATCAACTTGTTGAAACGGATTAGTATACGTTAAATTAAGGAATAAAAATAGGACGTCACCCTCAGGATCAAAAGCAGAAATATTTTTTGAACAACGAAAATTATCAAAACAATCAGATGAGTCAAAAGGATGAAGAACAGGAGGTTGATTCAAGCTCACATTAAGAGTAAGGTTTCTGGCAACAGTAAACTGAGGAGTAAGATTATCTGTTACTTGTACAGTAATATTCCATACACCAATATAGGACTCATTCATTTGAGATTGAGTAGAAAATACTTCGCCAGTTTCACTATCAATTGCAAACATTGGCTCTGAGGAAGAAGGGAAAGTAGGAGGACTAAATAGAGAGAAAGTTAAGGACTCGTTTTCAGCCTCATAGGTTAAAAAATCAGGATCTGTAGCGTTAACAAAATAGGAAAAAGAAAGACCAGTAGCAGCAAACTGCTCAGACATATTAGGTTGAAAAAGATTAAGCGTGTTTATTTCATGGATTTCAGGAGGGTCGTTCGTGTTAATAATGGGAAGCGTGATATTATACTCATAAATTCTTCTGAGATTCATAGTAGTATTATCATACTCGTGAATAAAAACAGTAACATCACGACAAACAACAAAATTATTATCATTGTTTAAAGAAATATTAATTCGACCAACAGCAAACTCTCCGCCAAGACCATTAGAAATATTTTGAATAGACCAAGGATTAGGACTACAAGAAGAAGCAATAGTAAATTCATAAAAATCAGTTTCTTCAAGATCATTAGTAGCATTTATTTCCCAAATAAAATTCTCAGTCTGATTTTGAAAAGCAGGATCAGTTGACCAATTAACAATAGGTCGAATATTCTCAGTAGTGAGAGTAATATTCAATATATCAGAAACAACGTTTTCCCCATCAGAAACATTAACAGGAACTAAAAACTCTCCTTGATTAGCTTGAGTGAACGTGGGAGTAAAATTAAAATTACCATTGGCATCTGTATCTAAAAATAAACCAGGAACAGAACCAAAAGAGAATACTAAATCATTGAAATCGGTCTCTCGATCAAGAGCAATGACCTGGCCACTACACTCGCTTCCTTCTTCACAAGAGATGTTAAGAGTGCTTTGAACAAACTCAGGAGGGTAGTTAACAGGAGTTAAATTAAACGTGAACTCTCGACGATGAAAAAACTGAGGGGCTCCGGGAGGATCATCAGAAACATCGACATTTAACGTATGAATACCAATAATAGGAGATTCTCTGTTCGCATTATCCACATCATTATACGTAGCCTGACCTTGCTGATTCAAAAGAAAAAGAAAAGAAGGAGAGCCAGATGAAGAAATAGGAGAAGAAGAACGTTCATCAAAATACAACGGTTGATTATTGGGATTCGTCGAGAAAAACTGTAAAGAATAAGTCTCATTTTCTAGTAAAACAATAGGAGTGCCTTCGACATAGGTTTGATTCACGCCATTTATACTTACTTCAGGAAGAACTTCAGGAATCGATGCGAAAACAGTTGATGAAAATAACAATAAGACGGAAAAAAATAGAACAGTTAATCTCACCAATTTACTCATACAACACCCTCACTAAACACTGAAGAGAGTATATTTATAAATATTATTATTTTAAAGGAGGAAATAACGTTATTTACTCATCATGAAGTGTATCGGCGGCTTGTTCTTTAGCAGCTTGTAACGCAGGTAACGTACCTGCCAAAGCACCAATAAGGAATGAAAAAAGCATCGCACCAACTAATAATTGCCACGTTAAATACGCTTCAAGAAAAGACGTGCCTAAGGCTGCAGTAGAAATAGTTTGTACAAGGAGTGCGAAACCAACACCTAAGGCAATACCAATAATCCCTCCGACAAGACCTAACAAACCAGATTCAATAAAAAATAAGGAAAAAATATCGCTATTTTTTGCACCTATTGCTTTCATAATACCAATTTCTTTTCTTCGCTCAAGAACAGAAGTATACATCGTGTTGGTGATCCCCACACCACCGACAAATAAACTAATACCTGCAATGCCGATAAGTACTGCTTGAACAATATTAATAATAGACTGGAAAGACGCGACGAGTTCTAAAGGAGTCTGAATAGAGAAATCAGCACGATTAACATCAACACCTCGCTCCCTAGCAAGACCTCGTTCTAATTGACGACTAATTTCATCAATTCTTGATTCATCAGTCACTCGAACAATAATAGTATCTACTCTATCCGTATCTTCAACAAATTGACGAAACGCATTTTCTGTGACAAGAAGAGAACGATCATCTTGAGGGTTACCAGTTGGCTCGTAAAACCCAACAACACGAACAACATTATTATTAATTGTTAATTTATCGTTTAAACCAATATTTCTTCCATTCCATAAATTTCTGGTAAGATGTTGACTGCCAAGAGCAATACCTACTCGATCAGAGGAAGATAATTCTCTACCTAGTTGAACACCACTTGGCCAATACTCAAAAAAAGAGTTAAAGGAATCTTGATTTCGAGAAGGAACAGAAATCACTGTAAGGAAACGAACCGTATCACGATATTCCACACGAGCACTACTAAAAGTAAAATAAGAAACGCTTTGGACAGATGATTGCCGTTCTAAAAATTCAACATCCCGCTCGGTTAAAGGAGTCCTTGAAGAACCAGCACCAGCAGAACCTAATTGAGAACTCGCTTGAACAATAAGAGTATCACCACCTAACGCTTCAACTTCACCAAGAACAGCTTGTTCTAAACCTTGACCAAGACTAATAAGAGCGACAACAGCAGCAATACCGATAACAATACCAAGAAGAGTAAGCCAACTACGAAGTTGCTGACGACGAAGCGACTGCCACGCTAGCTGAATAAACTCTCGCCTCATTTTCGCAACGCCTCCACGGGTTGTAATCGAGCTGCTCTACGCGCAGGAAGAGAACCTGAAAGAGCTCCGAGAAGAAAAGAGAATAAGAGCATGGAAATAATGAGGACTGAAGAAATAGAAACTTGCAAAATTGAAGAACCAAAATAAGAGAACGCGAAGAACTCAACAATTTTTGCAAGAACAACACCTAGTAACACACCAATAATACCACCGACAAGACCCAGTAAACCAGATTCAATAAGAAAAATAGAAAGAATTTTTTTATTTGTCGCTCCAATCGCCTTCATGATACCAATCTCACGTCTTCGCTCAAGAACAGCAGTAAACATTGTATTAGCAATACCAATACCGCCAACTAATAAACTAATAGCAGCAATGCCAACAAGTAAAACTTGGATAGTAGTAATAAGATTATTTAATGAATTAAGAAATTGCTCAGGAGTAGAAATAATAAAATCCTCCTGACCGACTCGTTGGCCCCTACTCCTTCTTAATGATGATCGTGTTTGCTCAACAACATCATTAAGATTTGCACCTTCGACAATTTGGACGCCAATAAAATCAAAACGATCACCGATTGAAAATAAACGAATCATATCAGCGTCAGTCATTAACACTGCAGAATCAAAAATAGGATTGCCTGAACGCTGAGCAGTTCCTACGACGTTAAAGCGTTCACCTTCAATAGTTACTTTTTGACCAACACGAATGACATCACCATCATCTAGTTGCGCCATATCATAACCAAGAAAAATACTTTGTCTGTCAGAAGCAGATAATAATCTTCCTTCGAGAACATCATAATTATAAATGCTTAAGGCAAGTTCTGCCTTTGGAGGCTCGTTTGATAAACTGTTAATAAAAACAGGACGTTGTGTTTCACGAAATGAAAGAAGTGCAGGTTCAAAATATCTTCCTACTGCAAGTTTAACACCGGAAACTTGTTCCACTACACGTAAATCTTGAGAAGAAAGAATAACAGTTGAACCAGTACCAGGAGGTCCAAATCCTCCTCCTGCACCCTGGATATTAAACTTGTCAGTACCTAAGGAATTAAACTGCTGAGCCACGCCGTCTTGTAAACCTTGACCAAGACTAATAAGAGCGACAACAGCAGCAATACCTGCAAAGATACCAAGGAGAGTTAACCAACTACGAACTCTTCGATGAGTTAAGTTCTTCCAGGCAAGTTTAAGGAGTTCAAGAGGAGTCACTGTATTCCCAAATTATTTCTTCTTTTTTCTCCACCACCAGATTGCAATACCTGCAAGAATAATAAGTACAACAATAATACCTACAGGAGATCTTGCTTCTTGTGGAGAACGATCAAAGACAATTGGTTGTATTAGTGTTTGTTCAAACCGATTGTTATTTTCATCACGATAAGAGACTTGTAACTGTAAAGACTCATTTGCATCATGAATATCTAATGAAAACGTTTGTGTACGGAAATCATCACTCATTAAATCGCCAAGATAAATTCGGGATTGAGAACGAATAGTATGGGCTTCATTTTCAAGAACAGAAACTTCTAAAAATCTTAATTCATGAATTCCTTTATTTACAAATTTTAATGTCATAGTACCTGAAGAATCTCGAATGGAAGAGTCATCGACAAAGACTGCTAATTCAGGAGCTGCATCAACAACAATACCAATATACTCAGATTGTGTTTGCTCAACACCTTCTTCATCAAAGAAACTAAGATGAACAGGGAGAAGATAAAAACCCGGCTGTGCTTGAGGGAATGTTTTTAGATTAAAATCTACTTCTTTCACTTCGTTTGGATGTAAACGAACAAGAGATTGTTTAGCAGAAGAACCTTGTGGGATAAACGGCTGAGAAGAAGATGCACTACTTAACTGTAATTCAGTTGCGATATTTCGTAAGGTGACATCTGCAGTGTTGTGTAAACGAAGAGAGACTTGAACATCTTCTCCTGGAAGAACAGCATCTGGTGATGTTTGTACATGAGACAGTGCTAAGGATGCTCGAGTAGGACGAACAGTGATAGGAATATCTCGTTCAACCCAAACATTTCTTCGCTCATCATCAGTATATCGAACACGTAAGAAATTCGTGCCAGTAACTGCATCGCTAGAAACTCTTAATCGAAACGAAGCAACGTATGACTGTTGAGAAGGTAGAGGACCTACTGAACGGACTGCCTGGTTTTGATTAACAACAGAGAAAGGAAATTGATCTTGAATTTCTAAGACCGCATTTCTTGCAGGCTCATTACCTCTATTAGATAATTCTACATGAACCGTCACGTATTGTCCTGGCTGAGCAGGAAGAGGTTCAGAACGAAGAAGAGTCGCTTCTAAGTTTGCTGCGCTTACTAAAAAAGGCACGAAAAAAAGTGCCATCACTACTAGTATCCAAATTTTTTTCATTGTTTCACCTTACCATCTTGTAATGTCTCAACTCGTTGTGCAAACGAAGTGAGTTCGTTATCATGAGTTACCATAATAATTGTTTTTGATTGTTCTTCATGTAATTTTTTTAAAAAATCCATTACTGTTCCGCCAGTCTTACTATCTAAGTTACCGGTCGGCTCATCAGCTAATATAACTTCAGGATCAACTGCTAGTGCTCGAGCAATAGCAACTCGTTGTTGTTGACCGCCGGATAATTCTGAAGGTTTATGATCCATTCGTTCTTGTAAGTCTACGAGCGTTAAAAGTTCTTTTGCTTTCTTCTCACGAACTGCAGGAGGAACATCTTGGAAAACGAGAGGAAGCATAACATTTTCTTTTGCAGACATCGTGTTAATAAGATTGAATTTTTGAAAAATAAAACCAATCTTTTTTCCTCTAATTTGTGCAAGTTCTGATTCACTATACTGCGTAATATCTTTTCCATCAAGTTTAATTGTCCCTTTTGTTGGCCTGTCTAGAACACCAATCATATTCATCGCAGTACTTTTTCCACTTCCTGAAGGACCAACAACTGCTAAAAATTCACCACGCTTCACTTTCAGGTTTAAACCTTGCAGTGCATGAACTTTATTTTCACCCATCGTATAGGTCTTCCAGACGTTTTCTAATTCAATAACATAATCTGTTTTCATTCTTCAAGCACCCGCAACATTTTTTTAAATAAAGATTTAAGTTGTTTAGTCTGTTTCGCGTGACGTTTTAAAATTACCTCTTCGTCTTTAGAAAGAGTGTTTTTTTCTAACCAGACAGGATAGTGTTTTTCAAAAAGAGCGATGTCATGATCAAGAAAGGAACGAAACTTAGAAATAAAAACATCTTGCATATTTTGTTCAAGAGAGACAAGAAACTTTTTACTTCCTGGTTCTCTTTCAAGCGTAATCATTTGTTGAAGATGGAGAAATTTTATTGCTAAACTTACACTTGGTAAAGAATACTTTGTTTGTTTTGCAATAGTTGCAAAGGTCACCGGTTCTGAAACGGTGTGTAAATAGGCAAAGATTTTTGCTTGCACATCAGTTAACCCTTGACGTTTAAAACTTTCAAAGACACAATTTTCGAATTCTTTTAAAGATGTCGACATATTTACTATTTTTAATAAATTCTAAATTTATAAAGTTTTTGAAAACGTAAAAAAGAATAAGTATTGAGAAAAAAAGAGCCTTCGCCGAGATTTGAACTCGGGACCTGTCGCTTACTAGGCGACCGCTATAGCCACTAAGCCACGAAGGCAAAAAAAGAGCAAGCCTCCGCCGAGATTTGAACTCGGGACCTCGACATTACCAATGTCGCGCTATACCACTAAGCCACGGAGGCACTCTGTGCAACATTGAAAATGCAGACTATTTAAAAAGGTTTACGCTTTAGAAAGATTTACTCTTGGATTTTTGCTCGAAGAATATCAAGGAACGTAGAAAAGTCCTCTTCTCGGATTACCGCACCACACGCGTGCTCATGACCTCCACCAGTACCGTTGACTTGCACTAAGGCTTGGTCAAGAATTTCATCAACACGATGCTTAGTAGAACGTAAAGAACATTTGTATGACGGACCACTTAAACGAGCAATAACAATAAACTTCTCAGGATACAAAAATAATAATTCATTGGATAAATCAGTCGTGTAAGATGTTGAAGAAGCATCATATGAAAAAGATAATAAAGGATCATCTTTGACAGGAGCAATCTGATTTTTAAGCGCATCATACTCCTCTTGACATTTCAACACCGTCTTCATAAGAAGTCGTGCTTGCGCATGTTCTTGTTTGAATAATTCTTGAGGATTCTTAATACGAGTAAGAATCTTCATATGAGTAAGAACAGTAGACATTCGACCTTTAAGTGCAAACGAGAAAATTCTTGCCATTTGTCCAGCAGGAGAATCATATAGAGCTGTTTGCGGTGAAGAAATTGATCGAGGAAGAAAATCAGGATACGATTCTTCTAACGCATCTTTTAATTGGTCAGGCACCACCTCCCAATCGCTAACTACGCCAGTAGTTGCAACCCACTCATCTTGTAACACAATTAAATATGCAAGAAAACTCGTAGGAAGATTTTGTTCAGGATCTTCTTTTCGAGGATTAATATACAATACTGAAGAAGGAGGATGTTGAGGTTTATGATGATCTAACCAGAGAATAGGAGCATGAACTCCTTTGAAAAAAGACTCATCAACAACTGGTTTATCAAGAATAACAATTAAATCAGGTTGATACGTATTAACCTTCTGAACAAAAAACTCGTCAAGAGCCTTTCCTTTTAACGGCATGCCTTTACCTGAACGAACAAAACGATACAACAACAAAAAAGCAGCTAAGCCATCCGCATCATCATCAAACAAAAATAAAGGACGAGAACAAGAAAGAAGTTTCTCTCTCGCCTTCTCAAGATTTAAGGACTGCATACAGGACAACCTTTTATTGACTCAACTTTTGTTGAAGTAATATTATACGGTTCTAAGTTAACAGAAATTAACTGATTATTGACTTCTTTTCCTGCAAGGTAATGAAGAATTTGACTACCAACTAATCCAGCCATTAAATCAGAAAGAGGGCTAAACATACCGTTTTTCTTAATCGTGCCAACATTATGTGCATCACCAGCACAATTTGCACAACCACCAACTTTTCCAGGAATGTATGTTAACATCGTCGCAGTCATTCCAGCACAATTACTGGAAATATAAGCTACTTGTTCTTGTTGCGCATACTCGTTAGAAATAGCAGTAATTTTTGGACTGTTTGTAGTGTCAACAATCACATCAGATTTTAACAAAAACGCATTATCTTTTGTTAACTCCTCATGAAACGTTTTAATAATCGCATTCGAATCTAATTGCTCAAGCAGTTTCTTTGCTTGTTTAGCCTTGAATTTAGAAATATCTTCCTCGCGAAATAAACTTTGACGAGGAAATTCTCGCTCATAAAAACGTTCTTTATCAATTAAACGAACATTAATACCGTGTCGAACGAGCATACTTGCAACTCTACTACCAACACCTCCAAGACCTAAGATAGTCACCGTCTTATCCTTAAAGATGTTTTCGTCAGTGGTTTGTAATGATTGTAAACAAAGTGAAAGATCCATAGTATCACCTATTCCGAATGTAAGAGAAATACCTACTTATATATAAATGTAGTTAAGAAAAAGAGAAGTATCTCCAACACCACAACAAAAAAATAAGAAAAAGACGAAGTATTTATTCTCGATAAGAAATATGATAACGAATCTCATCAAAGGTTAAATGCACTGCGCCAAATAATTCTACTTGCTCAGGAGAAGAAAGTTGATCATAAGACTCTAAAACTTGAAGATATAACTTCTTTGCTTGAGAGAACTGCTTGAACTGTAATGCAATAATCGCATTATATAAGGATTTAACAACGACCTCGTACGTATCACCAGAAACAGATTTAACTAAACCATCCTTACGAACATATTTTCTAAGAGGACTAAAACCAAGAATATTTAATCGTAAAAATTCAGTAAATAACTCCAATTCATCACGAGAGAAAACAGAAGATTTCTCTAAACGAAGAAGCTGAACATATTGTTTCTCAAGAATGTGTGCAGGAAAAGTATGTAGTTTATACTCTTTAAGACCTGTTTTGACTTCTTTAAGATTAAAAGACTGACCAACAAGAATAGCATAAAACTTTCTTAAAATAGCAGCTAATTCCTCTTGATACTCTTCAAAATCAATTTTCCTATTTTTCTTAAACAAATTTCTCGATTCCAAATCATCAATATTATTTAACAACATATCTCGTTGAACAGCAGTAAATAAAATAGTCTTTGCGTGTTTTTTAGAAAGTAAAAATCGCAATTTGACAAAGAATGCTCGAATTTTCTGTTTATACTTATACAATGCAAAAACAATGCCCGAAAACCCTATAAGAAACGCTGCAACCCAGGCGATAAACCAGTCAGCATCTGGTTGAAGAGGAGAAGGAACTTGTAATAGATCACACGCAGGACAAGGACCCCCGCAGTCAACACCCTCTTCGCACAAAATAGAACCATCAGGCATCGTATGACAATTCTGAATACCATCATAACACGTAGCACAAGGAGGACAATTCTCACCACCACAATCAATACCCTCCTCATCAAAATTCTGAATACCATCATTACAATGATCACAAGGATCGCAAGGACCTCCACAATCTACACCTGTTTCGCATAAAATAGAACCATCAGGCATCGTATGACAGTTTCTAATGCCATCATCGCACGTAGCACAAGGAGGACAATTCTCACCACCACAATCAATACCCTCCTCATCAAAATTCTGAATACCATCATAACAGTGACTCACATAAGTACATTCTCTCCACATTTCGAAAAGATCATCTTTACATCGATTCACATCTTCACAATAACGAACTTGCGTACCGTTAGGCAAACATTGCTCCCACTGACCACATTGCCAATCAGGAACACAAGGAGGACCTCCACCACCGCCTCCTGCTGAAGGAATAGAAGATGCTTGAGGACAAGGAGCATCAATTGTAAAAATATCGCTATCTGCAGATAAACCACCAGGATCAGTTGCCGAAACAACAAGAGATGTTTCCCCGCAACTTGCAGCAGTAATAACTAATTCGTCATTTTCAATAGAAATAAGAAAATTACTTGAAGGAATAGAATGAGAAAAAGTTAACGGATCACCATCAGGATCGAAGAAATTATCTGAAAGAGAAATACCTCGTAACGTCTCACCTTCTTCCAATTCAAAAGGACCAAGAGGAGGAACAAACACAGGAGCATTATTCACTCGAGTAACGTTTAAAACAAAACGTTTTCTTGTTTGCGCATTAGCACAACCACTATCATCCTGAAGAAAAAGATCATACACGTGAACCCCATCTTGATGAAGACCTGGTTGGCCTACTAAAACACCCTCGGAAGTAATATTGAGAAACGAAGAGTTCGTTGTTAGAGGATCGATAAACCACTCATGAGAATCATGAACATCAGGATCTACAATACCAAGACGACAAACATAATAATTATATTGAGTCAGCGAAGTTTGACAATGAGTAAGCTCAATTTGAGGAGGATTATTCAGACAAAGAGTAAACGCTCCAGATGCTAAACCAGTATAAGAAATAGTTGGTGCGAAAATAGAAAGAAGAGAAAGAGAAATAACGCCTAGAGCAAAAAGAACAATACCTACTCTCAAAACATCAAAACTCTTCATACAACGAAGAAAGAAATATAGAAATATATAAAACTTTAGTATAAAAAATTAAGAAAAACTATCAATCGGCAGGACTTGCAATAAACTGAATAGGTAAGACGCCACCACCTCGAGAAGAAGCATTAACAAATACTTGTAAATGAACAAGAAGATCTTGAGCAACACCAATAGGTAATTGATCGCAAACAATAAACTCTAATTGATCAACCTGAGTGAAAGTGCTAGGAAAATAACCCTCACACCCATCAGCCATCAATCCGAAAGCTATCCACGAATCAGTATTGTTAAAAAAATCTTGACCAGTAGTCCCGAACTCGACAGAAACATTCGCAACAACATTACCTATATTTCTTAATGCAAAAGAATTTGGAAAAGAGCCACCAACACAAAGAGAATTATCAACTTGAGAATTGTTTAAAGAAGAATCAAAAAAAGAAAATCCTTGTGTTTGATTAATCGCACAACTTCCAAAATTAAGCGTGTCATTAGTTAATACAATGACTAATTGTTCTTGAACGCCTAGAGTAACAATAGCAGTTTGTTCTACAGCAAAACCAGTTGGAGAAAATGAATAAGAAGTGAGAAGTAAAGGACTAACAATACTAACAACAAGCAAAAAACAAGTTAACCAAAAAATAAATAATTTACTCATTTAAATCATCACCCTCATACAACGTTACAAAAATTGAACCTTCATAAAAACCATTCTCTAAATCGGAAGGAACAGTTAAAAAAAATAAAACGTATTCTTGCGTATCTGCTTGAATAAGAAAATTATTCTTGGAAACAACAATATCACCAGGACCATCCCACGAAAGAACAACTCTCGCATCTCGTGTTGAAGAAATATTTAATCCTCGTTGTAAACGAGCACCAGGAGGACCTCCTCCAAAATGAAGTGCATCAGAATCAAGAACAAAACCAATCTCGGACTGGACGCTAAAAGTATACTCTATAGAAACATGCTCAGGAGAAGAAGGAGAAAAAAGAACATATGCAACAATTGTTGAAATAATTGCAACAAATGAAACAACAACGAGGAGAAGAAGACTATCTCTTTTCATGATTCCACCGACGAATAACAAAGAAAACAATACCGCTAATTGCAACAATAAGAATGACTGCTACAAAGTACCAATTAAAACTAATTAACACATCATCTTCTTGAGGAGCGATTAGAAAAGTAACTGGAAACTCTTTTGTGGTATCAGTAGTTGCATCAACAGGAAACTCTAAACGCAACATCGAATCAAACGTATCGCTATCCAAAGACTCAAGAGAAGGAACTTCAATAAAAGCCTCAAGAACTTGTAATTGGAATGGATCAAAATCAAGAACAGGTAAAGACTGTTCACCGGAAAAAGAAAGAAGTTGAGGTCTAACTGAACGAAGAGGAGAACCCCATAAACTTTGTAAATGGAAACGAACACGATTGATACTACCCTCTTCTAAGGTTTGAGTATAATTGATTAATTGAATATCAGTCGCTCCAACAAAAAAAGAACGAGAAGAAACTAAAGGCTGCATCTCATCAGAATAGTTGAATAAAACTTCAAACGTGTATTTACCAGGATCAAAAGAGCTTGAAGGAAGTGCAACTTGAATAAGAGTAGAATCATCAAGAGGAACAGCAATAGAAGAAACAGTAGTTTGGTATACGGGTTGATTAAGAACATCAAGTACTTGAATATCTAATTGTTTATTCGAGAGCGGTTGAGTACCTCTATTACGAAGAAGAATATCAACCAAAACATCTTCCCCCTCTAAAACAGTAGGATCGGAAATCTCAACAATTTCTGCAAATTCTCCGGGAACAGGAACTTCAATTACTAACCAACCAACAACACTAGTAACTGCAGCAAAAGAACCATCAACAGTATCAGGAGATTCTGAAGCTCTAATTCTAATAATTTGTCGACCAAACGAATCAACTAATTCAGAAAACTCAGGAAAATCAACAGAAACATCAACAGAAACAACACCTTGCGGCATAGAAAAAGAATCCTGCGAAAAAGTTACAAACTCTGCAAGAGGAGAGCCAAAAGCATCCATTTTTACATACGTAGGATGAGCTCGATTAATAATTTGAAAAGGAACCGTAAGCGACTCACCACTCACAAAATCCTCAGTCACACGAGGAGGACTAATACCTATTGCTTGAACAAAAGAAAGAGAAAAAAGAAAAAATATACTGATAAGAGCTATCAGCTTAAAAGAGGACATGATATAACCTCAACTTAATTTACTTCAGCTTCAAAGGTAAGTGTCATTACACCACCAGCAGTAGCTGCAGCATTAATATATGCTTGAATGAACAACTCAGCATCAGTACCGCCGTGAACACTAGTCGTCAAATTACCGCAAAAAGGATAATTCTCATCAGGTCCAACCACAGTAAAATTAGTAAACGTATCTGCTAAGTCATTTGCACAACCAAAATTAAGAGCAGGTTCACCAGCTCGATAAGCAATCCAACTGTTTTGCTCGTTGAAAAACTCAGTACCATTAATGTCTGATCGAACAGAAACATTAGCATTCACGTTACCATCATTCCGAACAACAATAGAATCAGGGAAATCAAGAGTACCATCGCACTCAGCATTATTCGCTCCAGTCACATCAAGAGAACTATCTACAAAGTTAAAACCCCTCGTAGTATTAATCATACAATCACCAAAATCAATAGAAGCATTTGTTAATACAATAGAAAGAGCTTCAGGAACATTTAAAGTTACTGTACCTGACTGAACAGCATATCCAGTTGTTGAAACCGCATCTAATTTATTTAAACTAATAATAGTACCACCAATTGAAATAACAATCGCAGCCACTAAAAGTAAACCTAACGTTTTATTTGATAAATCCATTTTACACCAGACTAATTTACATCGTCACGCAAGTTAAGCACCACTTGGCCAGTAATAGGCGTTGGAGACTCAACAATATTTAAAATAACTTGCCCTTGAGTTGATTGAGACGTCTCAGAAATAGGTACAGAAGACACCTGCGAGCGATCAATGGTATCAAGAACAGTTAATGTGCCCAATGTTGAAATTATAACTGTAAGAATAACCAATACAACAATTGTTTTTTTTGAAATATCCTCAGCCATAAAAACACCACATTTAACTTGATAAAGGAATAAGAAGGGAAATAATATATAAATCTTTCCCAAAAAAAACGTTTTTGTAACGAAAAAAGAGGAGTAAAAATAAAAGCATTCGTTAAGTTTATAAAGCAATTCTCAATTCTTAGACGTGCTTACAGAAAATGTAAACAACTTTTTAATGCCTCTGTAGCTTAGCGGTGGAGCGGTCGGCTGTTAACCGACAGGTCACCAGTTCGATCCTGGTCAGAGGCGCCATTTTTCTGAGCCCGTAGCTTAGCCTGGTAGAGTGCACGACTGATAATCGTGTGGTCCGGGGTTCAAATCCCCGCGGGCTCACTTTTATTTAGGGAAAAAATTCTTCACAAGACACGAAGACAAAAGATATAAGAAGCAGAAGACATTTATGAAGAAAGATGAAAAATCTTAAGCTGCCAGCACATAAAGATCCTGTAGCAAGCATCATTCTCGATACGAAACGACAAGATCGACAAACACTTGTTTTTTGTTCAAGTAAACGAGCCGCAGAAAGCCAAGCAGAAAAACTTTCTAAAGTAGAAGGAAGAAAAACACAAACCTATCATCAGCTCAGTCAACAAGTTCTTAGCGTTCTTGCACATCCAACAAAACAATGTAAACGATTAGCACTCTGCTTAGAAACAGGAGTTGCATTTCACCATTCAGGATTAACTTCAAAACAACGAGGACTTATCGAAGAAGCATTTCGACAAGGAGTTATTCACACGATTTGCTCAACCCCAACCTTAGCGGCAGGACTTGACCTTCCCGCATATCGAGTTATTATTCGCGACTTAAAACGATTTGGACAACGAGGAATGAGCCCTATTGCGGTCTTAGAATATGAACAAATGGCAGGAAGAGCAGGACGTCCAGGTCAAGAAACACACGGGCAAGCAATTGTTCTTGCAAAAGAACAAGGAGAAGCTGATCGATTAGAAGAACAATACTTACGAGGAGACGTTGAAGAAATTTATTCAAAACTGGCAGTCGAACCCGTCCTTCGAACCTACGTCTTGAGTTTAATTGCAAGTGAATTAATTAAAGGAAAACAAAAATTGTTTGATTTTTTTGACTCGACATTCTACGCTCATCAATTTGGAGATACAACAAAAGTACACTTTATCCTTGAAAAAATGATTGCACTCCTACAAGAATGGGAGATGTTAGAATCAACAGAAGAACAGAAAGAAACAGGAGGATTTTTTAGCGCGTCTAGTTTGTTAAGTAAAGCGCTGGATACTCCTTTGAAAGCAACTGCACTAGGTAAGCGAGTGAGCGAATTATATCTTGATCCTCAAACCGCACACCAATTATTAGAAGGAATTGATCAGGCAGAAACAACTCCACAATTTCTTCACTTACTCTGCTGTACTCTTGAAATGAGACCATTAACACGAACACCAATGCAAGCACAAGAAGAAGTGCATGCATTTTTAGAAGAACAAGAACTTGTCATTGATGAACACCAATTTTATCAAGTTTCTCAAGATGATTATTTTGATACTGTTCGAACAACACAACTTTTTCTTGCCTGGGTGAATGAAGTTGATGAAGAAACCATTCTTGAACGATTTAATGTTCGGCCAGGAGAATTACATGCAAAAACCCAACGAGCAGTATGGTTGTTGCACGGCGCAAGTGAGCTTGCACGACTCACTAAGCGACATGGTCTACGAACACCGTTAAGTAAGTTACAAACACGAGTAAAACAGGGAGTTAAAGAAGAACTTCTTCCACTCCTTCAATTTAAACAAGTAGGACGTGCACGAGCACGAACTCTTTTCAAAAATAATTTACGAACCGTCCAAGATATTGTCCAAGTACCAAGTCAAACCTTGACCGATCTTGTTGGCGTTGCGCTTGCAAAAAAGCTTAAAGAACAAGTAGATGCGCCCTATGAAGAAGGAGTTGAACAAGGACAACAAACTCTTGATTCGTTTGGAAAGATTTAAATAAACTTTTTATCATTACAACAGCATGGGAATTTTTGGATCAACAAGTCAAGCAAAGAAGTTCTATAAAATATTAAAGAGAAAACTGCCAGAATTATTAGAAATTGAGAAAAAAAGAGAAAAAATTTTTGTTGAAATCGAACAGACCTACACGCGTTACCATAAAGATATTACTCCTTCTCAAAAAAGAAAATTACAAGAATTAACAAGAAAAGAAGACAACCTTTTAAAACAAATAAAAAAATCATATATAACAGAAGAACAATCGTCGGAATTTAAAAAAGCAGTTAGTGAACATTCCATAGTAGGTCAAGAAACATATACACTTATCGACACCATATTACTGAACTTAGCGAAATATTTTGATGCATGCGAAGAAAGAATTAGGAAAGAAAAGTTATTTCTACAGATTCCTTCAATGAGACTATTTCAACAAGTACAACAACAACTTGCAATATGTATGAAACACTCAAACACGCTACTATCCTTGTTTAGTCAACTTCACACACAACTACACAATAGCCAAAAGGCTAAAACCGCAGGCATGATAGCTTTTGTTTCCGGACTTTTTGGAAAGGTAGTGAGCGCATTTCCTGATGAAATACCTCTCGATCAAGGAGGAGATGGTTTTAGCAAAGAAAGTGAAACGTTTTTTTATATTGTAGCAGGGCTAGCAATGGCATATGGAATAGTTAAATTCACACAATCAACATTACCTCAAGAATTAAAAGAATCAAAACTTATTAAGAAATTTCTTGGAGAACAATAGTTAAGAAAAAAAAAGAAAAGAAGATTTATTTAAAATCTTCAGGTGTAAGAATTTTCGTTCGGCCAGAAGCTTTTACTTCGCTACCCATACCAATAACAAAATGAACATTACTCTTCTCAGCACTAGCCAATAAATCTTCATCAACAGTACCGTCAAAGACCACAGCAAACACTGCATTGTTCAAACTCTTAATAGTAGGAATTAATTCACTTACAGGAATTTTACCAAGAATGTTTTTTTCTCGATCAAGTAAGTAAGCACCACGAGTACCAATTAAGTCCTCTAACATTTGATTAAACGTTTTTTTATCTTCATCATTTAACGAGCGAGAAGGCGCAGGTTTTGAAGATCGAGAAGGTGAAGAAGATCGACTATTAGAAGATCGATTACTGTTTGAATCTCGAGAAGATGAACGTTTGTTGTTATGAGACTTATGAGAAGATTTACTTCCATCAGACTCTTCAAGATGAACTTGTTCAATACTCACTTTTGCTCGAAGCGCTTTATGAATTTCCTTCTTAGTTAATTCTTCAACTTCTTTCCCATCAGGAGCTTTAGTGACAAAATCAATCTCAGTAGTACCCATTAACTCTTTAACAATTAAGTCTCCACCACGATCACCATCAACAAAAACAGTGGTTGTTTTCTTACGGCATAAATCAGCAACAGTTTGAGGAATACCTGTACCTCCAACAGCGATAGCATTTTTAAAACCATATTTTAGTAAGGTTAATACATCCGCTCGACCTTCAACAACAATGATTTCATCACTCTCGTCAACCATAGGACCTGCAGCTAATTTATCTTTACCATAACTGATAACTTCCATCATTCGAACGCTATGAGCAACTTCATCACTTAACTCTTGACTATCAGGCATAACGCCATCGACAAGGTTTTTGAGTAATTGTTTCGCACGATCAATAACTTGTTTTCGTTTAGAAATACGAATATCCTCGATATTGTTTACTTCAATTTTCGCATTACAAGGACCGATTCGTTGGATAACTTCAAGAGCAGCACCAATAATAGCAGTCTCGGCCTTATCAAGACTACTAGGAATAGTAATTTGACCTTTAGTCTTACCACCTTTCGTCTCGCTGTCAACTTCAATTCTACCAATCCGACCAGATTTTTGTAATTCGCGAAGTTCTAAGTCTTCGCCAAGCAAACCTTCGGTTTGACCGAAGATTGCACCAATAACGTCAGGCCGATCTACCACACCATCGATTTGGATGGTGGCATGAATAATGTATTTAGATGATACTTGAGCAATTTTTGCCATTTTATTTTACCTCATAGGGCCTAGAAGTAGGTCGCTCTAGCACGAGTAGCGGTCTCTGATAACAGGAAAGTAATCGTGAAATGATGCGCTTCTAGGCATCACTTGCAATAATTTTGTATTGCGTGATATATTTGATTGTAAAGGGATTGTCGCCCGATACACTAACTCCCAAGGTCATTGCTTGACCAAATTCGCAAGAATGCAGAAAAATTCTTACGATGCCGTCGTGTGCTCAACTTGAGTTACTCTCGTGTCGGGCTGGTGTACATAACCGTGTCCACATTTCATCACAACAGTACTCCGTACATGCTCGAGTGGGACCCATGTTACCTACAATAAAAAAATATAAGTATTCGCCAATATATAAATGTATTTATTCGTTCACTAGCGAAAGGCTTATTCCATATCAAAACCAGATACATCCATGTATCGAGTAATTGACGCTCGAGAGGAAAGATCTTGAACATAAACAGTATAGATATCTGAAGCTTTTTCCTGTAACAACACCTGCTCGATAAACTGTCGAACAGTAGGTTCTCCATTGATATGGATCATTCTGTCAGATAAATCCAAATACCCTTCAGGCCGATCGGAAATTTTCCTTATAATATGAAAACCAAATTCGGATTGAACTACTTCTTGCTGCTCAGGTTGTAATCGGAAACTCGCTTCTTCAAATTCAGGAACCATTACTTCTCGAGGAAAAGTATACTCTCCACAATTATCAACACTACCTGCATCCATACTAAACTCGTCAACAAGATCACAAAAGTCTTCCGTTTCAAGACGTTCTAAAATAGTATCTATTAATTCTTGAGTACGGGAAGCATTAACACTCTCTTCTAAGAGAATATGTCTTACGGTTACCATTTGCTCAGAAAAGAATAATTCTCTATTTTCTTCATAAAAAGAAACAATTTCAGGAGTGGAAACATCAATTTGCTCTTCAACAGTTTCCTCAAATAAACGAGCAATGCTTAGCTGTCGAAAATACATTGATTTGAGATCATCAACAGACATTCCTTGAGCCAGAAGAGACTGGGCTGCTTGTTCTTCAGTTACACCTGCCTGCATAAGCTGAGTTTGGAATAAAGTTTCAACTTCTTGCTGGGAAACAGTAAGATTTAAACGATTTGCTTCCTGCATTAATAATCGTTCTTCGATGAGTTGTTCGAGCAAATCATCTCGCTCCATATCAAGTCTTGACTGAGGAGGCATACTATACCACTGCCTATCAAGATCAGACAATAAGATAGGTTCGTCATTTACCATCGCAACAATAATAATATCTTCTTGCGATTGCTCAACATCAGGTTGAGGAAAGAAAATTAATGCTGCGATAATAACTACTGCAACAATAACACCACTTAAAATAAGAGGTAAGAATCGTGAAGGAGGAGTCTGCTTTGCTGCACCTACTTTTTTATGTTTTTTAACCATAGAGGATTTAAGCAGCACAGTTATATTTAAACTTTTAGGATGAAGAACGAGAATATTTTTAAAGAAGAAGACTGTAGAGAAGAGATATGCAAGATATAATTGTTGGACGAAGTAAAAAAGATGTCGAGAAATTTGGTAAAAAAGGGACTGTCCTCCTGGGAAAACATTATATTAAAATGGGACAAACCCAAAGTCTTTCTAATAATATTTATCTTGATGTGGCAGGAGCTCATGTTATGTTTATTTGTGGAAAACGAGGAGGCGGGAAAAGTTATACGATGGGTGTTGTTGCGGAAGGATTTCACTTGTTGGAAGAAGCGATAAAACAAAATCTTTCTATTATACTTCTTGATACCATGGGTGTTTTTTGGACGATGAAATATCCTAATAAGCAAGAACGAGAATTGCTTGAAGCATGGAATTTAGAACCTGAAGATATTCCTCTAAAAATTTTCACACCAGATCAGTTTTATCATGAATATAAAGAGAAAGGAATACCAACTGACGCTCCGTTTACTATTGAAGCATCTCTTATTGATCCAGATGATTGGTGTAGCGCGTTTAAGGTTGAGAAATATTCTCCTGAAGGAATCCTTATTACGAATGCCATTTTGGCTCTTAAGAAACAAGGAGCATATAAAATTAAAGACGTTTTAGAGCGGATTGAGAAAGATGACGATTCGTTAGATGAAACAAAAAAAGCAGTAAAAAGCATGTTTTCCTTAGCAATGAGTTGGGGTGTTTTTAATGAAGGAGACGGGGAAGCAACAGCGCTTGAAGACCTCGCGAAAGGAGGACAAATTACTGTTCTTGACGTTTCTTGTTATGCAACCATGCCAGGAGGATGGGATGTAAAATCTCTTATTGTAGGAATTTTAGGACAACGATTATTTGTTCAACGTATGCTTGCACGAAAAGATGAAGAATATCAAAGCGTTGAAGAAACACTACGACGATTTACCACAGATAAAAAGGAAAAACAAGATATGCCTTTAGTATGGCTGGTGCTTGATGAAGCACACGAGTTTTTGCCAAAAGATAAAACGGTTGCAAGTAGCGAACCATTAATTACTATTATGAGAGAAGGTCGTCAGCCAGGAATTAGTTTAATTCTTGCAACACAACAGCCAGGAAAAATCCATACTGATGTAATGACACAATCAGATATTGTTCTTAGTCATCGAATTACTGCAAAAATTGATGTTGACGCTCTCGGTATGCTTATGCAAAGTTATATGCGAGAAGGACTAGTACAACAATTAGATGATCTTCCTCGAGAAAAAGGTGCAGGGATTTTATTTGATGATAATAATGAGAAAATGTACCCTATGCGTGTACGACCACGATTCACGTGGCACGGAGGAGAAAGTCCTACCGCTGTTCGTGAAGAAAAAGAAAAAAACGACTTTCTTTAAGAAGAGTAGTGTTCTAAGAGACTATTTTTTGTTGCAATAGCATTTTCTCGAGATTTTGGAAACGCAGCGAGTAAAAACCGAACATGAATACATTGTCCGTGATCTACTAATTCAAAAGAATCATTTAAGAATGCAGTTTTGTCAAAGCGAAGATACCACGCGCCTTTTTGATCAACACGATCATCTTCTTCACGAAGCTTTTTTAGATTCTGAGTAAAAACGTGTTCCCCTAAGAAGGAAAGAATATGTTTGATCCATCGTTGTTTATCCGTGGAAAGCTCTAAAGAAATAAGATCTTCTCCCTGATCGATACGAATTTCTTCTTGAGTGAGAGAAAAACCTTCTTGCGAAGCATTTTCAGGAAGAAAACATTCTAATGCTTCTTTAAAAGCAGAACTATCTTCTATTTGTTTGCATAAGACGCGAATTGAAAGGTTATGAACGTGTTTCATAAAGAAAAGAAAATCCATTATATTTAAATAGTCTGGGGTATTACATCACTTTATGGGGAAAGATTTGTTAGATGGGGAAGTTTATTCCTTTAATAGAACAGCACAAGATATCGAACAAGAAAATCGTTTATTACGAGAAACCATTGCTCAATTAAAGCACGAGCTTGATAGATTTAGAGCTCCAGCACTTCTCGTAGCAGAATTATCAGAACTTTTAGATGATGATCATGCACTCGTAAGTATGGCAAACGGTAATAAATTCTACGTCGATATCGCAAGCTCTGCAACGGACTTAAAAGTTGGAGATTCTGTGTTGTTAGAACAAAAAAACCTCACCATTATTGAAAAAGTAAAAACTGCAAAACGATTTAACGTTGACCAGTTTGTTATTATGGAAAAACCTACGATTAGCTGGGAAGATATCGGTGGTCTTGACCGAGAGATTAACGAAGTTCGAGAAATTGTTGAACTTCCTTTAACAAAACCAGAACTATTCAAAAAAGTAGGTATTGAACCTCCAAAAGGAATTTTACTCTACGGTCCTCCAGGAACAGGAAAGACCCTCTTAGCAAAAGCAGTTGCTGCAAGTACGAACTCTACGTTTATTGAAATCGTAGGAAGTGAACTCGTACAAAAATTTATCGGAGAAGGTGCAAAATTAGTAAAAGAAATTTTTGAACTTGCACGAGAAAAAGCTCCAACCGTTATTTTTATTGATGAAATCGACTCCTTAGCTGCAAACCGAATTGAAGTAGGAACGAGTGGCGAGCGAGAAGTACAACGAACATTTATGCAATTTTTAGCTGAGATTGATGGATTCACCCCATTATCCAATGTAAAGATTATTGGTTGTACGAACAGAAAAGATATTCTTGATCCAGCAATTATGCGACCAGGACGTCTTGATAGACACATCCATATCGGTCCTCCAGGAGTGGACGGTGTTGAACAAATTCTTAAAATCCATACAAAGAATATGAAACTAAAACGAGGCACAAAATACAAAATGATTGCAAAGCAATTAGAAGGTATGACTGGTGCTGAAATTAAAGCAGTCTGTACTGAAGCAGGATACGCTGCAATTCGAGACGATAGACATATTGTTACGTATGATGATTTTCTTAGCGCGAAAGAGAAAGTTCTTCGAGACGAAGCTCTTGAAGGAGACGATTATCTACGCATGTTTAGTTAAGAATTTCTTGACTCATCAACAAGCGTGTTAAATTCGTTAATGAAATAATTCACCGTTGTGATAATCGTATTACATTCCTCGTACAGATTTCGAGGAAGTACACCTTCACAACCTAACGCGTCTAATTCTTCTTGTAAGTGAGTAATTTGTTTGTATAATTCACGTTTCTCACGACTCATCTCAAGGATTGATGAACCGTAGCGTTGTGTTAGTTCTTGACGACGTAAGAAATCTTCTTGCGCTCCAGCGTACGTTCTTCCTTGATGGATAGGAACGATTTCTGGAGTTTCATCTAAAGTTATTTCACCAGCAACGCCAAAGGAAGAAGGAATGTGACCAATCATATTAGGAGCAGTGGTTTCAATAAAACAAAAACCGGAGTTATAATTATCAACACCTCGCGGGCAAGCAATACCAACAGCGATGTGATTTGCTTCTTCATAGGTAAATAAAGAGACAGAATAATCTAATTCTATTAAGAGACGAGCGAGAAGTACAGTTGTATCAGAACACACACCTGATTGACGCATGAGTGTTTCATAAGGATAATTAACAGAGTCAAAAACGTCAAAGAATTTTGACCAATCATAAGGAATGTATTGTACAAAACTGGTTACTGCACGAACGAGTTGAACATCAGTCATGTCCGGATCGCTTTGTTTAATAGTTTGGATAATAGAATCGATAAGCTCATCATCAAACCCTTCAAAGATAAACATGCTATAATACTCAGTTAACCAATCATCAGGTAAGGATCCTCGATACGAATAAGTACGAGATAATGGTTGATGTGCAAGATAAGTTTGGTTTGATAAGGAAAGATTGAAGGAGAATAAGTTATCTTGATGTTCAAAAAAGAACTCTTTTGAGAGAAAGGTTTCGTTTTCTTGAAAGTGTTGGTTTGAAGGAATATACGTCGGGTTTTGTTCAGGAAGAGACGTGTTTATTTCAGGAATGAAAGGTTCTTGAAAGAACTCGATATTATAAGAACACGCGCTCAACAAGAGGAGAAGAAGAACAAAGACGTATTTCATGAAATGAAATGAGGAGAAAAAAGTATATAACTCTTTTCTTTTCCTGGAGAAAAACTCGTTTGTCGCAAAGTATATAAGGGCAAGGCACGTTTTGTTTTTCTATAAAAGCGTAACGCTTTGGAAATGTGTAAAAGCGCGATGATGTACGTGAACACCCGATGAGGATTTTTCCAATGATTAACGGAAGTAACTAACTAGTGCTGCACAATTTTCTTTTCAGGATGAACGGAGAAATCAACACAAATTCTATATGTTCGAGGACTTTGCTGACCAACTTTAGTAGTGCTTAACAACGTATAGTTTCTGTTAGCTTGTTTACAATATGCATCGATGTGTTCATAGGCTTTCTCAAACTCATCCTCATGATAAAAACCATATAAATGAATAGTAGCATTCTCTTTTGCAACAGCAAGAGCGCAATCAAGAAATGTTTCAGCAGTCTTTGGTAAAGGCATAATAATTCTATCAAATGTTTGGTTTAGTGTGGGAAGAACAACTCGCGCATCACCACAATGTACTGAAGCATTTTTTATTTTATTCTGAGTAATATTTTGTAGTGCAAACTCGTGAGCAGAAGGATTAATTTCTACACCCACCACAGATTTAGCAGGAGAGTTTTTTGCCAAGACAACCACGTAAGGAGCAGCACCACTAAACATGACCAATACCTCTTCCCCTTCTTTAACTTGACGATAAATACGTTTTCGTTCAGTAGCGAGACGAGCAGAAAAATACATGTCAGTAACATCATAGGTTATTTTTGTATTACTTTCTTTACTTGTGGCAACAGTAGTAGGAACACCAGCAATTACTTTCATATCTTGAGAACGAAACGTTCCTTGATGACCGCCTAATTTTCTTAACACGGTTTTAATTTTTGGATTTGAAGAGAGTAAACACTGACCGATTTCTTTTTCTTTAGCTAATAAATCATCAGGCACTTCTATAATTGCAATACTACCGACGACTTCATACGCAGTTTTTGCAAAAGATAATTCTTCGGGAGTAAGAATGTCTTGAAGTGCTTCTTTGAAAGGAATAGCACGAGTAGGAGTGCTTCTTGGTCGAAGAGAAACATCAACAGTTTCGCCAGTGTACGATTCAATAACAGGGAAATAGATATAGCCATCTTCTTTTTTGACGTAAAAATCTCGAGAAAGAAAAGACTGAAGATCTTGTTTTGTTTGTTGAGCATCGCTAAGTGCGATTTTTACTGCGCGAACCATACACTTACTAGAAATGAGAAACCCTATAAAAAGTAAGCGATTTTATGCTTGTTGAAAGTTTTTTTGTAACCAAGAGACTTCATCGCTTGTTAAATCAAGTTCTTCTTGCAGCTCTTTGTTGTTTGCAAGAGACGAAACAAGGAAAGGAAAACTATCTTGCAATGCTCGTTTTTGAGAAGTTTTTGTTTTTAAAGCTAATTTTTCAACAATACTTTTTCTTTTTGCAAACTGCATATTTGCTCTCCAATAGGAAAGGAGACGAGAAGGTGGTTTGTAACGAGGAGGACGAGCGTATTTCTTATCTTTTGCTAGTGCAATACCTACGCTGAGAAGTGCATAACAATATACATAAAATCGATAGTATTGCCACCTACGAATACGACCAAAGAATCGATCAGCAAGACTTAAGGTTTGATACGCCGTGTTAAGATCAGAGGAAGACGTGTATTCATAAGGAATGTTTTGATCAATCCATAAAAAGATTTTATCAACATCTTCGTTAACAGTATCAAACGCTCCAAAAACAACAGCCGGATCAGTAGATTTGAAAACAGGAATGAGTGCTTGGTCAATAGGAAGAGTTTGTTTTCTTGACTCAACATCATCAAGAGAAGCACCTTCTAAAATCGTTAAGGTAAATAAGTCATTAAGAGCAGCCCTGGCATCACCTGCACTTTTTCTTGCAAGAGAGCGAAGTTGCTGAGAAGAAAGAGACGTGTTAAACGGAGAGAGAATTTCAACAAGCACATCTGTTGATAAGGCATTAAATTCTAAGAGTTGACTTTTTTTCTTAATAGGAGAGAGTTTTTTATCAAAGACATCCATTCCAGTAATTACAATAGGAAACGGAGAGGAAGCGATCGCAGCAGCAACAGCAGAAGCAGCGCCTCTATCTTTCCGACCAGACAACCCATCAACCTCATCAATAAGGATAAGTTTACTCGTGCCAAACAAACTTGCTTGACCAGTTGCTTTTGAAAGGAAGAGTTCTAACTCTTTTTTATTTCTCGTGTCACTGGCGTTTAACTCAAGAACCTCTAAGTCATGCTCGTTTGCATACGCGTACACGCTAGCCGTTTTTCCCGTACCAGGAGGACCGTAAATAAATAAAGCTTTACCTTTCTTAAAGGAGGAGAAAAAATCTCTTATCTTTTGAACATTCTGACCTTTGATAGCATCAAGAGATGAAGGTTTCTGTAAGAAAAAAGGATCCATGAAAAACTAGAAGAAGCAAAGATATAAAAACATTACTTTCTCTCCTTCTAGAATGATTATTGGCATTGTAGGAAAACCCTCTGTAGGGAAAAGCACATTCTTTAAAGCAAGTACACTCTCAGAAGTAGATATTGCAAATTATCCGTTCACCACCATCCAAGCAAACCACGCTGTTGGATTTGTAAAAATAAAAGATGTGGCAAGCGAGTTTGGAAAAGTAGCACATCCACGAGCAGGCTACGTGCAAGAAGGATGGCGATTTGTTCCTGTGAATTTAGTTGATGTTGCAGGACTTGTTCCCGGAGCACATAAAGGCGAAGGTATGGGTGGACAATTTCTTAACGATCTTAATCAAGCAGACGCACTTATTCATGTTATTGACATTTCTGGAAGTGTTAATGAACGAGGAGAAAGCGTGCAGCCAGGAAGTTACGATCCTGCAAACGATATCGAATTTCTTGAAGTAGAACTTGATCACTGGTATCTGGGCATCTTAGAAAAAGGATGGGAGAAGCTGAGTAGACAAGCACAGCAAGAAAAACAAGCGATTGAAAAAGTTCTTACCAAACAATTGAACGGGTTAGGCGTGACAGAAACGATTGCGCAACAAAGTCTTGTTGAAACAGGTTTATCAGATAAAGCAGTAGGGCAATGGAGTGAGGAAGAATTACTCAGTCTTGCACGAGCAATGAGAAAGCGAAGTAAACCAATTCTTATTGCAGCAAATAAAGCAGATCATCCTGAAGGAAAGAAGAATTTAGCACGAATTCAAGAACAATTCTTAGAGTATCATATTATTCCAACAAGTGCACAGGCAGAGCTCGCTCTTCGAGAAGCACAGAAAAAAGAACTTATTCATTACGTTCCCGGATCACAAACTTTTGAGGTAGTAGGAACGCTTAGTCCTGCACAAGAACAAGGATTACAATTTATTCAAAAAGAGTTACTTGAAGAGTATGAAACCGGAACAGGAGTTCAGGCAGTTTTGAACGGAGCAGTGTTTGATTTGTTAAAGCGAAAAGCAATTCATCCGGGAGGTGTCAG
>SKGA01000042.1 GCA_007117735.1 Candidatus Woesearchaeota archaeon | reverse complement strand
TTGTTTATCAAATAGTGGTTCAAGTTCTAAAGGTTTGATAAGTTGTAATTTGTAACCGAGTGCTTCTTTGAGAAAGAATCGAACGATCTCATCGGTTGCGGTTAAGTATTGTGGTTTAAAACTCACTTCTAAATCTTGAATAGTTTCATGCGGAGTAATGGTTGCAACTTCACTTTCTCCTTTTGAAGCAAGAACAAGTTCTTTTACAAAGCTTGTTTTCCCAATACCGTTTTCTCCAAGAACACCTACAATATCGTGTCGATGAATAGTTCCTGGTTGTACGTCTAAAGAGAAAGAACCAAGCGTCTTGCTAAACTCATCCCACATCAGTAATTTTTGAATACTAATTTCTTCATCTTGTGACACTTCATCAAAGCGAATTTCTCGGTCTCGAAATCGCATATTTTCATCTCGAATATATCCTGAGAGGTACGTGTTAATACCATTTTTTGTTGGTTTTAATTGACTAACAATACCATAATGAGCACTCTTCCCATAAAGAAGATGAACATAGTCTGCTAAGTAATCAAGAATAATAAGGTCGTGTTCAATAACCATCACTGCAACATCAGGAGTTGCTAGTTTTCGTAATAGTTTTGCAACTTTTAATCGTTGTTTAATATCTAAATAACTGGTTGGCTCGTCAAGAAAATAAACGTTTGCATCTTTTAATAAACAAGCAGCAATTGCAACTCGTTGCAACTCCCCACCAGAAACTTGAGAAATTTCTCGATCAAGAACTGCGCTTAAAGATAATTCTTTGACATAAAAGTCGAGTTGTTTTTTTTCATCTACTTTTGTTAATAATTCTCGAACAGTTCCTGAGAACGATTTTGGAATGTACTCTACTTGTTGTGGTTTGAAAGAAACTTTTATTTCTCCACGTTCAAGTTTTTCAAAATATGTTTGTGCTTCGCTTCCTTTAAAGTAATCAATAAGATCTCGAACGGTTGAAGTGTTTTCATTTGGACCATTTGAGGGAAAACCTTTATCTTCTCGTTCAAAATTTGGTTGTTCTAACCCTGCTAAGATTTTCATAGCAGTTGATTTTCCAATACCGTTTCTTCCAAGAAGTCCAACTACTGATCCGAATAAAGGAACGGGAAGGTTATAGAGCGCAAAAGAGTTTGGCGCGTATCGATGAAGAGGAGGTTTTTCTAACGCTTCAGGTAAATTGATAATAGAAATTGCTTCAGGTGCTTTTTTTACACAAATACCACAACCAATACAAGTAGTTTCATCAATAAGTAATTTATCTCCTTGAAAATACATGCATTCGACTCCTGTTTTATTCACAGGACAAAGTCGTTGAAGATGCGTCTTTAAAGACATCTCTTTTAGTTTCTCATTATTAATAACTGCAAAGCGTTTCATAAAGAAAAAAAATAAGACATCCTATTTAAAGGATGCGTTTTTTAGTAAACGACAAACAATGAGTATCCTAAACTTTTGTCGTTAACTATTTAGAAATAAAATTATTCTTCAAGAAAAGATTGCATCAGAGCAATTTCTTCTCGCTGTAGGGCAATAATCGCTTGAGCGAGTTGCGCAACTTCTTCTCGATGGTCAAGTTCTAAAACACTTTGTGCCATAACAACTGCCATTTCATGATGATGTATCATGTCTTGAAGAAAAACAGTAACTGCTTCATCTATCGTTAAGCCCGATAATGATCTCATCATTGGTTGATAGGTTGGAGCGTATTGTTCTTGCGCATACCATTGATCTAACCAGGATTGCATCAAAGCAATTTCTTGTTCTTGTTCTTGAATAATCGCTTGGAGTAAAGAAACTAATGCTTCATCTTCTACACCAAGTGCGAGAAGTTCTTGAGATGAGTCAATTGCTTCTTGATGATGTGGAATCATTTCTACAAGAAATTCTAATTCGCTTCGTACTTGATGTACGTGTCCATCATGTCCTTGATCGTCACAATCACCCATCCAACTTCCATCTGGCATTTGATGACAAGGCATTCCTGCATGCATATCATGCATTGGATCATGTTGTTGTTCGTTTTCATCGACAAGAGGCATTTTTACATCAGTGGTACTTGCACATCCGACAAGAAAAAATGCCATAACTATTCCTAAAATAAGATATGTTCGCATCATATTAAAAAAAGTGAAAAAGTAATATATAAAAAGATAACGAAGAGAAATAAATAAAATTTATAAAGAAAGAAAAAGTAGGTTAGAAAGTATGAAAATTTATGCTTGGAATGTGAATGGTCTTCGAGCCGTTACGAAAAAACCTGATTTTAAAGAATTTTTTGACACAGTACAACCTGATGTTGTTTGTTTACAAGAGATTAAAGCTCAAGAAAAGGATTTAACTGGGGATGAACAAGTCAAAAGTTATCACACGTATTTCTTTCCTGCAAAAAAGCGAGGGTATAGTGGTACGGCAATCTATACAAAAGAAGAACCGTTAAGCATTACTAAAGGCATCGGTATTGATGAGTTTGATGATGAGGGTCGAGTACTTACTGCAGAATTTGAAAAGTTTTTTGTACTTAGCGTCTATGTCGTAAATGTGCAGCCCGGTCTTCCTCGCCTGAGCATGCGTGAGCGATTTAATGATGCACTTCTTTCTTTTGTGCAAGAGTTAGAGAAACAAAAACCTGTTATCATCACAGGAGATTTTAATGTCGCGCACCATCCTATTGATTTGAAAAACGATAAGGCAAACGTTGGCAATCCTGGTTTTACTGATGAAGAACGAGCAAAGTTTAGCGAGCTTCTTGATGCAGGCTTTGTTGATACGTTTCGAGCGCACCATCCTGATGAAGAAAAGTATAGTTGGTGGACTTACCGGTTTGGTGCTCGAAAAAGAAATATTGGTTGGAGAATAGATTATGTTGTTGTTTCAAAAAGTTTGTTTCCAAGCATTAAAGAGAGTGTCATTCTTAATGAAGTGCATGGTTCTGACCATTGCCCTGTTGGAGTAATTATCAATGAATAAAAAAGGAATTATTAACATCTTTATTAAACTCATTATCATTGTCGTGCTCGTAGGAGTTCTTATTCTTCTCGTCCCTCCACTGCGAGAGTTATTTCTTGAACTTATTCAATGGATTACGAACACC
>SKGA01000024.1 GCA_007117735.1 Candidatus Woesearchaeota archaeon | reverse complement strand
GCTCAGGCAGTTCTTGACGAGAAGAAAACCATAACTTACGATGACAATCAAGAGAAGTAAGGAAGAGGGATTTTGTGAGGTTCATCAATAATAGAATACAATTAATCATATATATTAGCTTCGAAAAAATATCGAAAAGGAAATCACATTCTAAAAAAAATTCCGAGAAAAGATGTTGGAGAAAGCATAGCACCACCCAACTTCACTCAGAAATAACACGCATATCTCAGGAAAAAAATTAATCTACATCTAACAGCATATGTCTACAATAAACAAAAAATATATAAATGCTGTAGACATATAGTATAGTATGCCCTACACAGAAATTCAAGAACGAAACGGAAAAAAATACTATTACCGAGTACAATCAGTAAGAGTTGGCAACAAAGTAACAAAAAAAAGAATCTATTTAGGCAGCAACCTAGAGAAAAAAGAAATAACAAAAAAAGAGAAAGATGCAGACATTGAACTACTCCTTTTATCAACACTATTATCTGACGAGCAAATAACCAACCTTGAAAAACTAAAAAAAGAAAAAACAACCTTAGGCTATGAAGCGTTCATCGCACTCTTCACCTACGACTCTACAAACATTGAAGGAAACACATTCACACTACAAGAAACAGCACAACTCTTATTTGAAGGGATAACGCCAAGAAAATCACTTCGAGAAATAAATGAAATCACCAACCACAAAGAAGCATTCGACTATATTCTTAAAACAAATTCAGATATTAACAAAAAACTCGTTCTCAAACTCCACGAACTCGTCACAAAAAACACACTCAAAAAAGAGTTCGAAGACCAATTAGGATCCTATAGAACACTACAAGTATACATCAGAGGAGTAGACTGGCTACCAACAAAACCAGAAGAAGTAAGCAAAGAAATGGCAACGCTCTTTTCTTGGTACACAAAAAACAAAAACAAACTACACCCACTCATCCTAGCAGCATATTTTCACGTTACTTTCGAAATGATACACCCATTTGTTGACGGAAACGGAAGAGTGGGAAGACTCCTTATGAATCATATACTGCACAAAAACGGGTTTCCAATGATCAATATTCCACACAAACAAAAATACAAATACTACGAGAAACTAGAAAAAGCACAAGTACAAGGAGAAATCAAACCATTCGTAGAATTCCTCTATAAACTCATCATGGAAAGTAAAATAAAATTCTAAAAACATTCCGAAAAAAAAGAAGAAGACCATATAAACAAGGTGGTAGAATACTTACTGAGATGGAATTATATTTGAATAAATACAAAACAATGCGACAACTAGGAACGATCTTCGAACCATTTATTCTAAAAAAAACTACAAAAAGAAAAACACACATTCTTTATTTATAGATGTAGTGAATATCCAAATTTCAAACATTTCTGTGAAAAAGAAAGATACAACTACAAAGAAAATCACCTACTAGAAAAATATTGGAGCGCAATAGACCTTCTTGAAATAAAACTACCACTTGGAAAATATACAGCAAACAAAGAATATTTCCTAAGAATGTACAATTTAGAACTACACAAAAAAGAAATACCTGACTTTGAATGTTATGAAATAAAAACAATAGGCAAAAACATAATTCTATCAGTCAACACGCAAAAACTTGCAGATGAATTAAAAAAAGAAGGGAAAAGATTACACATCATAGGAGTATTTGTCGAAGGAAGAACAACAATCCAAATAAAAAAATTGTTATTAGAAGAACTCAACTACACAGTCCAAACACACCATGGAAGAAAAAACTACAAAGAATACCTGCCACGAAAAAAGTAACAGCATAAAACATTTTGGAAGAATACGAGAATAAAAAAGTCCTCGGTTAAAAATTATTTTTCAAAGAAAAATATAGCCCCACCCGGATTCGTTGAGGAAATTAAAAAAATAATTTCCGAGACGTATCGACAAATACATTTGTCTCAACGAACCGAGGTTCGAATACGGACTAGCTAATTTATTATGAAATAAGAAATATAGCCCCACCCGGATTCGAACCGAGGTCCAGGGACATTTCCAGCGGAAATGTCAACTTCTCGTCAACGTTAGCCGCTTCCAAAATCCCCGATGATTGGCCACTACACCATGGGGCTGTAATAGCTATCAAAGTAATTCAAATACTCTTTATAAACATTTCTAAAATGAAGAAAGCACATACTTTCAAAATCTAAGCCTTCACCACTAAAAAAACTTCTTTTTCTTGGGCTCGTACTGTTCGCTGTTAAAAAATAAAAGACTTCGAAGATCTTTTGAAGAAAGAGAAGAATAAGGTTTTGCTTGTTTGTATAAATTCCATTTTAATCGTAGGCGTTTAGCTGGACCTTTTATAGACTGGGCTTTTGCTAGAGCTGGATACATTACTTCTTCAATAGAATCTCCAAGCGCGTTCTCAAGAGAAATAAGTCGTTGTTTATCCTCAAGAGCTAGACTATGAGGAGTAGTGTGATGGGCTTTGAAAGCTTTATATCCAGCATATACAAGAGCTGTTAAACCGCAACATAAATACACTCCTCGATAAGCCATCGAATCTTCTTTCAGGGCAGAATTAAGAAAATGAAGCGAAGAAGCAAGCGAAAAGGAACTAACACCTGCTTGTGCATACTGTTCAAAACTGGTTTCTTGAAAAGAAGATAATTTTTCTACGTAGGCTTTAGTAAGATAATGCATAAAAAAAGAAGAATGAAAACTGATTTAAAAAAGTTATCTAAAGAAAAAAAGCCCTTAAGCAAAACTGCTTAAGGAATAAAACTCACTTAGTTAGCGAGTGCTGCGTTAATAGCTTGCTGGAATACAGGGAACGGTTGAGCACCTGAAACCAATTGACCATTAACTAAAAAGCCAGGAGTACCTCTAATACCTAGAGACTGTGCTTCTTGTAACTGTTCTTGAGCAAGTGCTTCGTAGTTTCCACTAGCAACACATTGTTCAAACGCAGCCATGTCAAGACCTAAGCTTTGCGCATAACTTTCTAATTGAGCATTACTATTTCCAGTTTGCTGGTTAGCGTAGATTAAATCGATGTATTCGAAGAATACGCCTTGTTCTCCAGCACATTCAGCTCGCTGAATAATTCTTACATCTTCTGCACTTCGAGGGAAGTGTTTGTAGACATAAAGAACATCTCCATTCTCAACAAAGTTATCAAAGATAAGAGGTTTTGTTTCTTGAGAATTTCTTGCACAGAAAGGACAAGTGAAACTAGAATACTCAATCATAATAACTGGAGCATTAGCATCCCCAATACTTCTACCACCTTCAGCTAATTGAGCCATTTGAGCTTGACTAATAGCTTGCGGTTCTTGAGGAGTCGGAGAAGGAGAAGGAGCAGCAGTTGGTTGATTTGCACTAGGTGCAGCAACTACAGAACCATCTAACTTCGCATTAATTTGTCCTAGTTGGATTACCATCACCGCAAGAAGAAGAACCACAACAACAT
>SKGA01000026.1 GCA_007117735.1 Candidatus Woesearchaeota archaeon | reverse complement strand
TTAAGGTTTTGAAGTGTAAGATTTCTTCTTTGCGTTCTTCTGGTGTTGATGTTTCTGATATTGAGCTTGATTTTAGTTTGGCTACTAATAAGTTGAAGGAAGGTCGTTTCAAAATGGTAGATATTTATTTACAGAGTCTACAGGATAAATTACAATGAAACAAGTAGTGTTAGCAGGATTGTGTCTTTTACTCTGTATGAGTTCGGTGTTTGCTTTTAGTGCTGTATCTTGGGATAGTCCTCTTCAAGTTCATCAGAATGCAACTGGTTCTATTATTCTTGATCAAGATTTTAGTTCTTCTTTTATAGAGCTTCAAGATCCTCTGGGAAGACAAACACTTCATCCTTTATTCACAAATGGTAGTTTTTTTATCGATTCATCTTATTTTCCTTTACCTGGGGTGTACTCTTATCGATTTGTCAATTCAGAAGAAACTTTTCCTTCTCACGGTTGGTTTAGTAAAGGTGTGTGGAGAGGTAATTCTCGTCATGAAAAAACCTTTGAACAGTTTATTTTTAATCAAACAATAGATGATGTTCTTTATTGTCAACCTTTTTCAGGAACGTTTAATTGTCGATTTGAACATTTTCAAGCGTATGAAATTGCTCGATTTGCAAAATTATATTCTTTAACTACTAATTCTTCTTATGAGGTTACTTTATCTTCACTCTTATCTGCAAATTGGTCTCGAGATGCTGGTTCTTCATTTAGTTGCGATCCTTCTACTGGTTTCAGTTGTGGAGATATAGCTGATGATGATTTTTTCCCCCCTATACCTTATTCAGGTGCCTTTCGTCAGGCAATTATTATCAAAGAACTATGGGATGCTTATTCATTTATTTCAGATTCATATATTTTTGATTTGGCAATGAACTATTCAATGAGTTCTCCTCAGAGTTGCGCTTTACATCAAGGGGATTTCGATTGTGGTATGAGTCAAGATCAAGGATTGCTTGCTCAAGCATATATTCGAGCATATGAACAAACAAGAAACTCTTCTTTTCTCTCTATAGGGGAGGGTTTATTGCAAGAAGCGGATTTGACAGATATTCATCCAACTCTTCTGCATGCTTTGCTTCTTGCAAATAAACACCTCTCTTATGATTACTCGACAAAAATTACTTCTCTGATTTCTTCTTTTTTAGAAGATGGTTGTCTTGGTTGTACTTCTCGAGAGCTTCTTTTTTTACAAGAAGCTTTACTTGAAGCGTATCTTTCTTCATATATTTCTTCAGATAAACAGTATGAAATATATCGGTTACTTTATGATGTTACTGATTCTTCTCTTCTTTCTTGTTCGGTTTATGATGATTTTTTTCGCTGCCAAGATCCTGAAATACAGCAATTATTTGTTAAAAATTATTATCGAATAGCTCATGAACTTCCTTCGCAAACAAAACCTTTTTTTTTATTTAATCAGTCCGTTTTTTCTCCTCAAGAACCTGCTTCATTTACTTTTAGGATGCATAAAGAACAAGAAAACCCTGTACTTTTTATTAGAGATATTTTTGATGTTACAAGTCCCTTTCAAGCAATTCCTCTTTCTGCAAATGGTTCTGTATTTCTTAATGAATCATTAGTTTCGGGAAGCACTTTTTTGCAGTTTTATTTTGAATCAGGAACCACTCGTTATCCTACTGACTCTTATTTTCATTTTTCTTTACCTTTATCTTCTCCTGTTTCAGAAGTTATTAATGATTCTCTATTTTCTTCTCCTCTCTCTTTTTGCGAGCCTTTTTCTTCAAATGCTTCGTTTAGTTGTAGATATGAGTATATGCAGGGAGAATATCTTTCGTCTCTTTCTCGTTTCATTTCAACACCAGGGATTTCTTCCACGTTAAGCTCTTTGTTGTTCACTTCTCCTGATGATTTTCTTTTTTATTCAACTTGCGATCCTCTTTTAGGAGAGTATGCTTGTACTGCATTTACCGTTGACCCTCTTATACTTTTTTTAAGAACCGGTCCTTATCGATCAGCACAACTTTCTCAAGGGTATGTTCGTGCAGCAATTGCTTTGAATGATTCTCAAGCTTTTCTTGACGGGATGTTGTTGTTTGAAAAAGCTTCTTATCAAGAAGATTGTTCTGTTCTAAAAGGAAATTTTTCTTGCCAACCTGATGAGGTTGCTAGTTTATTACGTTCTTCAACCCAATTATTATTAGCGACAGGAGATGCTTTTTATAAAACAGTTGCTGATCAACTACTTGCAGAACTTAATCTTTCTCGTTCTGATCATATTCTTGCACTAGGCTATCACCTTTCTTTTGTAGAAGATGCTTCCTTTATTACTGATTTTAATTCTAGTTTGTTTTCTTATGCTAATCATTGCATTCTGGAGCCTTGTTCTATCGAAGAGTTTTACGATATTTTAGAAGCTTCTTGGCTTGCTTATTCTTTTTTTCATAGTTCCGATCATTTTGATTTAGCAAGTGATGTTTTAGCATCCGAACCTCGAGGAACGCTTTACTGTCGACCTCGGGTTCAACAATTTACTGAAAATTTCTTTTGCGAATATCCGGATCAACAAGCAAGAATGCTTTCCGCATATAAGACTCTTGATGAATCGTTTGTTTTATCAGATATTCCTAATATAACTTTATCTATTGATTCTCCTAGTTTTATTGATTTTGGAACTGTTGAGAATATAACTTGTGTTGTTGAAAACGTTGATTCGGTCCCTCTTTTTCGAGGAACTCTTCGATTATTAACTCAGCAAACTTCTTCTCATCCTCTTTCTGTCGAGTTAACTCTTCCTCCGGGAGAAAACTTTACTCATGTTTTTGAAGTTAATTTTACTACGGGAGGAACAAGCTTAAACACATGTCAGTTATTTATGTATGCTGATAGTCAAGAAGTGACTGTAGATAATATTGGTCCTATTTTTAATTTTACTTTTTCTCATCCTTTTATTTCTCCTCTAACAAATGGTTCTTTTCTCTTTAATTTAACTCCTCTTCACGGATTCACTCTTCTTGATGTTCTTTTTTATATTAATTCCTCTTTTGATTCGAATCTCTTTTTATTTGATGATGAACTTCCTTTTAATTTTACTCGACAATTCGTTCAGGGTGATGAACAGCTTGTCTTTACGTTGAAAAATTCTTCTCCTCTTGTTGATATGAAGCATAATTTTTCTTTATACACTTCTTCTCTTTTTAATGGTTCTTCCAATTTTTCCTTACCGTTATATACTTTGACTGATGATTTGGATGTTGTTGTTGAAGCGAATGATACGTTCTTGTTAGAATCTGAACTTCTTGTTCTCAATCTTACTAATTCAAAATTATTCAATCTTACTAATATGACATCTAATCTTTCTTTTTCTCATAATCTTTCTCTTGAGGAAATTACCTCTGTTCCTTCTACTTTAGAAAAGAACGATTCTTTTCTCTATATTGTGAATGTCACTTATTTAGAGGCTGGTAATGTCACTTTTAATTGGTTAGTTAATTCTAGCGAAGGTCTTCGTTTTAATAAATCGTTTACTGTCTTTGTTTCAGATGAGTTATTATTCTTATCTGCACCTGATATGACTGTATCTCTACAAGATCCTTTCTTTTTGCCTTTACGTCTTGAAAATCCTTCTTCAACAAATCTTACTTCTTTGTTGCTTAATTTCAACCTCTCCGATTCTCTTGTTTTTACGAATACGACTCGTTTTGTTGATAATCGGAATGGGACTCGTCAAGTTTTTCCAGATACTGTCTTGAGAAATGGTTCTTTTGTAGCTATTTCCGATAATCTTTCAGAAGAATCTTCCGTTGTGTTGTTTAATGATACTTATGTTTATGAATTATTTTTTACTCTTAATTCTTCTTTTTCTAGAGAGCTAGTTCTTTCTCACGATTCTTATTTTGGTAATCCTGCTCCTCTTGTTTTAATTAATAATCAATCTCAAATTATTCATACTTGTTTTATAGAGAACGCTTCTGTCTTGACAAGTTGCCAGTTGCCTTCCTCTTCTTTTTCTTCTCTAAATATTTCTCTCAACTCCTCTTTATTTATTGACACTGTTTTTATCAGAGAAAATTACACTTTTTCCAGGGATCGAATTCAAGTACATAACGATTCTCTTTTCTTTGACTATTTTGAACCAAACGCTACTTTTTATTTGGATTTAGAGTTTATTAGTTTTGCTGATAACCAGTTTGTTAATTTTACTGCCACTAGTGATCAAAATAGTTCAGGTTTTCTTCAAGTAAATATTTTTGAACAATCAGTGGTTTCTTCTTCACCTTCTTCTTCTGGCGGTGGAGGTTTTTTACCTCCTCAGGAAGATATTCTATTTAAAAAATGGAATTATACTTCTCTTTCTTCGTTTTCAAATCTTTCTTCTGAAGAGTTATCTTTTTATTTTTCTGAAAATTATAGTTTTGAACAACCTGATGAACTTGCTTTGTTGTCTTCTTGTTTATCCATTTCTCGTGTACTTGATAATGTAACGATGACTGTTTCTATTGTTTCTTCTTGCGATCTTGAAACTTTTTATGTGTATGAACCATTTCTTCTCGATGAGTTTATTCCTTTGCAAGAAGGATCTCTTATTCCTGTTAGCTCATTAGCTATTGGTGAGTTCTTTAATTATTCTTACTTCTTTGAGGATAATCTTTCAAAATATTCTTTTGATAATTTTTTCGTTCATTTGTTTATTGAGCAGGAACAAGAAGTAATTGAAGTTATAGATGAAGAACCTTCTTTTTTTATTGTTCCTTTTTCAGTAGATCTCTCTGATTTTTATGTTACTTTTCCTCTTGTTATAGTTTCATTAACTGTATTTATATTTTTATTTTCTTTAATTTCTGGTTTTATTTCTAAGAATCCTTATCGTTTTATTCTTTTTTTCAGACGAGTGTTTTCTTTACCTTCTCGGTCAACTGCTCCTTCCTCATCTCTTTCTCCAACGTATGATATTATTGCAAGTTTGTATGTGAAAACATTGGCAGTTTATACTACTCTTGAAGAAGATCCTTCTTTGGCAAAAAAAGAATGTGAGGATCTCATTCGAGAATTTAATCAGAAATTAGGTGCTCTTAATACTGATAAGTCTTCAATTTCAGAATTACGTCATTTGTATGGTGAGATTCTTTTTCTTAAAGAAAAAATTGCTCTTTCGTTAATTTCTTTTGAGGATGTTGTTCCTCAGGAAAAGTCAACCTCTGCTCCTGAAGAAGAACCTTCTTCCACTGAAGATATTGTTGAAGAAGAAGACACTACTCACCTTTCTCTTTTTGTTAAGTTTATGCATGCAAGTCATCTTTATGATGAAAAAGATTATGATGCTTCTTTAGATGAGTTAAGTCGTTTAAAGAAAAATATTTCTACTATACCTGATGAACAAGCTCAAGAAAGGGAGTTTATTCAAGAACGAGTGAATGAGTTAGAGCAAAGTCTTCTTCGAGATATGGACTCTTCAAAGACGTATAAGCTAAAGAAGAAGCTTTCTCTTATTAAAGAAAAAATAACTTCTTTATGGAGAAAGGAAGAATTATAAGTGTATTGTATAAAGAATATTTGTTTGATTTTTGCTTTTTTTTTAAAGAATAGTATGTTTTTCTTACTTTTTAAAGTTTTTTTCAAAAATCGCTTTTTTAATTATTTTCATTTCTTCTTTTATGAAATCAAAATCTTCTTTTTTGACTAAGAATTCTAATCTTGCTTCAATTTTACCTAATGATTTTGTAATATCTTTTACTGCTTCTTCGTTACTTTCTGATCTCTGATCTGCTTTATTGATTTTAGAAATACTCTCAGTAGTATTTTGAGTTATTACTTCTATTTTAGAAGCTGCTTTTTCTACATCCATTTTTAACTGTCGCATTCTTGATTCAGTTTTTTTCATACGTTCGAGTTCATTGAGAAGATTTTCATAACTTTTAATACGTTTCATGAGTTCAATGAAGTGGATAATTTTATCTTCATTAAGTTTCGTTTTCATTTCAAGCTTTTCAAGAAAACTGCTTATTTTCACTAATTCATTATTTAAATTGTCAAATCGTTTATCTAAATGATCTGGTTTGAATGTGTTTACGACATACTTTACTGTTGTAAAGTCGTCCTCTAGTTTGTTAAACATTCGTTCTCTTCCAAGAACTGTACTTCGTAATTCACCTATTTTCTCATTAATTGTTTGGAAATGTTCGCTTGCTTCTTCGTTTTTTTGATTAAGAATATCTATTTTTCCACCGATTTTTGCAGTGGCAATATTTTCATCTTCTAATCCTTTTTGTAGTTTTGCAAGTTCTTTGCTTAGTTGTTTTGGAGTAAGGACTGTGATTGGTTCTTCTTTTGTTTCCTCTTCTTCTTTTGTTTCTTTTTTCTTCTTTTTAAATAGTTTTGAGAAAAATCCTTCTTCTTTTTTTTCTAATGCTTCAAATTCTTCTGGAGAAAACTTATCTTCTTCTCTGTCTAGTTCTTTCTTTTCTTCTTTGTCGTCTTTGTTTCCTGTTTCTTCGTTTGGAGGGCTGTTTTCTTGTTTTTTTTCTTCAGATTCTTGTTTGGTGTTTGTTTGTTCTTCTGGATTGTTTTCTTCTGTTTCTTGGTCGTTCTCTTTTTCTTCTTCGTTTGGAGGAGTGTCTTTTTCTTCTTTGTTACTATTTTGATTGTACTCTTTTTCTTGAGTATTCTGTTCTTCAGAACTGTTCTCAAAATTATTATTTTCTGATAGAGATGTCTCTTCTTCTAAAGAAGAATTGTTTTCTAGGGATTGTTCTTTTGAGGATTCTTCCTCTAATTCTTTTTCAACATTAGAAAAAATAGTATCTATAAGTTGGTCATCTACATTAAATGTTTTTAGTGTGGAATGTAGTTCTGAAAGAGTTTTACCGTTCTTTATCGCTTCACGTACTGCTACCCGTAGTTCTCGAAGCACTTCATCTTCAACTATAATTCCCACCTCTTTATCTTAATTTAAGACTTTTTCTTTATAAAGGTTGTTGTTTTTCTATCGTTTATATCTCTGTTTATTTTTCTTTAGGGACAACAATTTCATCACCAAATACTTCACTGTTTCCTTTTAGATGTTCTCTGGCAACTAAAGCACAAATATATGCATCAAGAATATCTTCTTGTGCCTTGTAGGCTTTTCCTTTTAGTGAGAAGTTAATCTTAGGAGGAGGTGGGGTGCATTGTTCTAATGCTTGATATAGTTTTTTTAACTCGCTCTTTTTTTCAGTTATCGTTCCTCGCTTATATTTAAAGATCTTATTTAATTTTAATAAACGGATTGTTGCCGCGTGAGGATACACTTCAATAATAGATAGTTCTTTCGTATATGGCGACGCGCGGTATTCTTTGAGCAGTATTCTCAGCTCCTCGCCTCGAGGAATAGTAGCATAGGTTGTTAGAATGGTTCTATTAACTGGATGACAACCAGCATCAAATTTTTTAAACACTTTGTTGAGTTCTTGTTCTGCTTTACGATTTCCTGTTTTATTCGGTACTCGTAGTGGGGCATCGACACCGATGACTCTAGGTTTATAGTGGTCTAGCAGTTCTTTTATCTCTTTAAGTGTCTGGACTGTTTCTGCACAAAGAATCTCTGTATCATTAAGGAGCACAATTCCTGTTGTGTTTTTTTCAGACCATGCAAGATCAACACCTGCAACAATAGTTGTCATTCTTAGTCACTCTTTTTTAAGAAATTCATAGGTAAGAACTCCTGAGAATACAAGACCAATCATAAAAGGGATCCATAAGCTAAGCCACAGTGTAGCGCCTGTCCAGAACCAAAGTATGAGTAGTAAACTTGTAGTTGTTTCTTTTTGCAATGGTTGTTTTTGAAACTGAAAAAATAACCACATGCTTATCGCTCCTGAGAGAATCCAACCAAGGAAGTTTACCCAAGGAACGCCATAAAAACCTCCTTGCCACTCCCATATCCAAATACCTAGCGCGACAGCAGCAGGATCAAGAATGAGATCTGCAAGAACAAGAATGCCAATACCAACAAGATATTTTTTTAGAACAGTTTTTTGTTTGAGAGCAAAATATCCTGCACCGATAACGAGAGGAACGAATGCAAGAGGAAGGAAAACAGGTGTTACTCCAAACCATTTTGGCCCGATAAGATCCGAATACACAAAAGGACTATAGGGAAAACCTGTTAGGATACCTATTGTTTCGATAAGGTAGGCAAATAGTCCGATGATAAGAATAATTAACCATGCTTTTTTATTCTCTTTTTGTAGGAAATAAAAACTAGGAAGAGCAAAGAATGTAATACTTATTGCAGAGACTGTTGCCAAGCTTGGTTCGATAAAACGAACAGTAAAATAGCTTGCAAAAAATAAGAAGGAACCTAGAACAGGCCAGACCAGCTTACTGCGCCAAACCAAAAGATCACCCCGCCCATTATTGCATTAATATATGGATAAAACCAATAAATTTTTTCAATATTTTTAAAACTTCCCAATGCTACTAGAGGATAAACTAATCCTAGTAGAGCGATAAGTGGAGCGAATGGAACTGTTAAGATACTGCTTGTCAGCCAGAGAGCTGTACAGAGTAGTAAACTCCACTTCTTTCCAAGAACCGTTGCAGTGGTAGTAATTTTTGCTTTACTATCAGGAGTAATATCTGGAACTGCACTGTATAAATGCATACTCATACTCCAGATCATTGCAGCGATCATAATTTCTACAGGAGGAAGCGATCCTGTAAATTGATAATAACTCATAAAACCAGGAATGACATAAAAGAGATTGGAGAATGAGTCGAAAAAAGCTCTTGCTTTAAACCGGAAAGGAGGAGCACTATACCATCCACCAATTGCTAGGAAGGCAATCATAAACCAAAGTAATGATGGTTGAATAAGAAGCGTAAGAAGAAGTCCGAGAAGTACAGGAATAACAAGTAAGTATCGTAACTTCTTTTTATTTTCTGGTTTGAGTAAATATTCTTTTGAACGTTTTTTAGGATTAAGCTTATCCGTCTCCCAATCAAAATAATCATTAATACCATAAATGAAAAAATTTGCTGGGAAGGTAAAGAATGCGAGTAATAAGAAAAAACCTATCGTGAAATCTTGCATGCTTGCTGCACCAAGACTTGCACCAACCGCATAGGTTCCTGCGTAATAAATCCAAAATCTTGGTCGAGATATTTTATAGATATCGTTCCATTTCATTTTTTTCGAGAGAGATTATACGCCGCCAATTCTTTAAAGAATGTTGGATCGCAATCAAGTTTAGCAATGTAGTGTTCTACTTGTTCTTGATGATAGTTAATAATTTCATCAACTGGTTGAAGGATGGTTTTTACTTTTTCTCGAAGAAATTCTAGTTCTTCGGCTGATATTGAACGAGAGAAATAGCTTTGTAAGGAAGGGTCTTTTTGTAACAAGAAATATCTGTATAGTGTTTTCTTATTCTCTTTAAAATCTTGACCTGGTTCTTTACCAACTTTTTCTAACTCTTCAAAAATACCGATGTAATCATCGACAATTTGGAAAATAATACCGAGGTGAATACCGAGTTGTTTCACTATATCTACATCTTTTCCTGTTAACCCGGCAGCAAGCATGAGTGGAAGACTAAATGTGTAGGTTGCTGTTTTATTTGTATACACATCAAGAATTTGTTCAACACTTACTTCACGATCACTATAGGTGAAATGAATATCTTGCATTTGACCATACGCGCACAACGTCATCATTTCAGAAAAAATAGGAATGACTTCAGGCGGTAAGTGTTTGAAACTTTCAAAAAAAGCGATATCTCCAAAACAAATAGCCATGCTATAGCCATAATGCGTATCGGTTACTAATGATTTATACTGTTCATGAATCGTTTTTTTCCCTCGACGAAACTCATCTTTATCCATGACATCATCGTGAGCAAGAATTCCTGATTGGGTTAGTTCAAGAGCTGCAGCAACACTTGTATATTCTTTTTCTCCACCGAATAATTTGTACGCGTGTAAGAAAAGACTCCCTCGAATCATCTTTCCCTGAGCACTAAATTCTTTTAATTTTTTAATAACATCTTTTGACCATTCAACATCTTGACTGTGAACGTGTTGTTCAATATACTCAAGGATTTCTTTCTTTTTAGATAATTCTTTCATGCTATCACTATATTTTTCAAACCCGTAAGTATTACTTGTAGTTTTGAAGGTTTAATTTTTTTCTCAAAGACGAGTAAAGGATGTTTCTCAATTTCTTTTGCTGTCCATTTATACATATCGCTTGCTGTTTTAATAGGTACTCGATATTTCTTTGGAATGAACTTAAATCCTTTCTCTGCTTCTTCTTGCCAAATAAAATATCTTTGAATTTGAAAAGAAATAAACTTTTTTAGTTGTTTATACTCTTCTTTAAGTGTTAATGATTCTAAGCCATACTCTTTCATTTCTTTTATCGGTAAGTATTGTCGTCCTAATTGGTTATCTTCATGAATATCTCGAATCATATTTATTAATTGCATTGCAGCGCCTAATTTTTTTGCATACTCCTGACTTTCCTCAGGAAGATTGAGAATAACTGCCATGCATAAACCAATAACTTCTGCAGAACCATAAATATATTTTTTTGTTTGCTCAAGTGTTTGGTATTTTTTCTTTTTCAGATCATTACCCATGGATGTAAAAAATGCTTTTATCCATTTCTTCTCAAAACCGTATTTTTTTTCTAAGTTCATAAAATCTTTAAGAATGGGATGTTTTGGTTTATTCGTTGTGTACTCTTTTTTAATCGCTTCAAATTCTTTTTTCTTAGGAGGAATCGCATCAACAAGGTCATCTACATAGCGGACAAAACCATAAAAAATAGTGATGTCTTTTCGTTTTTCTTTAGGGAAAAACTTTGTCGCATTATAGTATGTTTTACTTCCTTTCTGAAATACTTCTTCTTGCTTCATTTTTTTGAAATCAAACCTGCAACAATTTTTGCACTAATCATCACGATAGGAACGCCTGTTCCTGGATTAGTGTACTGACCAACATAGTACAAGTTGTTTACTTTCTTACTGCGGTTTTTTGGTCGGAAATATGCCGTTTGGAATAATGTCTGAGCTAAACCAAGAGCTGTTCCTTTGTATGCATTATAATCTTTTGAAAAGTTCTTCTGACTATATAATCGTTGTACTTTAATATGATCAGTAATGTTTTCTCCTGTTTTACGTTCAAGATCTTTAATGATTTTCTTTGCATAGATTTCTCTTGTCTTATCATCATCTTGTAATCCTGGCGCGACGGGAACAAGAACAAATAAGTTCTCACAACCTTTTGGAGCAATATCTTCTTGTGTTTTAGAAGGTGCGCAGACGTAATAACTTGGCGTAGTAGGCCAGGTGGGATTTTCAAAGATTTCATTAAAGTGTTTCATCCAATCATGCTCAATCATTAAGTTATGATGTTCTAAATTCTTAATTTTTTTATCAACACCTAAATACATGATAAAACCACTTGGGGCAATAGTTTTTTTCTCCCAATATTTTTCTTTATAGGTTTGCCATTTCTTTTCAAGTAAGTTCGTTTCAGCCCACGCATAATCGGCATTAACAACAACTTCATCAAAGGTGTAGGTTTTATCTTTACTCTGCACTGTTTTTGCAACGCCATTCTCTACATCAATAGAAGTAATTTCTTGACTTGTTTGAATATCAACACCTAATTTTTTTGCTTGTCGTTCAAGGAGTCTTGCAAGTGCATTCATTCCACCTTTAGGATAATACACCCCTAGATTAAAATCTCCATGACTCATTAAACTATACAGTGCGGGAGTATTTTTTGGACTACCTCCCAAGAATACCATGGTGTAGCCTAAGATTTTTCTTACTTTATCAGATTTGAAATATTTTTTTAGATGAGCATCAAAGCTTGTGAATAAGTCGAGGTTTCTTCCTTCCTTAATAATTTTCCAAGTTAACATTTCAGAAAGTTTAAAATAAGGTTTTTCAATAAACTCGTTCATAGAAACATTAAATTTATGTTCTGCTTGTGCTAAGTATTTTTTAATACGAGGAGTAACTCCTGGTTCTAAACGCTCAAAGAGTTTATAATTCTCTTCCATATTTGCAGAAATAGAAACTTCTTCATCGTGAAAGAACATTTTGTAATGAGGATCAAGACGAATAAGATCTAATTCTTTTGCACTCGTACCAGTGAGTTGAAGAATTTCCTCAATAGTGTCAGGTAATAAGTACCAACTAGGACCCATATCAAAATGGAATCCTTGTTCTTCAAACATTCGAGCACGACCGCCTAGCGTATCGTTTTTTTCAAGAAGGGTAACCTTATATCCTTGTTTTGCAAGTAAACAAGCTGTAGTGAGGCCGCCAAAACCTCCGCCAATGATTCCTATAGATTTCATTACCAAATACCTGTTGTTTTTCTTTTTAAATGTTTTTATTTCTTGTAGGAATGTTTTTAAAGTTTGTTTTTTTAAGTAATTGTTATATGAAACAAATTATTGTATTAGGTGTTATTTTCGCACTTCTTTTTTTAGGAGGTGCTGTAGTTGATATTGCTGAAGGAAGAACAGAAAATCGTTCAGATAATCAGTTGTTGGATAGTCGGCAATCTGAGAGTCAGCGGTTAGAGAATCGGTCATCTGATGATCTAGATTCTGATGAGCGTCGACCTGCTGATCGAGATGCAGTTATTCAAAGAGAAGATGTTTCTCCAGAAATGAGAGAGCGATCTCAAGTTGTACGAACGCATCAAGAACTTTCTGTTCGAGAATGTGAATCTTTACTTCAATCAAGAGAGTTAACTGATGAACAAAGACGAGCCTGTAATCAAGTTCTTATGGAACAACGAAATACAGCTTTACGTCTTAGCTTAGAAGAATGTCGAGAAGGAATTGCTCGCGATAGTCTTTCCCGAGAAGAGGTTGTTTATTGTCAACGATTAGACGCCTCTGAAGATATGGATGCTGACCGTTGTCGAAGACTTCTTGCATCAAATGAATTCTCTCGAGAAGAACTTGCTCGTTGTCAAGCGGCGCTTGATATTCAACCGACAGGTGTAGATTTTGATATGTGTCGACGAATGCTTCTGGCACAAACATATGCGCATCCTCGATACCGAGAATGTCGAATGACTTATGGTTCTGAATTAGCAGAAGAAATTGTTGCAGCACAACAAGAG
>SKGA01000014.1 GCA_007117735.1 Candidatus Woesearchaeota archaeon | reverse complement strand
AGATGGTTCTCCTCTTGCGACTAAAGAGTTTCTCGTAACTTCTCAAACGCACACAGTTTCTTTTACGGATATTAAACAACCTGCGTTTGTTTCTGTGAATAGAGACTTTGCGTTCTTTGGCACGCTTAAGGATGAGAGTTCAACATTTGATCAGTTAGTCTTACAAGCAAAGTGTGATCAGAATTATGTTGCAAGATATTTTGCGTTCTTCCAGTTATTTGATCAGGAAATGATTCGTTTATTACAAGATGAGTCTGCTCAACTCAAACCTGAACTTCTTGAACTAATGGGTTATTTATTAAGAGATACAAAAGCTCAAGAGGATGTTTCATCATTACTCCTCACGAGGTTTCCAAGTGTTTCTGATTTGTCTTTTCGACACGATTATGTAGGTCTTGACAATGTGCGAAAACGTATTGGTAAAGCGGTTGCAAAGAGATTTGAGCCTTTACTTCGTGAGTTAGTAGATACGTACGCTAAACCTCGACCTTCTTCTAGTTTCTTAGAAGGGTATGATATTGCTATTAAACGAAGAAAAATGCATGTTCTTGCACTTTCTTATCTCGCTCATCTTGACACGCCTGAAATCCACACTCTTCTTAGAGAAACGTATGAGAATACACAGTTTGCTTCCTTACGCTACGCGGCAATTTCTCTCTATCTTGATTCTTGCGCGCCTGATAAGTACGAGGTTTATGATCATTTTGTTTCGTATGCGAAAAACTCTCTTCGAACATGGCCAAGTTTACTTCGTATAACTGCTTCTATTGATAATGAGGATGTTTTTGATCTCATGCGTCGACTTGAAGAGTCGGAACATTTCCGTATTGAAAGCGCTAATGACCAGCGAGGATTATACTTATTATTTGCAAATAATAAGAAATGGTCCTTGTTAACTTCTCAAGGAAGGTCGTTTCTTCAAGAACGTATTCAGCGACTCGCGCCGATTAATGATTTTAATACTGCACAGCTTATTGAGTTTGCATTTTCAAATATCCAACATTTGAAAAAAGAGTCCGATACGATTGCCTGTCAAGAACTTATCAAAGAGTGTAGAGCTCATCTTAAAGATGTTGACGCTCCTATGACGCTAGGTTCATTAGATAAGTTACTTGAATCATTCTCTTAACAATACAAAATAAGAAGTTTTTTAAATAAGAACTTCTTAAAGAGAATTATGTTACCTTTTATTATTCTCTTTGTTGTTATTGCCGTTTTACTAGGTATTATTTTTTTCAAAATTTTAAAAACGTCTCTTCAGGCAGTTCTTTCTGTCGCAGCAATTCTTATTGTTGGTTCTCTTATTTTCTCTTTTTTCTTATATCAAGATGCGCGTTCTTTTCAAGATCGTTTTCAAGAAGAATCAACGTTATATCTTCTTGAGGATGAAGGAGAGTTTATTGCTGGTTTTGAATTATTAGGAACTAATTTTTCAACTTTTGAAATAGTTGATAATCTTTCAGAAGAGTTTACGCTTGATACGGAACGAGTTATTCTTGTCTTTTCACGTGATGCATTTAATGAAACGAATCGTTCTATTGCGCTTGATGGCGAGGTTATTTCTTTTACTGATGTTGACAGTGAAGATCAAACTATTCGTTCTATCAGTTTCATGGCCGGTGTCGCTTCTCTTCTTGAGCAAGATGCTTCTTTACGAGGAGTAGTTTCTCTTCTTCGAGATGAGAAAGTAATGGTGTATCCTGACACCTTTCTTGTTCGTACGTTAACCTTTCAACGTTCAGAATATCGTTCTTTTCTTCGAGACATGTATGAGCGAGGTCTTGCAGAGGTGCGTTCATGAGCTTTAAAGATAAATTAATGTTCTGGAAAAAAGATGATCATGATGACTTCAAATTTGATTCTAACGATCTTCCACCTCCTGCAGATACAGGTCTTCCTCCTTTAGATGGTCAAGATCCTTTTTCTCAGCAAGGTCCTTCTCAACAGCAGGGTCCTTCATGGCAACAACAACCTTCTAGTCAGGATCCTTTCGCTCAACAACAGAATTCTTTTTCTCAAGCTCGAGATCCTTTTTCTCAGCAGAACAATGATGATGCTCTCGTTTCTCGAGGTAAGCAGTTAGCAAGACAGTATGCTTCTACTCAACAACAAGAATCTTCTCCTCAGAATCAAAAGAATGATCAATCCCTTTCACACGCGCTTGAAGTAATCAATTTAAAATTAGATGCTATTCGTAGTGAAGTTTCTTCTCTTTCTCATCGTATAGAAAAATTAGAGGGTGGAAAAAATCGTCGTTGGTAAGTATCGTTTTCTTTTTCTTGCTCTCGGTCTTCTTCTTATAGATCAGCTTTCAAAAGTTTTTATTCTTCTTTCACAACCTTCATTCTCTAATCAACTCTTTCAAATAACCTTAACGTTTAACACAGGAGCGTTATTTAGTTTTTTAAGCTCGGCTTCTTGGTCAAACATTTTTTTCATCATCCTGTCTGTCTTATTAGTTGCAGGAATGATCTACTTGTTTCATGAGTATCCAAAGCTCCGTCTTTCATTATCGTTCTTGCTTGCTGGAGCGGTTGGTAATCTTATTGATAGAATTCGCTTAGGTGCAGTTGTCGATTTTATTGATTTTCGATTCTGGCCTATTTTTAACTTTGCAGATATGTTTATTTTAACAGGTATTATTCTCGCGTTTATTGTTTTACTAAAACATGAAGAATTAACTTCAGAATAAACAGTTTTTAGAATTCGTCTTGATTTTCTAGGTCTTCAAGATAACCTTTTTTTCGTAACCATTTTGCCTGAACTGGTCGATATTTATAGACAATATCTCCTTTTTCATCACCACCAAACTCCCATGGCTCTACAAGAACAATATCGTTTTCTCGAACCCATAGGCTTCGTTTGAGTCGTCCAGGAATTCGACAAATTCTTTCTTTTCCATCAATACACTGCACTCTACATCTACTTCCTCCTAACCGTGCAACAAGTAATCCTATACTTTCTTCTCCTCGCGGGAGTCGTACTCGTTGAATTTGTTCTTGTTCTGTTAAAGGGGTTCGTGTAGGTTTAGCCATGTATATCAATTACTCTTCGTCGTTTTCTCTTCGAACAACTTTGATAGCGTCCATTTTTAATGTAATAGGGATTGGTACTGCGCTTTCAACGAGTTCAACAACAACTTCTTCTTTTTGTTTATCAATTCGAATAACTTTTGCGTTTTCTCGTTTGAATGCTCCACTGATGATTTCAACAATATCGTTTTTCTTGATATTCATATCTTTTGCAACTTGTTCAATCATGTGGTCAATTTCACTGTACTCGATTGGTTTTGGTAAAATTCCTCGAGCGTAGTGGATACCGTAAGCAGCTTGTTCTGCATCACTTTTACTTGCAGCTTCAACAAAAACATATCCTCTCATGCCGTGTGGTCGCACAACTGCATAGACTTCTAGATTTTTTTGTTTTACGTTGGTAGAGATAAAGCTAACTACTTGATCTTCTCGATTTGCTGTTGTTCGTAATGCGTAAATTTGTGCTTCTTGAATATCATCTGTCATTTTGTGGTCACCTAAAGGAGTACTCTGTCTACAATGTGGATAATAAATCCAATTAAGCCAATAAGAAGAATACCTAATCCTGCTACTTTAACAATAGCGAAGTATTCTTGCCGAGTTGGCTTTTTTGTTATTTTAAATACTCGAACACATTCTCTGTAAAATGATTTGAGTTTTGAGAGTTTCATCACTTTTAGAAGAAAGTTTTTGTTTTTAAAGGTAATGGTTTATTTTATGAAATCAATACCTAAATCCGACTCAATTGAGCTCTCTTTGTGTTTATATGTCGTTCTTCCCTTAATTTGGGTTGATTGCACGCCAGTAACGATGAGCATGACTTGTATAGTACCGTCTAAGTCGTCAGCAATTTGAGCTCCCCAGATGATATGAGCGTCTTCTGAGAGTTTTTCAGTAATTGCTTTCACTACTACTTCTGCTTCGTCTAATTTGAGGTCATTTCCTCCAAGAACATTAATTAACGCTCCGTTTGCTCCGCTAATATCTACATCAAGGAGTGGATTATTAATTGCCTTCTCTACTGCTTCCTTTGCCCGGTTATCAGTATCTGATTCGCCGACTCCTATGAGTGCAACACCACCGTCTCCCATAACTGCACGAATGTCTGCAAAGTCAAGATTTACAAGCCCTGCTTTAGTGACTAACTCTGCCATTCCTTTTACTGCGTTCGTTAAAATTTCATCAGCAACTTTAAATGCGGTATAAATAGGAAGATCGTGAGCGATTTCTAAGAGCTTATCATTAGGAATAACAATTAAGGTATCCACATTTTTCTCAAGTAATTCAAGCCCGTACATTGCGTTCTCAATTCTTCGAGCACCTTCCATCTTAAAAGGCACGGTAACGATTGCAACGGTAAGTGCGCCTGATTTCTTTGCGATTTCTGCGATAACTGGCGCGGAACCTGTTCCTGTTCCTCCTCCAAGACCGCAAGTAATAAAGATCATATCTGATCCTTGAATGGTTTGTCGTAATTCTGATTCGCTTTCTTTCGCGCTTTCTTCACCAACAGTAGGTTTCCCTCCTGCTCCCATTCCTTTTGTTAATTCTTTACCGATAAGGATTTTTTTATCTGCGCTTGTATAAAGTAAATCTTGAGCATCAGTGTTTACTGCAATGGTTTCAGTTCCCATGATGCCTACTTCTGCGATTCGATTAATAGTATTACAGCCACTTCCTCCTGCTCCAATTACTTTAATTTTTGCTTTTTGGTTAGAGAGAAGTTCTTCTAGCTCTGCGTCAAGAACGTTTTGTGGTCGTCGCGCTTGTTCAGGTTGATCTTGCGCTTTTTCTAATGCTCCTTGTATAAATGAATCCATAACAACACCTTACTATTGTTTACAACGTCTTGACTAATTTATATATGTTGCGTTTGCTTTTTCTATGATGAAGTGAATATTTATAAATTATCTTTTCTTAGAAGTATTCTATGAGTCAAAAACAATGGTCAAAATCAGATATTAAATCGTTTATAGAGCACTATCCTTACGTTTCTTCTTTTCTTGATAAAAAGTCTTCTGTCTTTGAAAAAGATGGTCTTCTTTTTATTCAAAAAAAGCCTTTTTTCTTCTCCAAAGATGCGAAGTGGTTTCCCACACTTCATTTGTTATTAGATCGACCAACTCTTCTTCCTTCAGTAACAGTTGATAAGGGTGCTATTCGTTTTGTAGTGAACGGTGCTGATATTATGCGTCCAGGTATCACTGCGGCACAGTCTGCACAAAAAGGAGATGTTGTTGTTATTGTTGATGAGACGCTTGGAAAACCTATTGCTGTTGGAGAATTATTAGTTTCAAGCGAAGAATTACTTGCTAGCGATTCAGGAAAAGTTGTAAAAAATCTTCATCGCATTGGTGATGAGATTTGGTCGAGTGTTTAAGAAGTTATTTTTTCAAGACTTTTAATAGTGATGTCCTTAAATTTTCCATCTTCAATATGTGGTGTACAAATACATCCTACTTGTTCCCCTATACTAAATCCTTGCTGTTTTAATACGCTGTAGGTTTTTTCTTCGATAGTCACTACCAGTAGTCCTGCACGTTGTTTACTAATAGTTCCTCGTAAATAGACTTCTTGTACAGGTTGTTCAATAAAAAGAAAATCTCCTGCATCGGTGTGAGCGATTGGTGCAGAAGTGAGTTGAGAAAAAGTGTGAAATTTCATAACACGTCTTCAATTGGTTTTTGTTTTTTTTCACCAGCAGGCTGACTACTCATTTGTTGTTCTTTTTGTATATCAACACCTAATTCTTTTAATGCGTTCGCATGCATTTGAATAAGTTGTTCTACAATATTAAGAATTCGTGCGAGTTCATCTCGTTCTTTAAGTAATGTACTTAACGATCCTTTATGGATTCCAATTTGTTCATCTTTTGATACATCTGTCATGTAAATTCACCTATTTTTAAAACATATTCTTATTATATAAATATTGTTATCTACGTATCCCAAATTCCACTAAAATCTGGTAAAACGGTGTCAACTAACGGTGGTAGGACTAGGCTAAGAGCTGCCCCTATCCAAACGAGCATAATAAAATCAAGCAATGCGCCATAAATAAGCCCTCCATCTACAATTTTCATAATTACTGCACTAGTGATCGCTTGTACGATGATGAGAAGTGCGATGTATATAAGTACTAGTTCGAAGTTTACTCCTGCTGCATCAGGTACGATTCCTTGGATGAACTCTGCTATTTCTTGATTATCTTCTGGCGCACTAAATAAATCGATGAGTGCCTGACTTACTCGTGCACTAATATACACTACGGATACCAGACCTATGACACTTCCGTAAAATGCTCCTCGGAGTCCTCCTGCTATTTGTTGTCGAAGTTTTCGAAGACTGAGAAGTCGAGTCATATTTTTACTTACAATTTCTCCTACTTTCTCTGCATTTCCTCCAAGATAAATTGATTCATTAAAAATTTTTGAGAAATTTGCAATCAGATTACTTCCACAATCTACTGCAAATAAATACCATGATTTGAACTTGTCACTTCCTAATCGAAGCCTTCGATATAATGAGACGCTCATATCGTTCAGTACTCCGAAATCGTGTGATTGTGTACTTTGTAATGCACTAACTACTCCTCCATTTCTTACTTGAATTGCTGATCCCAGTACTCGAGAGTAGACAGGAAATTGTTTGTCTCGTTTGTTTATTCGTTCTTCTTCTTGATTTGCAAGAAGTGCGGGGTATGCTAAGGGTAGTAATCCTATTGCTATTGCCACAACTACATTTAATCCTGTGAATATAAGAAGGAGTGGAATTAATAATGCACTTATTCCTAGTGTGATAAAAAAGTATAGTCTAATTTTTTGTTGTGCGAGATTTTTCTTATCAAATTCTGCGGCAAGCCTATCTTTAGGAATGAATGAGTTAATTGCAAAAATCAGTCCTGCATCAATAACAAACAATCCTAAAATTGCAAACAGTAAAACATCCTCCACTCTAACTTCTAATAATAATGGCGCGAGAAGAAGAATACCTAATAAAAATGAAAAACTTACAGTGACTGCAATAAACAATTCTTGTAACATTTTTATAGTTTCAAGACTTTTTGTGTATTCTACTTGATAATCGTCAAGAACTGCTTTCTGCTCATCATAAAGAAATACTTCCAAGTCTTGTCCAAAATCCATAACGATAGCAAGTCGATCAAGAAAGTCTGCTAATGCAGCACTTGGTGTTCTTCGAACCATTATTCGGCAACTAGGGGCGTAACCTAAATTCCATCGTTTTGACATGTAAAGAATTCTTTGAAATACATCACTTATTTTTCCAAAAATTGTTTTTTCACTTATTTTTCTAAAGAAGAGTAGCCTATTAATCTTCATGGTGGAGATCGTTCCCGAATAGGTGATAAAGTAATGTAAGTGGTTATTAATATTTTGTTTGATGGAATTATATTCCATTAAAGGATAACCAAAAACAAATACTGCTCCTATAACAAAAATAAGAATTCCCATGTATCCTGGTATGGGGTCTCCAATAAATCCTATAAGTAAACTGATAAGAATAACGCTACCCATGACTGGAAGAACAAATTTGATCAAGAAATCTATTGCTCCTTTGTATCCTGCAACGATACAGATAGTGTTTATTTTTTCAAAATTTATTCTCATCGTTTATAATTTGAATGGCAGTCCTTTTGCTCCTTTGTAGTGATATGCTTTAATAACTTCCCATACTTCGTTGTAATCAAATATTTCTTCTTCAATCATTCGTTCAAGAATTTTTGTTCGAATATCCATTTCATTATAGATAAGTCTTGGGTCTTTATACCCAAGAATTTTTGCAATCTTCTGCTCTAAAATGTATGAGTTAAATAACCCTCTAAATAAGTGAGTGTCATGAATTGAGTTCCAAGTAAATACTTCTCGAGTGATAATTTTATCTTCAGGAGCGTAATATCTTTCTAATTCGCTTAATGAAAGGCATCGTCGGATAAACTTTCCATCTCGATGTACTGCTTGCTGAATAAGGCAGAGATTAAGGTTGTCAACAAACGTAATAGGTACGTTAATAGGGTGTCCTGTGATACGTTGAATCATTGTTTGTACGTTTCCTGCGTGAAAGGTACTCATTACAGGGTGTCCTGTTTGCATTGCTTGAAATGCAATATTTCCTTCTTCTCCTCGAATTTCCCCTACAATGATATAGTTTGGTCGGCTTCGAAGAGCCGCGATTAATAGATCTAAATAAGTTACATCTGAATCTTTTCCTGATTCTCTTGTTACTAAATGCTGCCACACGTCATGCGGCATGGTTACTTCTGGAGTGTTTTCTACGGTAAAAACTTTATCGTCTGGTTTGATAAACGCTGCAATTGCATTGAGTAGGGTTGTTTTTCCTGAAGCTGTTTCTCCGCAAACAAATAAATTCATTCCATTTTCTAATGCGATCCAAAGGTATGCTGCTAGCTCGCAACTTACCGTTCCCCAGTTAATAAGTTGAGTTATACTAATAGGGTCTGCTGCGAATTTACGTACAGTGAAGCTACTTCCTTCAAGACTAATATCTCGTCCATAAATGAAGTTTCCTCGAGATCCATCTGGCATGATTGCATCTACTACACTTTTTGCATCGCTTGCTGGTCGTTCTACTCTCTCAGTTACATCAACAATATATTTATCTAAGCTTTGATCTTTATCAAAAATAATATTGGTGTGAACTAGTCCAAAAATTTTATGAATTGTTGTTACTTGTCCAATACCTGTACAGTGGATATCTTCTAGATGAGGATCATAAAACAATGGTTCTAATTTTCCATATCCTACTCTGTTTCGTAAGAGATAATATTTTATTTTGTCGTATTGTTCTTGTGTAATGTTTATTCTTGGATTTAGAAAACTTCTATCTTTTTTTCCTATAATAACTGCTTTATCAAGAAGAGTGATGAGTACTTTTCCTATTTTATTTACTTGTGGTGGTACTTCTTCAAGATAAGCAAGGTCAACTAATCGATCCATAACTTTATCATACAGTTCTTGTTCATCTTCTTCTAATCTTGTTTCAATAACATTATATTCTATTTCTCCGCTTTCACCTTTATAGATATGAATAAAAATAGGATCTCCTACTGCATAAATCAGATTAGGTTCTTTTACAGAACCAAAACTTCTATCGATATCTTCATAGAAATCTGGTTGAGGAATTTTTCTTTCTTGTAATTTTACGAGGTATTCTCTAACGTGTGAAAATTTTTTTTCCGCCTCATCAAGTGTCTTTGTTTTTGGTCTTTCTTCATCTGGCATTTTAACTTGCTAACTCCAAGACAATTCCTATTCCTGCTCGAACTTTGAATGCCATATCTTTTTCAACATCGTCTCGAGCTCCACTGTATCGAACTATTCTAATAAGGTTAAGTATATTTCCATATTGTTCTTTTGTTTCTAATAGAATATATACGTTTGATACTTTTTTGAATGTTTGAAGAATGTGGTGATCGATTGCATCAGGATCCATACTGATAATAACTGTTTTTCCTTGACTTGTTAATTTGTTAAAGAAACTTACTAGTTGATATATTTCTTTCAGTGTTAGTCCTTCTTGTAATATGAATTCTCCTAAGGTATCTAGAACAATTACTTCCGAATTAAAAATCTCTTCTGCCTCGAGTAATTCCTCAATAAGATTTTTTTTAAAATGGACTTCTGCTATTGCTGGAAAAAGTGATATGAATTTAAGGTCTTGTTTAAGAAATGCTTCTTTTATATCATAACTAAGGCTTTCCATTTGGTTCATAAAACTTGAGACAGTAAGTTCTGTACTAATATAGGTTACTGTTTGATTATTTTTTATAAGGCCATAGATGAATCTTTGTGAAAGAACGCTTTTTCCCATACCATTTTTTCCTTCGATAAGCATGAGGCTATTTTTGGGTATTCCTCCTCCTAGTTTGGTGTGTAGTTCATCTCCTCGCAGTTCGATTTTATATACCATTTTTAGATTGAAATTATATCTTGATCCACTGCGCCATTATCTGCACTAATTCGTATGAGTGTTGTTGTTGTAATTTCTTCATTAATAGTAACTTTAATTATTTCTCGAGGATCCCAACTGTTTGCAGATCCTATAAGTGTATCTGGTTCTATTTCTATTGTTCTTTCATTTCGAGGAACTCTTCTACCTTCTAAAAATATATCTATTGTTGTAAGTGGTAAATTTGTTTTTCCACTGTTGATTACGTATAGGGTGATTTCAGAATTATTATAATGCACTGACTGTATGGTGATATCTGTTCTAATTTCTTCTACAAGGCGGTTTTTTTGATCTGTTAATGATTCTCTTGTTTCTTGTACGTATACATTCATCACAATGATAAGACCACTTGCTAGCATAAGAATTGCAATAAAAACGATAATGTTTGCTGCTAACGTTCCAAATCCCATTTATTTTCCCACCTCCGTTGTATTTTTAATAAGAAGTATTATATAAAACTTATTATTGATTAAGTTTATCTTTATAGTATCTATTTGGTGAAATTACATGAATTTATTACGTATTGGTTTTATTTTGTCTTTTATTGAAATAGTAAAATTTCTTTTAGCCTATCTTTATCTTACGCAATATGAATGGTTGACTTCTGTGTTTCTTTTCTTGTTTCTTATGGGTTTACTTTGTCTTATTGTATTGGTTGTTTATTCGTTCCGTCAACGTTCAAAAAGGAATCTGAGAATCATGTTGTTTGTCAGCTTTTTCTCAATTTTGTTCTTGGGAGCTGGCGGTTTGTTACTTGCTGTTAAGCTTTCTTCTTTACTTCGTGAACAGTAATTTTTTTATCTTCTTTTCTTTCTAGACGATTTCTTTGTTTTTTTGGTAGCTTTTTTTGTTGCAGTCTTTTTTTTGCTTGTTTTTTTCTTTGGAGTTTTTTTTGTGGTTTTCTTTTTTGTTATTTTTTTCTTAGTTGCTTTTTTTGTACTCTTTTTCGCTACTTTTTTTGTTGTCTTTTTCTTTGCTACTTTTTTTATGGTTTTTTTGAGAGTTTTCTTTTTAGATGATTTCTTTGAAGTTGTTTTTTTAGCTTTTGTTGTTTTCTTAGTTGCTTTTTTTGTATTCTTTTTCGCTACTTTTTTTGTTGTTTTTTTCTTAGGGGTTTTCTTTTTTGTTGTGGTCTTTTTTTTGTTTGCTTTTTTCTTTGGAGCTTTTTTTGTATTCTTTTTCGCTACTTTTTTTGAAACTTTTTTCGCAGAAGAAACAGAATCAGAACGAGATTTTGATGAAGAAGACTTCTTAGCTGCCTTCTTAGAAGAAGATTTTTTAACTACCTTCTTTGAAGATTTTTTTGAGGACTTCTTAGCAATTGTTTTAGCAGAAACTTTTTTCGCAGACTTTTTACCAACCTTCTTCTTAACTACTTTCTTGGTAGAAGGTTTTTTCTTAGATACTATTTTCTTTGAAGATGTTTTTTCTTTTTTACTTTCTTTGTTTATCGATTCTTCTTGTTTCTTTGGAGTTTCAGGTTTTTTCTCAGGAAGGATTTTTGATTTTAATTTTTTTGTTTCTTCAATGCCTTTGTCTATTTCTTCTTTTGTATCTTTTATTTTTTGTTGTAAAAATGGATTGTACTGCGCACTTATCAGTTCATAAATAGAACTAAAACTTTGTAGTGTTTGTTCAACTTTTTCTATTTTGTCAAACAATTGCTTAAATTCATCTCCTGAATTTTTTGTTTCAAGAACTGTGATTCGGTTGTTTAATTCAGTAATATCTTTTTGAACTCCTTCGCCTATAGACCCTAATTTTACTAAGATCATATCAAGCAATTCTTTTTCAATCGCTTTTTTCTCTTCAGTATCTAATTTTTCCTTTGTTTCATCTTCTTGTGCAGGCGATTCGCTAGTTTCAGCCGAAGGCGTTTGTTCTTCTACAGGAGGCAGCATCGCAGCCTCTTCTTTAGGTTTTTTAAATTTAGCTTTAAGTTTATCAATAAGCGATTTATTTAATGCCATTATCGTAACCTGATTCTATTGAGAAGAACAAGTTCGGGTGTTCGTAATTGTAAACTTTCTATTCCTCCTGTTCTTGGTGTAAAAATAACGTCGAAGTTTGTAAAAGTAGGGAGTTGTGTTGTTTCATTAAACGCTATTCGTATAATGAATAAATCTCCTGGTTGGATAATTGATCCTTCTCCACCGAATCTATTTATGTAGCAGAATTCTTCGTTAGGTATGAGATTATCAAAGGTACAGTCTTCATTAGATTTTGAACTGTTGAGATTTGCAGCAATATTTCCTCGAGGGCTATCTACTGATAAACCGACTGTCTGTAACTGTACTGGACCGCTACCTGATCTGAGTCGCACATTAAATTCTAATCCTGTAATTCTTTCTGTTGATGTATTTCCAACAGCGTATACATTAAACGCTTCAACTCCTGCAGTGAGTCTTTCTCGAGCAGATTCTTCTACATTTAGCGCTCGCTCTTGAAGGAGACCTGTACTTTGAATAAGTACTCCTGCTGCAATCATACTTACTACAATAGTAGCAACAAAAATAATTAAAGTACCTATTCCTACTACTGCTTTTTTCTGTTTCATTTTTTGTTACTCTTTGTTATTTTTTTCTTTGATTGTTTGTTAACTTTATGTTCGTGTCCTTCAATTACGTGTTGTTCCCAAACTTTTAGTACAACAAATGTCAATCCTAGAATTGCAATAATTTGTAGTAGCATAATGATCATTAATACAATATAGGGACTTGGTTCAGTTAAATTAACTGCAGTCACAAAAATATATGTTACTACAACTCCAAAAAATAGCATCAATACAAGAACGATACCTTCTAAAACGTGTGCACTCACTCTTTTTTTTAACATGTTTTATCCTCTTTTTCTTTAATTGGAAGACTTATTATTTATAAATTTTCGTATTTTTTATTTTTTTATTTTTTTAGTTTTGTTTTTTGCTTTGTTCTTTTACTCGTACTGATGCATATTTCAGAAAATAACTATTCTTCAGTTAAGATAAAGATTTATATACTTTTTATTTAATTAGATGAAATAAGTGTACAAATTGTTCACTTAAAAATGAAAAAATAAGCAAAAATTTGCTTCATTTTAAAAAATAAATTGTGAGGTGGTTGAATGACGAAAGGTCTTTCAAAAAAAGCAGAAATGGGTATGGGAACACTCATCATTTTTATTGCGATGATTCTTGTTGCGGCTATTGCGGCGGCGGTTCTTATTTCCACTACAAGTAGT
>SKGA01000017.1 GCA_007117735.1 Candidatus Woesearchaeota archaeon | reverse complement strand
GAGAATATCTATGATATTCTATTTGCAACGACTCAGCAAGTTGAAGTAGCTCGGCTACTGATTGAGGATATCAAAGCAAAAGGAGGAGAAATCGGGAAAACAGAGATGAGTATGTTCGCAACCACGTTGCACGATGGTTATGAAATAGAAACTGTAACCCAAACGCCTTTCCGGCAGAAAAAGAAGGTGAAAATCTCATATAATAAACGTCAGTTTTACGATCGAATCCTCACACCCATGAAAACAATGGGCCTGATCGACTACGATTTATACAAAAAGACGTACAAGTTATCTGAGAAATTCAACAAAAATATGATGCGTATCGGGCTTATGTGGCTCCAAGAATTACGCAAACCCCCCCAAATGTAGAGTCGCATCTACATAATACTTACCTATAGAAGGCCTTGTAGTAACAAATTCTACAACCACCCCTCCCCTCTAACCGTCACTACAAGGCACCTTCTATTTTTTCTATTAAAAACTAATTAGCGATAAGGAAAAAATAGATTATTTTCAGAATTAACATCAAAAATAAATTCTTTCTTAAGAGAAACAGATCCTTGCTGAGAGGAAAGGAATTGAGAAAAACAAAGCGACTCATAACCTCCAAAAGCTGCTAAAGGAGAATAATTTTTCTCACCATCTAAAAGATACCCCTTGTTAGATTGAGTAAACACAACATCGTCAATAACTCCTCGCTCTAAAAGGTGACTACTTACCAAAGTATATTGCTCAGGAGTATCGGCAAGAACAAGAGGATCTGTTCGTGAAGAAAACAACTGAGACAAGGAAGATAAATAATCAGTTAAAGAACCATGCAAATGCGTATGAACTAAGGATGGGAAAAACACATGAACTCCAACAAGAGGTTTTTGAGAAATAGAAGTTGAATGAGCATCTCTATGTGTACGAACAGCTTGTAAAAACGAGCGAAGATACGTACTCCGATACTGTTCTAAAGAATGTGAAGATACTCGAGATCCCGAAATATATTTATGAACTTGAATTAATTTTTCTGGAAAAAGAACTGCGTTTGAAACCCATGGTCGATAGTCTTCAAATGAAGCGTGAAGAGGCAAATAAGACTCATTAGGCAGAGAAAACTGTTGTTTAAGAAAAGGATCGAATCGAAACATAAAAAAAAGAAGAAAAAAGAAATATATAAATGTTACTACCACTTAGTTATTTCTTCAACAACTTGCTCATACCACTGCTTAACAATTGAAAGCATCTTCTGTTTGACAACAGCCTTATCTTTAATTGCATACACAAAAGCATAACCACCTTGCTCTAAATTAACTTGATGTTTGTGAACTAAGTCTTGAGCAAGGAGTTGTTTCATCGCTTTTTGAACAGTAGTTCTATCTCGAGAAGTTAACTCGCCAATCTGTTGAACAGAAAGACTTTCTTCTTGATCAAGTAAAAAACGAAATAACATATACTCCGTCTTGTTAAGATCAAAACTACAGGTGAGTAAGTCTTTAAAGTCAATGTGGTTACATGCGAAGGAAAGAGCCATAAGTCCTACACCTTAAGAATCCATATTCTCTATAAAATGTTGAGCTTCAAGTGCAGCCATGCAACCAGTTCCTGCAGCAGTGATCGCTTGACGATATTTTGCATCTTGAACATCTCCAGCAGCAAAAACTCCTGGAAGGTTTGTTGCAGTACTGTCAGGCTTAGTAAGTAAGTAACCAACTTCGTTCATATCAAGAACATCAGCAAATAATCCTGTATTTGGTTTATGACCAATCGCAAGGAACATTCCATCACAAGGATAATCTTCTTGCTCACCAGTTTGCGCATCTTCTAAACGAACACCAGTAACTTTATCTTCACCTAAAACATCAACAGTTTTTTTGTTTTTGAGAATAGTAATTTTTGGATGGTCGTTTGCGCGATCAAACATGATAGGACTTGCTCGAAATCGTTTACTTCGGTTAATAATAGTAACTTTTGTTGCGAATTTGGTAAGGAATAACGCTTCCTCCATCGCACTGTCCCCGCCACCAATAACAACTACTTCTTTATCTTTGTAAAAGAAACCATCACAAGTAGCACAAGCAGTTACTCCTCGACCTTGTAAACGTCGTTCATTCTCAAGACCAAGATATTTTGCACTTGCACCAGTAGCAATAATTACTGTTTTTGTAAAGTAATCACCACTTGCAGTAGTAACTTTATACGGCTGAGAAGAAAGATCGACAGCGGTGACGATTTCAAAACGATCATCAACGCCAAAACGTTTTGCTTGTTCTCGCATCCGGTTCATAAGTTCAGGACCCATAATACCTTCAGGAAAACCTACAAAGTTTTCAACATCAGTTGTTGTCGTAAGTTGGCCTCCTGGTTGCTCACCCTCAAACATTAACGTCTTTAAGTTTGCACGTGCAGTATACACACCAGCACTAAAACCAGCAGGACCGCCACCAATAATAATTACATCATACGTTCCCATTTTTACATCTCTTGTAAAACTGCATCAATTTTTTGTTTTAGAGCATCCTTAGGAGCAAAACCAACAATTCGATTTACTTCTTTTCCATCTTTTAAGAATAATAAACTAGGAATACCTTGAATGCCAAACTGACCTGCAAGAGTAGGATGATCTTCAGTGTTCAGTTTTGCAAATTTTAATGTTCCTTCATAGTCTTTTGCAAGCTCTTCAAAAACAGGACCCATCATTTGACAAGGACCACACCAAGGAGCCCAAAAATCTAAAAGAACAGGAAGAGATTCTTGTTGTACTTCTTTTTCAAAATTTTCTTCAGTAATATGTACTACCATTTGTATTTCACCTATATGTTTTTCCAACACGCGGTTGGATGTGCTTAGAAAATGCACAGTCATTTATAAATCTACGTAAAGTGTGAATTAAACAAAGAAAAAAAATCACAAATAAACCCTTATCAATCAAAAGGACTTTTTATCTTCAAAAAATCTCTTGAAGCAACATGAGTATAAATAGAAGTTGTTTCAAGTTTACTATGACCAAGAAGCTTTTGAATAAAACGAATATCAACCCCATCCTCAAGTAAATGCGTAGCAAAAGAATGTCGAAGCATGTGAGGAGTAAGGTGACGAGTCGAAGCCTTCTTAAGAATTTCTTGAACAGACTTGACAGCGTATTTCCCTTTTCTTCCTTCAAATAAATACGGTGATGAAAACGTAGTTTCGCACAAATACTGCGTAAGTAATACTTTTGCTTTCTTTGAAAGAAGAGTATAGCGATCTTTCTTTCCTTTCCCTTGAGAAATAAGAATAGAATTATTTTGCACATTAATATCAGTACGTCGTAAAGAAACAACTTCAGAAACGCGTAAACCAGAAGAGTATAATAAGACAATAATAAGTTTATGTTTAAGATTTTTTATCCTCTTAATAATTTCCTGAAGTTCTTCCCTAGCAACAACTTTTGGTAAAAGTTTTTTTCGCTTAGGACTAGGAATATCCTCAATAAAAAGAGAAATACCTTCGACTTTAAAGAAATACGATAACGCTGCACGAATTTGTCGCACTGTATTGACATCATACACCTCAACCAAACCTAAAAAATATCGTTTAACAGGTGTAGAACTTATCTTAAAAGAATTCTTCTCCAAATACTGCAAGAATCGCTTGACATGGTAAAGATAATTTTTTCTGGTTTTTGGACTTAAACCTTGCAAGTTCATCTTCTCCTTCATCTTCTCAAGAACAGCAGACATTAAATCTAAAAACAAAAAAAACCTTAAAATAGCCTCCCTCGAAAAATCCGAAATATTTCCGATAATCAGAAAATAAACCCTAATAATATCTAACACCTAACCCCAACTAACCATACTTCGTAATCCAATAGGTGTT
>SKGA01000011.1 GCA_007117735.1 Candidatus Woesearchaeota archaeon | reverse complement strand
GAGTTCTCTCGCTTTAAAGTTGGCGGTACGCTTCACGGATTAAATAAACACTTAAACGTTTGGCAGACTATTTCTCCTCGCATGCAAGAGCTCTTCACTAAAGCTCAAGAAGTCTTTGAGTTGACAAACGGTGCGTTTGATATCACCGTAAAAAAAGATCTTGACAGGTTAGGGTATGATGAAGAGTACTCATTTACTGAAAAAAAAGTTTCTTGGGTAAAAAAACTCTTCCCCTCTTCAAAAAAGAAACGATTTCAACTCAAAGAGAATCAAGTAAAACTCTTTCAAGAAGTGGACTTTGGAGGTATTGGAAAAGGGTTTGCTCTTGACCAACTCGCACAAGCCTTAGAGAAAGAAGGAGTCAAAACATTTTATCTTGATGCAGGCGGAGATATTTTAACAAGAAATTCTCAAAAAGTTCCTATCGGTTTAGAACATCCTCTTGAACCTACAAAAATCATTGCACAAATTGATGGTGCGAATAAAGCGATTGCAGGAAGTTCTTCAAATCGTCGTCAGTGGGGGAAAAATAATCATTTAATCGATCCTAAAAAAGGAGCTTCACAACAAGAAATGCTTGCAGTGTATGTGGTTGCAAAAGAAGCATGGCTTGCAGATAGTCTTGCCACCTCTCTTTGTGTGAGTTCTGAAGAACAAGCGATTGATCTGTTAGAACGGACAAAAATAAGTGCTATTATTATGACGTCTTCTGGAAAAGTAATGGCAAGTAAAGATCTTGCTAAAGAAATCTATGTGTAACCGAGCTAGAAATAGATTTTATCATGATGATCATAATCTTGAAATGAAACAAAATCATTAGCTTTATCATAACTAAACACTAAAACAAAATGACCTATATGAACTCGTTTAAAATCTTTCATGATATTACGAAGATTTTTATAATGTTCGACATCATCAGAACTTACAACTTCTTCAATTTTCTTCATCACAGCTTCAAACTTAACCTTATCCTTCTTAGACAATTTAATAAGCTTTTTATGCAATCCTGGCTTAATTTCAAATTCACGCATTGTCTATGTGTGCTCTCAATTCATCAACGTTTTTGAAACGAAGTCCTTTCTCTTTTTCAATAGTTGCAAGCTTATCAGCATATTCAGGTCTAAGTTGCGGCTCAAGAAGTTCTTCTGAATACTGTTCAGCCATCAGATTTATAGCCGCACTTTTATCTTTCAAACCAAACTTTGCTTTAATAATATTAAGCACTCTATTAGTTTTTTCTTCAATGGTTATAATTGCTTTTACCATAATATTACCTTAAGATTATATTAATATGATGTTAATATATAAATCTTTCTTTTATTAGCTCTCGTTAACCATCTACTAGATTATGACGTCTTCTGGAAAAGTAATGGCAAGTAAAGATCTTGCTAAAGAAATCTATGTGTAAAAAAAAGAAATGCAAAAAAGCATTTCTAAAAAATTAATTCATTTCAAAAGCAAAATCGCCACCAAAGAAGTCCTCATCACCGAAAGGATCAAGTTCAGCAGATTCCTCAACTCCTAAATCAAAGTCAAGAGGTTCGGTTGCTTCTTGTTCTTGAATATCTCTTGAACAAAGTGATCGGAAAAGACACAAATGTCTAAAGGTTACATGATAATCTTCTGCTCGACCAAGATCAAAGGTTACTTTGCTAGAATCACTACTTAATACACCGTTAGTTTCAGTAATTCTTCCAAATGGATTAATAGTATATAATAATTCAGGTGTCATCATACCAAACATATCATCCTCTTCATCAGTGTCAAGAACGTCTGTTGAGAAGCGAATAGTAATATATTGGTGTGGGAAAGAATATGACCGTTCAATAGTCCATGCTTGAGCGATATTACCTTCAAATTCATCATCTAAGGTCAATCCTTCAAATCGATATTCAAAACCATTATCTAATTCAGTAACAGAGGCATTTTCCATATCAATACCTTCTTGAAGTAGAGAGATAAACATATCATTAGAAGAAGTTACTCTCATAGTAAAATCAAAAGTTCCATCTCTGTAGAGTTGTTGTTCAAATTCAACAGTACCACATCCCGCTAAAAGAAGAAAAACGAAAAGCGTACTTAATAAGAATAGTTTTCTTGTATTCATAAAAAAATAAAGAAAATTATTATTTTTAAAAGTATCGTAAAGAAAAACCAAGTATCAACTAAAAAAAAACTCCTCAACCTAAGAAAAGATATATAAACCATCCTTGATTATCAAGACTTAATGATTCAAAACAATAATCCTGAGGAGTTACAAGAGCAATACGCTCAAGCAAGTCCTTTTCCTCATATCAGTATCGATAATTTTCTTGAAGAAGAGCAACTCATCAGGTTTGCTCAGCAATTATTAGAAGAACAATTCTTTGAAAAATATGCTGATCTGTTTCATTTCTATCAAACAAACGATATTAGTTCTATTCCTTCACTCAAAGAATTACACTCCTTTCTCTCCACTGAACTAAAAGAATTTGTTCAAAAACTCACCAACATCCCTTTAGGTGAACAAGTTGATGCACAAGGAAGTATTTATGCAGATAGTAATTATCTATTATGTCACGATGATCAATTAGAAGGTCGTGCAGTCGCGTTTATTCTTTATTTGAGCGAAGTTTCAAGCGGTGGAGAATTATGTTTATATCAGAGTAAAGAGAAGGTCCCTACTCGAGAAAATAAAATCACTATTGCTCCAAAACCAAATCGTCTCGTGCTGTTTACCGTAAGTGATAAATCTTTTCATGAAGTGCGAGAAGTAACCTGTGATGAGCAACGTATTGCAATAGGAGGGTGGTTCCATCATGCTTAATAAAGAATATCTTCCTATGCTTGATAAACTTAAAGAGCATTTTCAAGAGAACGGTCAGATTAGTTTACAAGAGTTTCTCACACCCGAGGGTAAAGAGCAATTAAAAATTAACATACAAGAACACCAAGATGTTTTGATGAGTCATAAATACTCCGTTCTTAAACCAACAACTCTTTTTTCTGATGAACTTATCCAATCATTTCTTGTTGAACTAACAGGTGCAAAACCTGAAGGAGAATGGGAAGGATTACAGTTTGAAAAAGGAGATTTTCTTCTTCGAAAACCATTACAAGAAGGCATCATGGCAGTGTATGTTCTTAAAAAAGAAAGTGAAGTGTGTTTTGCAGGTCCTGAAGATACTGCTCTTCTTCCACCTACAGATAATACCCTAACATTAATATATGTTGATGAAGAGACAGAATTTTTTGTTACCCATCTCACTCATCGCTTAGAGAAAAAATTAATTCTGTTTCAAAAAATAATATAAATAAAAAAAATCACTTACTCTAAAACAGTAAGTGCTTGATCAAGGTCTTCACAACGTTCTCCTTGTGCTTCTAAGAATTCACAATCAACAGTTTCTAATTGTCGTCGTGTTTGACCGAGACGTAATGCTTGTTCATGAATCGCTTCACGAGATTCGCTTCGAGTTAAGAACGAGAACCATGGTCGAGCAGATTCTTCAATTCGCTCACCATCAAATCGTGTTTCTACAACTCGAGAGAAAGGAATAATTCCTAAAAATCGTTCTCGTACTTGATGCTGAATTCGAACTTCTTCTCGATCAACATGAATTTCTCGGATTCGATCATTTTCACTTGCAAGATAAGCAACGTGTAAACCAAAGTCTCGTGGTGAAGAAATATTCTCTCCTACTTCTTGAACGTATGCTCGTAACTGAGTTCTTTCAGTTTGATTTAATCGAGAAAGCGCAATAGTATTCTCAGGCAGTACTCGTGAAGCAACTGCTTCTCGTCGTTGCATTCGCTCTTGTTGTGCTGCAACAATTTCTTCTGCTAATTCAGAACCATAAGTCATTCGACATTCTCGGTATCGAGGATGCGCATATGTTTGTGCCAGAAGCATTCGTCGACACATATCAAAATCT
>SKGA01000018.1 GCA_007117735.1 Candidatus Woesearchaeota archaeon | reverse complement strand
TTTAATAAAAAATATCCTGAGGATAAACAACGAGTTCTCAACCAAGCAGAAACGTTCGCACAAGAACTTCTCAACGCAGGAATTCGAGTGCATATTGATACTCGAGAAGGCTATTCTCCAGGATTTAAATACAATCATTGGGAACTACAAGGAGTTCCTCTTCGTGTTGAACTTGGTCCGCGAGATTTAGAAAAAGAACAACTTATTCTTGCAAAACGAAACACGGGAGAACAACTCATCGTTTCATTCTCAGATGTTTCTCAAATGGTATTGTCGCAGTTAGAAATTATTCAAAAAGAATTATTTGAGAAAGCAAAACAAGCAATGCAAGACGCGCATGCAAACGTAAGCACGTATGACGAATTAGTGCAAGCAACAACACAAGAAAACAAGTATGCTCTCGCACCTCACTGCGGGGAGGAAGCATGTGAAGAACTTATTAAACAAGAAACTGGTGGAGTAACTACTCGTTGCCGACCACTTGATGGAGATAGTGTTTCTTCTACAGATTGTTGCATTAAATGTGGAAAAAAAGCTGCATATAAAGTTTTATTTTCGAGGAATTATTAAAAAATGGTAAAAGCTGGTGATGTGATTTACAAAGACAGAATAGTAGTTGGTTTTGTTGAACCAATAACAGTGTTTGGTCGTAATGGAGAAAAAAAAGAAGTCCTTGCACGAATTGATAGTGGTGCAACAAAAAGTTCAATTGATGAATCATTAGCAGAGTTTCTTGGCTTGGGTCCAGTGGTTGGTCGACGAACTGTTCGAAACGCTCACGGAACCGTAACTCGAGATTTAATTACCGTAGGTATTGCTCTTGGAGAACATAAGTATGACGAATTATTCACCTTAGCTGACCGAACACACATGAAATATCCAGTTCTTATTGGTCAAAATATTTTAGAAAAAGGATTCTTAATCGATCCAGATAAATCTTATGAGGGAGAGGACAATGAAAGCAGCAATAATTAGTTTGGGGAGTAAGAGTAGTCAGTGGACTGCTGAACGAATGAAAAACTATTTTGACGAAGTTGACATGCTTGATGTTCGTTACTTAGAAATTTCTTTCTCAGGAAAAAAAGCAGAAATTTTATACAAAGGGGAACACTTAGATACGTATGATTGTATTATTGCAAAGGGAAGTTTTCGATACGCAAATATCCTTCAATCATTAACTGTTCTTCAACCAAAAACGACTTACTTACCTATCGGTGATCAAGCGTTTACCGTCGCACATGATAAATTATTAACACAACTAGAATTGCAACGGGCAAATATTCCGATGCCAACAACGTATATGGCTTCCACCGTTCAGGCAGCAAGAAGTATTCTTGAGCGATTAAATTATCCTATTATTATGAAGTTTCCACAAGGAACACAAGGAAAAGGAGTTTTGTTTGCAGAGAGTTTTCCAAGCGCTTCAAGCATTCTTGACGCACTTTCCTCCTTACGGCAACCGTTTATTATTCAAGAGTATATTGAAACTGGAGGAACAGATATTCGAGCATTTGTTATCAAAGATAAAGTTGTTGCAGCATTCCAGCGAAAAGCAAGTGGCTCAGAAAAACGAGCGAATTTACATGCTGGTGGAAAAGGAGAAGTTGTTGAACTTGATGATGAAACAAAACGAATTGCTGTTCGAGCAGCAAAGGCATTACAAGCAGATGTTTGTGGTGTAGATATTCTTCCAAGCCATCGGGGACCTGTGGTTCTTGAAGTAAATATTTCTCCAGGATTACAAGGTATTACTGAGTATACTGGATTAGATGTTGCTGATATGATTGCAAAACATTGTTATGAAGAAACAAAGAAATTAGTAGATGAAGAGTTTGGTTCAAAATCTCAAGAAATTCTTTCAGGAATAGAACAAGTAGATAAAGAAGACCAAAGCTTAATCACCACTCTTGATTTTCGAGGCTCACGAATCCTTCTTCCAGAAGTTGTTGGTAAAGCAGCAGAATTAAAAGACGGCGAAGACTATGAGTTTGTTATTTCAAAAGGAAATATCTCGATTAAAAAGTTCGATCTTTAAATGAAGAAGCGTTGTTGGTAAAGAACGATATATCGAGATTTGAATTATCTTCTTTTTATCTCTTTAAGGTATGTGTCAATCTTTTTTGCTTGATAAATTCCTTTATTGAACTGTTCAACAATTTCTTTTTCTTTTTTATAAAGGATGCCTTCTCTTGTTAGTAAGCTTGCAAATACTCCTACAGTTCCTAAACCGAGAACTGGATGAAAAGGAGTAACTATTCCTCCAAGAATTATGCCTCCAACTTCATACGTTGCACGCTTTTGTTTTCTTCGTTTAGCCAAAGAACTATATCGAAATGCTTGTTGTAACTGCATATTTCTATTTAGATTACATTTTCCCCTTGTATAAATATTGGCAGTAGGGGCGATGAAAGAGAGATCTATTTCAAAAGGAAAATACTCTTCAGGATCAGTGAGGATGTTTTTATCTTTAAATTCGGTAAAAATTTTTTCTTGTTTGCTATTTTGAGCAAGACTAAAATCAAGAAATATTTGGTACGTAAATTGTTCAAAAGAAGGGATATTTTGCGGCAAGGAAGGTAGCTTTTTTACTCGTCGTTCGCATAACTCTTCAAGCGTATCCATATGTAAGAGATGTATTTACTCTAGAGTTTATAAAAATTGTTATTTTCCCCTTAGCAACAAAAAATTTAGTATGTTCTACTTTTGTTATTTATGAAAAGAAAGTAAAGGGCAAACTTTGCCCCTTTTTGAGAAAAAAATTGCAAAGAAGAAAAAAATTACTCTTCTTTTTTAGAAGACTCTTCTTTAGCAGGAGCTGCTTTTTTAGTCGTCTTCTTTGTTGAACTTTTTTTGCTAGAAGGTTTCTCTTCTTGTTTAGAATCGTCTTTCTTTTCAGAAGACTTTTCTTCTTTATCAGAAGATTCTTCTTTTGCAGGTGTTTCTTCTTTATCAGAAGAACCTTTTGCAGCAGCAACTTTACTTTGAAGTTTCTCTTTAAAGGTTTGATCCTTATTAGTAACCTCTTTTACTTTAAAGTCAACGTATTGTTTACCTTCAAGTTCAACTTTTACAATATTATCTTTATCCTTTGTTGCGACAACAGTCACTTTTGAAGGAGGATTTCGAATACCATTTTGCCAAAGATGTTCGTTTAAGTGTTTACCAATTTTCACATCTTCAGACTTCATGTGCTGTACAAGAAATTCTCGTAATACTCGAACTGCTTTATGTGTTCGTTTATGTCGAGGAGTATTTGCATACTTTCGTCGTAAAGGAATAGTATATGTTCTTGTTATTTCGGTCATTTCATTCACCTATGCTTTTGTATTCTGTCGTCTCCACGACCGTTTTACGCTAGTGTGTCGTCCAGGATGAATTCGTTTACTAGGACCATAAACTTTAGGAATAGTCCAGAACGGAGCCCATCGAGTTTGTCGACCTTTCTTTGCTAATCGAGCTTTTTTTGCTGGATGAATGTATCGGGTCATTGTGCAACCTCCTTAGCAGCTTTTGCAAGTAATGCAACACCACTTGGAGTGATTACTCGACCTTTATGAGTACCAACTTGGCCTTGTTTAATAAGTTCAGCTTTTTCTAATTCTTGCAAAATTGCACGAATAACCTTACCGCTTGCAAGTGCAAATGCGTCTGGTCGAACACCACGGTTTTTTCGTCCACCGTATCGAACTCGTAATTTACCAACACCAACAGGACCTTGCGTGTTAATAACTCGCAACATACTTGCAGCACGGATGTACCACCAGTCAGGGTTTTTTGGTAGTGTTTCTCGGTGAGAACCAGTTTTTACTAACTTAGCCCACTCTGGCATTGTAATTTTATCTTTGAGCTCCTGACTTGCTTGGAGCACTAAATCTGTTTGTGAGACTCTTTGAATCACTGTTATAAACCTCGTTGTTTCAACGATTATTGCATGTTGCTTTTGCGATCATGCAAAAATACTATATCTTTTTCAAGATAT
>SKGA01000047.1 GCA_007117735.1 Candidatus Woesearchaeota archaeon | reverse complement strand
GCAATTAGAGAAGTGTATCGAATATTTGAATGAGAAAGACCAACAAACAGTTCATCGTCTCTCTCAAGAAAAAATTTTTAACGAAGCAGATGAAGAATTGTTTACTCGTGTAAGTTTGCGAAATATTCCTGATTTTGCAAAACCTTTTATGATGCAAACTCCTGCAGGAGAATATCGTTTCTGGAGGTATTTTTTGCTTTCAGAACAAGATGCTAAGCAGCGAGTAATTGATCAAGTTAGTGAGAAAAAACAACCTGAACCACAACAATCTCCTCAACCTGAGCAAACTCCTCGAGAGCAGCAGCCTGTTCAAGAAGAACAACCGTCTCAAGAAGAAGTTTCTTCTCAGAATGTCGTTGAAGAGAAGCGGCCTGTTCAAGAGAGACAAGTGACCTTATCTTCTCCTCAGCTTTCTTCAGAAGATATCGAATCAACTCCTTTTTATGACTCTGTTGTTAGTTTTTTTAAGTCAAATTCTATAACTGTACAGCAACAAGAACAGTTAGGAAAAGATAGGGAGTATTTCTTTATTATTTCTCTCCCCACCGCTGTAGGGCCTCTTCAACTTTATGCGCATGCACGAAATAAGAAAAAACTTAACGAAGGGGATGTTGCTCCAGCACTTTTAAAAGCTAAACTGTTCGATTTACCTTGTCTTTATCTTTATGATGGAGAATTTACTAAAAAAGCTTTAACTATTATTGAAGAAGAGTATAAAGGAATTATTCTTAAGGAACTTTAGTTTTTTTAGGTTCCACTATCCAAACGTTTTAATACTTTTCTTTCTTTTCCTTGGTTATGAATTCAGTAACGTTTCTTGGAACATCAGGAATGGTTCCAACAAAACAACGAAATGTCCAGAGTATTTTTGTGAATTTTCGCGGTCAAGGACTTCTTTTTGATTGTGGAGAAGGTACTCAGCGACAGCTTTTACATGCAGGAATTAGTCATCAAAAAATCTCAACTATTTTTATTAGCCACTGGCATGGAGATCATGTTATTGGTCTTCTTGGTCTTCTTCAAACAATAGATAATTTTGCATCTGAAGATAAAACCCTCCGAATTATTGGTCCGCCAGGGTCTCAAGAATATTTTTCCCATATGATGCAATCTTGCGCATTTGATCTTTCTTTACCTGTTGCTGTTCAAGAAGTTGAATTTCCAGGCGTTGTTTTTGAACATAAAGATTTTGTTGTTCAAGCAGAATTTTTAGATCACGGAATTCCTTGTCTAGGTTTTCGATTAGAAGAACGAACTACTTATGCGTTACAATCTCCGGATAGTTTAAGCCATTTACCTGGCCCTTTACGAGGTGAACTTACTTTAGGGAAAGATGTTGAATTTGAAGGAACTGTTTATCGGCATGAAGAACATACTCGTAAAAAACAACCGTTTATACTCTCTTTTATTTTTGATACAAAGATTTGTCCAGCATGTTTTCTTTTAGCAAAAGATGCTACTCTTTTAATCAGTGAAGCAGTGTATACGAATGATTTAGTTGAGAAAGCAAATGAACATTATCATATGACTGCATATCAAGTTGGTCAACTTGCACGAGATAGCAATGTTCAAGAATTAGTATTAACACATTTCTCTCAACGATACAAAGATGTAGAAGAATTAGAACAAGATGCTAAACGAGCGTTCTCGGCTGTACGTCTAGCACATGATTTTTTAAAAATTACGTTCTAACGAGCAGCTAGTCGAATATCTTCAGCTTTTACTGTTTTTCGTCCAGCATGTGCAGAAAGTTTTGTTGCTTCTTCGCCAATTTCCATAGCGATATTTTCAATTACTTGTAATAATGCAACTTTTGCTTCTTCACTTACTCGATGAGCACCACTATTTTTTAGAATTCGTTCCATAGCAGCTAAGGGTATAATGTGTTTCATATTTTCACCTTTATTTTGGCTTTAAACGCCTAATAAGGCTTATTTTATTCTTAATCTATTTAAATGTTGCGCATTTCACTGGACATTTTACCTGAACCTTTTTAAATGAGGTTTTCTCTAGTTTTTGTATGTCTCATAAGCGAAAAGGAAGTAATGCGGAGCGAGAACTTGTTCGTTTTTTTTGGGAGCGTGGATGGGCTACTCTTCGCGCGGCAGGATCTGGTTCTCAGCAGTATCCTTGTCCAGACGTTTTGGCTGGAAAGAACGGTAGACGACTTGCTATTGAATGTAAAATGACTTCTTCACAAAAAAAATATCTTTCTTTACAAGAACTAAATGAATTACAGTATTTCGCCAATACGTTTGGAGCTGAAGCGTGGATCGGTGTTCGTTTTCATCGAGAGAATTGGTTTTTTCTACAATTGGAAGATATACCTTTAACTGCCAAACATGGAGTTATTTCTTTAGAATTAGCTAAATTAAAAGGATTGACCATTCAAGAATTAACTGAATGGTAAAAATAAATTATTTACTCGTTATCTTCATGTTTGTATGAAGGAATTGCAGTTTTAGAAATAATCATGATATCTCCAATTGATTTAACTAATTGGTGAGGTACAATTACGCCTTTTGCACTTCCGAGTACTTTATTTAAGAAAGAGTTTTTTGTTGCTCGAACTTTCCAACCAAAGATTTTTGTTTGCGTAAGAATGGATTCTTCTACATCGCCAAAGTAATCTCCTGCATCGGTAAAGACTCGCATATCATATGTTTCGCTAATTTGTTTCATCTTAAGCATGCTATATCACCCAAGGTTACCCTCACTACTACAGTAGTATTTCTCTTTAAAAAGTTTTTGATTTTTTTTGTTTTTTTCTGTCGATACATTTAAATACTCCCAAGTTGCCTATAAGAGATATAAATTGAGGTGACATAGTAATTATGGCAGCAGATACAGTAATTTTAGGTATTATTATAGGTACATTAGCAGCTATTGTTTATAGTCTTCGAGTACTCATTCTTCTTGAAAGAAGAATTGCACGGGTTGATTTAAATATTGAATCTCTTACTCGAAAGGTACTGGCAGAAGAGCTAAAAATTGAACAGCAAGAAGATGCAATTTCTAAGAAATTAGATGCTCTTTTAGGAAGTAAAAAAACTTCTGCAAAAAAAACTGCTAAGAAATCAGCTAAGAAATCCACTAAGAAGTCTTCTAAGAAAGCGGCGACTAAAAAGTCTGCAAAGAAAGCAACAGCTAAAAAGTCTACGCGAAAAACTGCTAAGAAATCAGCTAAGAAGTCTTCTAAGAAATCTACCAAAAAAACTTCTACTCGACGTTCTTCTTCACGAAGAAAAAAATAAGTAGTTCCTGATCTTTTTATCGCTAAAAAAGTAAAGGTATAAAAAGTAGTTTTTAGTTGTGTTGTTTTATGAAACGTAAAACAGCATATTTTTTTTTATTTTTCTTAATTATTCTTTCTTTAGGTTCTTATGCTTTTTTCTTTTCATCTGCAGATGTTATTCCTTTTGATGATTTTTTTACGTTTCGTCAAGTAGATCAAATTTCTTCGCAAGGAGTGCCTCTGTTATTTGATACCTTAAGTTATCAAGGAAGATTCCATCCTTTCACGCCCTTCTATTTTTATTTAGCAACAATTATTTCACTGATAAGTTCTACCTATGTTGTTTTACTCCTCTCCTTACTTTTGTTCGCAGGATTTTTACTTGTTCTTTTTTTCTTTGTACAAAGAATTTATCGTCGTTATTGGCTTTCTATTTTCATTGTCTTTCTCGCTTCAACAACTATTCTTCTTGTAGGTTCTTTCTCACTTATTTCAGGAGAGCTGCAATTGTTTTTTCTTCTCTATCTTTTACTTTTATTTTCTTTCTCTCGTATTTCTGAAAAAGGTCATTTTACTAAATTTTTGTTTATTCTCATACTTGCAACTTTTACTACTCCTTTTTCTTTGATTGTTATTTTAGGATTTATACTCTATTTAGTTTTACTTGCTTTAGAAAGAATGCAAATACGTAAAGAAGAGTTGGAAGCAATAGGTTTTGCTTCATTGTTTATCTTATGGTATCATCTTATTATTTACAAGAACTTTCTTGTTCTTTCAGGAACACAATTTATTTGGGATAGTATTCCTCGAGAATTACTCGCAGATTTTTTCACGAGCTTATCTCTTCCTCTTCTTATCCAATCATTAGGTTTTATTCCTCTATTTTTAGGCTTATATGGGATGTACGATGTTTTGTTTGTCAAGAGAAATAGATATGTTCTTTTACTCACTTCTTTTGCTTTTATTTCTGGAGCATCGCTTCTTATCGGTTTATTGCCATTGTATGCTGGTTTAACATTTGTAAGTATTAACTTATTATTACTCAGTGGTTATGGTGTTACTCGTCTTTTTTCTTTCTTCTCTTATTTCTCACTGCCTTGGGCAAAGAATGCTTTTTTGATTACAGTATCTTTTTTCGCTATTAGTTTCTTTCTTATTCAGCTTGTCACAGTAGAACCTCCTCAAGGTATCGATCGAGAAGAATTACTTGCTGTACAAAATCTTTCACTAGATCAAGCGGTTATTTTATCACATATTCAAGAAGGTCATTTTCTTTCTTTTTCAACTAGTCAACAAACCTTTTTTGATCAACGATTTGTTTTTGCAAACACGCCTCAACAACGATTTGAGGATGCGAGAACAGTTTTTCAATCACAATCGCTTAGTAGAATTCTTGAAGTGGTAGAGCGGTATGGAATTACACATATTTATATAAGTCTTTATACTCGAGAATTATATGGCCAAGAAGAATTCTTTTTTGAGTCTTTTGAATGTTTTTACCCAATTTTAGAATCGCAAGCAATACTTTATGAAATACAATGTTAACAAAAACTTTTTCCCAAGAACGAGTCATACAAATAAGTATTTTCGCACTACTCGTTTTATTAGTTGCACTTCTTCCACAACTTCGAGTATTACAAGGTAATCCTTTAATATTTTCGGAGGAGACCTATGGATTGTATAATTCTGTTTTTTCACCAACCTCTTTTTTCGAGTATATCTTTTCTTATGTTTATTCTTCTTCATTTGTTCTTGTTCTTCTCCCTATTCTCTTCGCAGTGCTGTCTCTCTTTTTTATTTTTTTATTGTTAAAAACTGATAATTCTTTTAATCTAAAAATGATTATTACTGGTGTGGTTGTCTCTCTCACTCCTGCGTTTTTATATGCTCATCTTTCTCTTTCTCTTTCAAGTATTCTTTTACTTGTTTCGCTTGCTTCAGTTTTTTTCTTTCTTAAAAAGTCATTTTGGCAAGTTCCCTTCCTTACTCTTCTCTTTTTATTAGATTTTATTTCGGGATTAATTCTTACGATTCTCTTCTTCTTTTATTCTCAGTTTGTTGAGCGAAAAAAAGTATGGTGTCTTTTTTTCCCTGTCACTATTTCAACTGTTCTTCTCTTCCTTTTTTTCCCGCAATCATTCTTTTCTTCAAGTTTTTTTTCTTTATCACCTGATACTATGTTTAGCTTTTTTGGAGCTCTTTCAGGATTTACTTTATTTTTACTTGTCCTTGGTGGTGCTGGATTAGTGTATTATCTTCTTTCTTCTCAACGAGTGCATTTTTTCCTTCTAGCTTTTGTTCTTATTTCGTTTGTCTATTTTCCTTTACGACTCCTGGGAATTGTTATTTTGGCAGGATACTCTGCAGTTCTTTTTCTTAAATTACTTACTTACTCTTTTTCTAACGAATTTGTCGGGCAACTTTCTCTTTTCCTTATTGTCTGCGTTTTTCTTTTCTCAACAGTATGGTTTGTTAACTCAGTAGTTGATATGGAACCTTCCCGAGAATATATTCAAGGTATGGATTCTATTTTTTATAATGATTCTTTATCTATTTTAGTACATGAAGATCTTGTAGAATTTGTGACTTATCAGACTGGAATGGAGACCTTTTCAGGTGATGATCAAGCAGATTTTTCAGCCTTTATTCTTTATCGTTCATACTCTCAATTTCAAGAGCTTCTTGAATCAGAATCTATTGGTTATGTTGTTATTGATCGATTTGTGCTTAATGAAATACAACTACATGAAGGAATTCTTTTCCTTATGGATAATAACAGAAACTTTCAACGAGTATTTGCAGGCGATACCCTGTTTATTTATCGTTACCTTCCTGCTTTTTCTTAAGCGCTGCAAGAATTTTCTCTTCCATGGTAAGAGGTTTAAATTCTTTCTTTTCAATTTCAACACCTTCAGAAGTGATTTTTTGAATAAGTTTGATGCCTAATTTACGTTCTAATTTTTTCGCAGTCTTTAATGTTGGGGATCTGCTGCCTGATTCAAAACTACTAATTACTGATTCCTTTTCTTGAACTGCACTAGCTAATTGAGCAATACTTAATTTTTGTTTTTCTCGAGCTCTTTTAATGAGTGAGGAATATTCTTGAACAATTTCTTTTTCTTCATCAGGATTTTGAAACACTCTTTTTTTTGTTCTGAACATACTTGTAGGTTTTTGAATAGGTGTTCCAAATTCTTTACAAGTTGAACAAACTTTCATGATGGTGCCTTCAATCTTTACATCAAATTGAGCACTTTCCTTTTTCCCACACATATCGCAATCAGTCATTTTTCTTCAATATTAACAATTTAAATTCTTGTTTTCCTCCATATATTGATAAAACTTGTTCTTTTTGAAATTGATGTTTTTGAGCAAATGGTAAGATGTGGTCTACTTGATGCATAATTAACCCGATTCTTCCTTGTTTTTTTAGTACAAACCTTGCTTGATAGAAAAATTCATCATACGTTTTTTCTATTTGTTTTTTTGCAGTGTTTCGTTTACTTATTTGAGGAGGTTTAGAAACGATATAATCGACATCATCTTCTTCAAATTTCGTATCTAACCAATCTACATTCACTTTAGAACATTGAACAGAAACATTTGCTAACTTAATATTTTTCTTTGCCTGAAGCATTACTCGTAACTGGGGTTCAAATGCAAAAATATCTTTTTCTTTAATAGGTTGTTCTTTGATTGCTTTTTCAGCCTTTTCAAATGCTTTTTTACTATGAGGATTTTGTAATCCAATAAACTTTCTTTCAAATAAGAATGGAGAAGAGTTATTTTGCCATAATGCGAGCTCGATAGGGATGGTAGCACAATCGCAGAAGGGATCGAGAATAGTTGAATCTTTTTTTACACCTGTTAATCGTGCAGCAAGATATCCTACCATTCCATTTACTGACGAAGGATGTGCAAAAATTTTATACGGCCTTTTTGTGAGTTCAAAACCAACAAGATCAACACCTAATAGTACTTTGTTTGAACGCAATACTACACAAAACTCAATATCTGCACCTTCCATTTTTACAGACCAGTCGAGTTTTTGTTTTTTTGCTTCATGACTTATTCGTTCACCAATTTGTTGAGCGATGTCTACAGTGGTTTGTATTGTATCAGGATGTTTTTTCTCCGGATCAAATTTGTATGCATTTACTCGAAAAGTCTTTACTTTATCAAAAACAGTTAAGTCAATAGCTGCTGTTAATTCATCTATATTGTTTGCTTCTTGGAGAAGTATTCCTAGAAATTCTGCAGATTGAGAACGGTATGTTAGCTTAGCTATTTGATCATAGGTTGTATCAAATTCAAGCCAAGAGTCTTTTTCCTGACCTTTTTTTGTAGTAATCTCTGTATATTCTTGAGCGAGAATGTCTGTATATTGTCCAATAAGAAAGCCTTTCATTTATCTAGTAAAAATAGTTTTCTCTTTATAAATTTACGTAAGTTTAATATATCTTCCTTTGTTTATTCTTTTCATGTCTCAATTAGGTCAACATTTTCTTCTTCATCAACCAACATTACAGTATATTGCTTCTCTTTTAGAAGCTAAATCTGGTGATGCGGTGGTAGAGGTAGGTTCTGGCCCTGGTTATCTTACTGAGTATTTGCAAGAGTTTACTCTTACTTGTGTAGAGATAGATGCCTCTTTTCCTTCACCTCCTTGTACGCAGTATATTCAATCTTCGATACTTGATTGTCTGGAGGAATTATCTTTCGAGTATATTATCGGAAATTTACCTTATCATATTGTTGAGCCTTTTTTCAAACAGCTATCTTCTTGTTCATTTAAGCAAGGAGTCTTTTTGATGGGGGAATCTTTTGCAAATACGTTGGTTGCTTCTCCTCTTTTTTCTCATTATTTTTCTTTTACTCTTGATAAGCAAGTAGCTCCTTCTCTTTTTCATATTCCTCCTTCGGTACAAAGTAGAATTGTTGTAGTATTTCCTTTAGCTCCTTCTCCTTCTCTTTTTGATGGTTTATTATTTCCAACAAAACAAAAGGTAAAAAATTATTTTTTGCGATCGGAGTTGTATACGAAAAAAGAAATGAAGTTGTTTTTGGCTTATTTTCTTGATGATTTGCAAGATTTATCGTTACACGCTCTTTCTTCAAAACAATTAGAACGGGTTTATCGTTTTGTCCAGATTCTAGAATATATATAAATAACTTCTTACTTCTTTGTATTGTCTATGATGAAGTTATTCCCGACTGAGCAGTTTGCCATGATGAAGGAAATAGCGCTGAGACTATTTTTTTATGGTGGGAAAAGTTTATAAACATCTTTTATGTGTTGTAAGGTATGAATATTACTTTTTTTAATTTAGATAATCACGAAGAAACATTTGTTCGTAAGCATTTAAAAGGACATAGATTATCTTTTGAAAAAGAAGTGGCCACTCCTCGAGTAGCAAAAAAATATTCATCAGCACAAGCAATTGGTTTGTTTGTTATGTCAAAAATTACTAAAGATGTTCTTGATCAATTACCTTCGTTGAAACTTATTATTACTTTATCGACTGGTTATGATCATATTGATTTAGAGGAAGTGAAAAAACGAGGTATTCGAGTTTATAATGTTCCTCTATACGGTCAGCGAACTGTAGCTGAACATACTTTAGCGTTGCTTTTTGCTCTTAATAGACGTCTTATTCCTGGTTCTCTACGCACTAGAAAGTTTAATTTTGATTTTAGAGGTTTAGAAGGTTTTGATTTGTATGGAAAAACTATTGGTGTTATTGGAACAGGAAATATTGGACAGAATGTTATTCGCTTTGTGAAGGCTTTTGGAATGAAGGTTCTTGCTTATGATGCTTTTCCCTCAGATACTTTAGCAAAAAAGTTGGGCTTTAGATATGTTCGATTGTCTACTCTTTGTAAGCGGTCAGATTTTATTTCTCTTCATTTACCTTTGCTTCCAGAAACAAAAGGTATTATTGGAAAGAAGGAATTTTCTCTAATGAAAAAGGATGTCCAAATTATTAATACTTCTCGAGGTTCTTTAATAGATCCTGTTGAGCTGTTACATGCTCTTGATAATGGTGCTGTTCGAGGCGCCGCGCTTGATGTTCTTGATCACGAACATGATTTGTGGAATGTTTCTAAACAGTTTACTTCATTTTCAGGAGATGTACAACGATTAGATTCTTTTGTACAAAATGTTTCGTTATTACGACATCCAAATGTCATTGTTACTCCTCATCTCGGTTTTTATACGGATGAAGCTATTGAAAGAATTCTCCAAACTTCTATAGATAATATTTCTCGCTTTCAAAAAAATATTAAGACTAATCGTGTAGTATAGTTTATTATATTTTGTCCTTAAAAAATAGTGATAAAAGTTTATAAAGCTTATTTTTGTATGTATTGTTATTTGGGAAAAGAGGTGAGATATTTTTCCCTTATAATTTCAAGGTATTAAAATGGTTCGTATAGCGATTAATGGTTTTGGTAGAATAGGAAGAATGGTTCTTCGAGCAGGTTTACAACATGATGATTTGGAATTTGTTGCATGTAATGATTTAACTGATAAAGAAACATTGGCACATTTATTTAAGCATGATAGTTCGCATGGAATATTTCAAGGAAATGTACATGTTACTGAACGAGGAATTATGATAGATGGTAAAGAACTTCTTGTTTTTGCTCAACGAGATCCTGAAACGTTACCTTGGAAAGATTTAGGAATCGATGTTGTTATTGAATCAACTGGCTTTTTCACGAATGAAGAAGGTATGAAAAAACATTTACGCGCGGGCGCAAAAAAAGTTCTTCTTAGTGCACCTGGAAAAGGTGATGGGATTAAGACAATCGTTCTTGGCGTTAATGAACATGAATATGACTCTGCAACTCATCATTTAGTAAGTAATGCTAGTTGCACAACTAATTGTTTGGCACCTCTTGCAAAAGTTCTTGATGATAATTTTGGAATTCGAAGAGGATATATGACGACGGTTCACGCATACACTGGTGATCAAAGATTATTGGATGCTCCTCATTCTGATCTTCGAAGAGCAAGAAGTGCTGCAACAAATATCGTTCCAACTTCAACAGGTGCAGCAAAAGCAGTGGGTCTTGTCCTTCCTCATCTTGCAGGTAAACTAGATGGTATTGCAGTACGCGTTCCTGTTCCGGATGGTTCGTTGACAGATTTTGTTGTTGAATTAAATCGCGATGTTACTCTTGAAGAAGTTACTTCATTATTAAAGAATGTGAGTGAACATCATTTGAAAGGAATTCTTGAATATCGAGAAGATCCTTTGGTAAGCACAGATATTATTGGTAATCCGCATAGTTCTATTTTTGATAGTAAATTAACTTTTGTTCAAGGGAATATGGTTAAGCTTTGCTCGTGGTATGATAATGAGTGGGGCTATTCTAATCGAGTTGTTCAACTAGCGAGGTTATTGATGAGATGAGGGAAAAAATTGCGCCTTTATCAGGTTCCTTCTTGTTACTAGGCATGTTTGGTTTATTGTTTAGTTTCTTTTTTCTTCTGCAGTATACTGTAAGTTGGGCGTATGCTATTGGTTTTCTCTCATTCTTGTTTATTATTGCAAGCATGATTAGTACAACGTACGCTCCTGTAGAAGAAGAACTTGCGCTTGATAACGATCCTTTTAATAGAGAAGGTCGAGTACAAATTTTATCTAAGGAAGAATATGAAAAAAGAAAAAAATAAATCGATATTTGTTATTATTACACTTTTTTTGTTTATCCACCTTTTTGGACTTGCTCTTTTAGCTTCAGAAATTTCTTTTACCTTTGTCGATGATGAGCCAACTATTGCCTATCCTCAGACTGCAATTGGAGAACGACCGGAGTTTCAACAAACGTACGATCCGTTATGGTTCATTTTATTAGGGGTTGGTTTAGGTACTCTCTTGTTATTAGGTCTTATGAGAACTAAAAAACTTCGATTTGTTTGGAAATATTGGTATGCTTTGGCTATCATTATGGCCAGCACCATTACTTTGGGAGTTTTTTTACCCTCACTTGTTGCTTTTCTTTTAGCGTCTCTTTTAGTTCTTGCCAAATTCAAATACTGGCAACTACATAATGTTGTAGAACTATTAATTTATCCTGGTTTAGCTTTACTTCTTGTTCCTTTATTCACCTTGCCTGTTGTAGTTATTCTTTTACTTGTCATTTCAGTTTATGATATGTATGCGGTGTGGAAAAGTAAACATATGGTGCTTTTGGCAAAAGAATCTATGAAACAAAATATTTTTCCTGGTTTAGTCATAGGAAAACCACAACCACTGGTTTCTTCAAAATCAGGAAAGAAAAAAGCAATTTTAGGAGGTGGAGATGTTTTGTTTACCTTGTTATTCTCAGGAGTGGCGTTTAACCATTACGTTTTATTAACTTCTTTCTCTCAAGCATTTTTCTTGGCAATTATTGTAAGCGTGTTTGCAACACTTGGATTAGTGGCTTTGTATCTTTTAGGTTCTCAAAAAAAGTTTTATCCTGCAATGCCTTTTCTTACTGTGTCTTGTTTACTAGGGTTTGCATTTACATTACTTTTATAAATACGCTCTCTCTTTCTTTTCATGGCTAGACTGGGTGGTTGACCCTCACCTGTCACAACAAACGGGTCGTTGGTTGAGTCGAAGCACAAAAGGCGGCAAGATTGGTGTTTAGCAGCTTTAGGGAACTGTTGATCCTTTGTCCTTTTTGATCGTTGGTTTTATGAATCTGGTCAGGTCCTGACGGAAGCAGCCATAAGTAAGACTGGTGGTGTTTAAAGGGTTGCAGAGAGAAGGAACTCTAAGGATATACTGTTGATGTCAGTTATTGTCCACTTTTGTGCGTGCCGCTTTTTTAGTAAATTGTACATGATAAAAATAATATATTTTTTTATCTTATTTTTCATTTATTAATCAGTTAACAACAAACAATTAGTATCCTAAACTGTTGTTGTCAACTATTTTTTCGTAACTTATTTAAAAGTGGTTTTGTTTTCTTTAGTTTATGATTGATCAACTCGAAATAGAAAAAAAGTGGCAAAAGCGCTGGAAAGAACAAAAAACGTTCACTCCTCGAGTTGATTCTTCAAAAGAGAAGTATTTTGGAACTGTCCCTTATCCCTACGCAAATAGTGCGTTACATATAGGGCATGGTCGAACATTTGTTTTTGCAGATATTTTTCTACGATATCAACGACTTTTAGGAAAACAAGTGTTGTATCCTCTTGCGTTTCACATTTCAGGAACTCCTGTTCTTGCAGTAGCAGATGGTATTGCCAAAGGAGATAAAAAAACTATTGAGCTTGTTTCTCAAGCAGTAGCTTCATATGAGTCTTCTGAAGATGTAGATAAAGTAGTTTCTTCTTTTACTTCTTCTCAAGCAATAGCTGATTATTTTTCCTCAAAAATTGAAACTACTTTTGCTTCAGTAGGTCTTGGTATGGATTTTTCTAAAACATTTAGTACAGGAGATGAAGCATATCAACGATTTATTTCTTGGAAATTTCGTCTTTTAGAAGAAAAAGGTTTACTCACCAAAGGGTCTTATCCTATTTTATACAGTCCTTTAGATGAGAGTGCTGTTGGGGAAGACGATATTAAAGATGGAGATACTGATAAAGTTACTCTTCAAGAAATGACTTATGTCCTTTTCAAATCAACAGAACAAGATGAATATTTTTGTGTTGCAACACTACGACCTGACGCTCTTTTTGGGACAACAAACTTATGGGTCGATCCAGAACACATTCTTTGTCGAGTAAAAGTTGGTGATCAACAATGGATTATTAATTCAGCCGCATTTGAAAAAATTAATCATCAGTTTTCTTCAGTGGAGTTAATTGAACAGTTTTCTGGTGAACAACTTCTTGGAAAAACATTTATTACGCCATTCACTCAGAAAGAAATACTTGTAGCACAAGCTTCCTTTATCGATAAATCTCAAGGAACGGGATTAGTATATTCAAGCCCTGCAGGCAGTCCTCACGATTATATGGCTTTAGAAGAAGCAAAAAAAGATGGACGGTTACCTGCATCTATACAACCAATTTCTACGGTTATGTTACGTGAAAAAAACAGGGATTTGACCTCTGCAAAAACAACGTGTTTTGCGCAAGATTTGTGCGAGAAGAAAGGAATTACTTCTTCCTCAGATCCTCGACTTGAAGAGGCAAAAAAAGAGTTGTACAAACTCGAACATTATTCAGGAGTTCTTACGGATGCATGTGCTCAATTTTCAGGAATTCCAATAAAAAAAGCAAAACAACAAGTTGTTCAAGCGCTAGAAGAACAACATCTTGGCGGGGTATTATATGAAACCAGCAGACCTGCAACTACTCGTTCAGGAAACCCTGTCATTGTAGCAAACCTTGATGGCCAATGGTTTTTAGATTACACTGGTTCTCGAGAGAAAGCACTTGCGTTACTTGAAGAAATGCATTATTATCCTTCTTCTTTGAAAAAAACACAACAAGGTTATTTAGAATGGGTTGAAAAACGACCTTGTGCTCGAAAGAGAGGATTAGGAACTCCTCTTCCTCAAGATCCTGAGTGGATTGTCGAACCTCTTTCAGACTCAACTATTTATTCATTGTTTTATATCGTTGCAGGAATGATACAACGAGGAGATTTAACAGCTGAAGATTGTACTGATGAGTTGTTTAATTATTTTTATTTTAACGCTCCAAAACCTGATCTTGAAGGTGTTGAGAAACTAAAAGAAGAAGTTGATTATTGGAAAAATTTTGATTTCCGTTATACTGCACCACCGCACATGTCAAACCATTTATCTTTTTTAATATATCATAATGCTGTATTATTTGAAGGGACTGAGTTTTTACCTGATGCTATTGCTGTTGGTGGTCTGCTTATTAAAGATGGTCATAAAATTTCCAAATCCAAAGGAAACGGTATTCCTCTTATTCGTGTTCGAGAATTGTACGGGGCAGATTTATATCGATTATATGTAGCAGTCGGTGCAAGTTTTGATGCAGAGATGGATTTTCGTGATGAAGAGATTCATCATCTTGAGAAGAAATTTCATCGATTAAAAGAATTACTTTTCTTAGCAAAAGAACTTCCTACTCCATCTTTTTTAGAACCAATTGATAAATGGTTACAAAGCAGGTTTTATTCCCGTGCAAAAGACTTTTTCTCTCATGCCGATACTTTACAAATCAGAGAAGGATATGTTTCTTTAGTGTATGAGTTTATGCATGAAATTAATTATCATACTCGTCGAACATCTCAAGAACAAACGCTTAACGTTCTTCAAACAATCTATAAAGACTATGCTCTTTTACTTACTCCTGTTATTCCACATGTCGCAGAAGAAGTATTAGATGGGGCTGCATCTTTACAAGCATTCACTACTTCTTGTGAATCATTTATTTCAAAAGATGTCGAAGCCCAGGAAGAAATGGTGATGAACTTATTGGCAGATATTGATCGGTTATTACAATTTAAACAATCTAAGAATGAGTCGGTGGATTCGCTTGAAGTGTTTACAGCTCCTTCTCAACGATATGAGTTGTTTGACGTGTTAGCAGGACTTCTTGAGAAAAAAACTCCTCCAAAAGAAATCATGTCTATCTTATTCTCGCAGTTTCCTGATGAAGGACAATTAATTAAGAAGTTTGTACCAAAAACCTTTGGAAGTGGAATTCATCCTTATTTCTCACCGGAACAAGAACAAGAGTTATTATCTTCTCTTATTCCTTTCTTAGAAAAAGAGTATGGCGTAACGGTTTCTCTTATCCAACCACAGCAGTTAGCAAAACCAGGAGTATTTGGAGTTCGTACTGTTTAGTTTATCCTGGCTTTGGGATTCTTTCTTCTTAAGAAGCAATTAATTATTGAGCGTGAACCCAGTTTTTGAAATTTGAGTAGTTGTGGTTTTTGTTATTATTTAAGAGAATGGGGCGGCGCCTGGGATTCCCTAAAAATTTTTTCAAAATTTTTGGGCGCCAATAATTTTTAATTATTGAGCGTGAACCCAGTTTTTGAAATTTGAGTAGTTGTGGTTTTTGTTATTATTTAAGAGAATGGGGCGGCGCCTGGGATTTGAACCCAGACTGAGAGATCCACAGTCTCTAGTGCTAACCAGATTACACCAACGCCACCATGATTTGGTTTGAAAGAAGAGAAGAAAAAACTCTTTATAAAGATTCCTTTTTGGTTTATTTTCTTCGATACATTTATAAATTTCTTGTTTATGACTAGTGATTGTGAAACAACTAATAACTATTTTTCTTTTTATTATTCTTACTTTACTTTTTCTCTATCTCTTTTTACTTATCATTCCTTATTCTTTTCCACAGTTTACTCCATCTGAAGATTCAGGTAATCGAACTGTTTTTACTGTTGCTGAGACAATATATTATTCTTTTACTTCTCGTTGTATTTATGAACATAATGGAACGTTCATTCAAGGTCGATTAAGTTGGACGGGTACTTGTCCTCAGAACCTCTCAGACGAGTATATTTTTGTAGGGGAGGGCTTTGTTGATGAGTTTAATCAGACAGATTCTTGACTCGCAATATTTATAAAGGATGTTGCTTTTCTTTTCTTAGTTGAGTTAATAACTCATCCCGAGTTAACGCGTTGAGGGAACGAACTTTCTTTCTCCGTGGGGTTGAGTATAAAATTAATGTGATATTCAAAATGGCAGACTTTAGACATATTGTACGAGTAGGTAATACTGATCTAGCAGGGGAGAAACCTTTATTTCTCTCTTTACAAAAGATCAAAGGAATTGGCGAGAATTTTGCACGAATGGTTTGTGTACTCGCTCAAATCGATTACATGAAAAAAACAGGGGAACTTTCTGATAAAGAAGTCACTGTTGTTGAAAAGATTGTTGAAGATCCTAAAGCAGCAGGAATGCCGGCTTATGTTCTCAACCGACAACGAGATTATGAAACTGGAGAAGATATGCATTTAACCTTATCTGATTTAGATTTCACTCAAGATCAAGATCTTAAACGAGCAAAGAAAGTAAAGTCATATATTGGTCTACGACACCAATGGAGACTACCTGTTCGAGGACAGCGAACTCAGTCTAATTTCCGAAGAAATAAAGGGAAAGCAGCGGCTGTTAAGAAGAAAAAAACGGTAAGAAAGTAGGTAGTTAAAAATGGGAGATCCTAAACGTATTCGAAAAAAATATGAAACCCCTTCTCATCCTTGGATTAAATCAAGAATTGAAGAAGAGAAAGCTTATGAAAAACAATTTGGTACTCGTTCCAAGAAAGAAATTTGGAAAGCCGAGACTCTTTTAAAGAAATTTAAAAGTCAAGCTAAAAAATTAATCGCTTTAAGCGGTTCTCAGGTTGAAGTTGAGACTCAGCACTTATACCGACGAGTAAAAGAACTAGGTCTTGCAAAAGGAGATGTTACTTTTGATGTTATTCTTGGTTTAACTGTAAGTGATGTTCTTGAGCGACGATTGCAAAGTGTTTTACTAAAGAAAGGCTTAGCACGTTCACCAAATCAAGCACGACAGTTTATTGTACATGGTCATGTTTTAGTAAATGGAATAAAGATTACTTCTCCAAGTCATCTTATTACTGTAAAGGATGAAGCATCTGTTTCTTTTGCTGTTTCCTCTTCTCTTTTTAGCGAAGATCACCCTGAACGGGCAAGTAAAGAACGACTTGAAGAACTTTCTACTAAGAAAAAAGAAGTAGAAAAAGAAGCTGCATCTTCTAATGAAGAAGTTGCAAAAGAAGAATCTTCTGAAGAATCTCCAGCTGATGAAGAATCTAGCGAAGAAAAAGGTGATGAACAATGAAATCAGATGTTCGATGGGGCGTAGCTCATATTTTTGCAAGTTACAATAACACCATAATTCATATTACTGATATTACTGGAACTGAAACTCTTGCTTTAGCAAGCGGTGGACAAGTTGTAAAAAGTCACCGTTTAGAATCAAGTCCTACTGCCGCAATGACTGCTGCTAAAAAAGCTGCAGAAGTTGCTCGTGAAAAAGGAATTTCCGGTTTACATATCAAAGTTCGAGCACCTGGAGGCCACAATGGTCCTATGAATCCAGGTCCTGGAAGTCAAGCAGCAGTTCGAGCTCTTTCTCGAATGGGTCTTCGAATTGGTTTTATCGAAGATGTTACTCCTATCCCTCACGGCGGATGTCGAAAGAAAGGCGGTAAACGAGGAAGACGAGTTTAGGTGATGCAAATGAAAATTACTGTTCATTCACAATCTGACGAAAACATGACGTTCACTCTTGAAGGTGTTGATGTAGCGTATGCAAATGCTCTTCGACGATTAATGATGGGAGAAGTTCCTACCATGGCGATTGAAGATGTTACTATTTTCAAAAATGATAGTGTTTTATACGATGAAATTATTGCTCATCGATTAGGCCTTGTTGTTTTGAAAACAGATCTTGATTCCTACAAATTAACTCCAAAAGGTGAAGAACGGATTGCAAGTCCAGAGTATGAACTTAAACTTTCTTTGCAAGTAGAAGGTCCTAAAAACGTTTATGCGAAAGATTTGCTGAGTAAAGATCCTGCTGTACAACCAGTGTATGGTGATACCTTACTTGTTAAACTGTTAGAAGGGCAATCCTTAGAACTTGAAGCAACTGCTGTTTTAGGTACGGGAAATACTCACTCTAAATGGAGTCCAGGATTAATTTGGTACTCTTATGAACCAGTTATCAAAGTAAATAACAAATTATTAGTTGACGACATTCGAGGAGATTATCCTCCTCAAATTTTCGCAGCTGATGGCACAATTGATGTAAAAAAGATTTCCACACCGCAATTAGTTGATGCGTGTGCAAACGTACATCCAGATGTTGTAGATATTACTTACAATACAGATGCGTTTCGATTTACTGTAGAAAGTTTCGGCGCATTACGTGCAAATGACATCGTCCTTCAAGCAATTACTGCATTTGAAGGTCAACTAACAACGTTTGAAAAACTTGTTAAAGAACTATAGATGATTATTGTGGGTGTGCCGGAGCGGTCAAACGGGCTCGGTTGAGGGCCGAGTGGCTTATGCCTGCGCGTGTTCGAACCACGTCACCCACATCATATATAAAATATAACCATGTGATTGAAATGAAAAGAATCAAAAACAATCAAGTGGAAAGCCTGATTCAGGCTCTCAAAACTTTAGCTGTATCAAAGGAACGTCCTTTGTGGAAGCGAGTCGCTGTAGAGTTACATAAACCTACGCGGCAAAAACGAGAAGTCAATGTGTTCAAATTAGAACGTTATGCTAATGATGGAGATATTATCATCGTACCAGGAAAAGTTCTTGGTAGCGGTGTTATTTCAAAAAAATTAACAGTTGCAGCATTGCAATTCTCTGACAGCGCACGAGAGAAAATTTTATCTCAAAAAGGTGAAGTACTCTCAATAGAGGATTTAATGAAGAAAAATCCTGACGCGAAAGGCGTACGAATTATGGGGTAGTTAAAATGATCGTAATTGATGCAGAAAAACTAATTTTAGGACGATTCGCAACTTTTGCTGCAAAACAAGCTCTTCTTGGTGAAGAAGTCCGAGTTATTAATGCGGATAAAGCTGTTATTTCAGGAAAACGAGACGAAGTCCTTGCAAGAATTAAAAATGCTCGTGATCGAGGTACTCCTGCAAAAGGTCCGTTTATTACACGGATGCCTGATCGATACGTTCGAAGAGTTATTCGAGGGATGCTTCCTTACAAACAACAAAAAGGAGCTGCAGCGTTCAAACGAGTTCTTTGTTATTCAGGTGTTCCTGAAGAATTTAAAGACGTAAAACCAGTGACATTAGAACAAGCTCAAGTAGCAAAATTACCAAACTTAAAATTTACAACAGTTGGTGAAGTTCTTAAACATATTTAGGTGATGATCATGAAAGTAATTCAAACAACCGGAAAACGAAAAAGTGCAGTTGCACGAGCAACGTTATCTGCTGGTACAGGTAAAGTACTTATTAACGGTCTTTCACTTGATGTGTATGAACCGGCTTTAGCTCGATTAAAATTATCTGAACCTCTTATTTTAGCAGGAGATGCCGCTTCTAAAGTAGATATTGCTGTTTCTGTAAGTGGCGGTGGTTTTATGGGTCAAACCGAAGCTGCACGACTTGCAATTGCAAAAGCTTTAGCAGAAAAACATGAAAAACTCAAAGAGATCTTTTTAAATTATGATCGACAACTTTTAGTTGCTGATGTACGACGGAAAGAAGTTCGTAAACCGAACACTCAAGGAAGTGCGCGGAGTAAACGACAGAAGTCTTACCGATGAGGTGTTTTAGATGATAATTCCTGTTCGATGTTTCAGTTGCGGAAAACCTGTAGGTCACCTTTGGGAGTCATATAAAGAACGAATTGCTGCTGGCGAAGAAACAAAAGCAGTTCTTGATGATTTAGGTCTTGAACGGTATTGTTGCCGAAGTGTTCTTCTTGGTCATGTTGATCTCGCAGACACGTCTGCAGGATTTAAAAAACACTAGCGTGTTTTTTATTGTTAATTGTTGTTAACACTTTAAAAAACGCTAATGTATTTTTTTTGTCGACTCAGGTTAACATTTTAAAAAACTTTAGCTTTTCTTGTTAACTTTTGTTATTCTTTTAAGAAATATTAATTTTTTTCTTTGAGGCATTTTTGCCTTTTTTCTCTTCTTTTTTCATGTTTGTTGTATTTTTAGTAAACGACAAAACTAATGCATTTCTTATTTTATTTTTTTCGTTTATTAGTGAATAACAAAAATAAGGGGTTTTTTACCTTATTTTTTTATGAACTAATCAGTTAATGATAAACAACCACTATCGTAAACGACTTATCATTGACTATACTAATCAGTTAACAACAAACAATTAGTATGCTAAACTTTTGTCGTTAACTATTTTTTACTAACATTTATATGTGTTCTTTTCTTTGATCTGTACATGCCTAAGAAAAGTATTGTTCGTCAACGTCTTGCTGAGATTCTTTTTGTTGCAGGTTCATTAACTGCTTATCAAGCTCACAAACATTATTTACAATTATTTGGTCCTGTTAGTCAGCGAAATGTTTATTATCAATTAGAACGAGGAGAAGCTGTTGAACAATTCTCTAAAGAAGTGGTTGAAGAAGAAGGAGATTTTTCTTGGGGTTCAGTAAGTAGAAAGGTTTATTACTCATTACGTTCAAAAGAAGGAGTGCAACTTGACAAACGTGTTGTTGCACATTTTAAAAACAGGTGAAATCATGAAAACAATTGCGAGTCTCCGTCCAAAAAATAAACGTGTGTTTCTTCGTCTAGATCTTAATGTTCCTTTACGTAATGGTGTTATTCAAGATGATGCTCGAATAAAAGCTGCTTTTCCAACCATTCAACTCTTATTAGAAAAAGGTGCAAAACAAATTATTATGGCTAGTCATCTTGGTCGCCCTAAAGGCGTTGATCAAACACTTAGCTTAGCTCCTGTTGCAAAACGATTAACAAAACTTCTTGGGAAAAAAGTTCATCTACATACAGATGTTTCCACTTCTTGTTCTCAACCTCTTGTTCTTCTTGAAAATCTTCGATTCTTTGAAGGGGAGAAAAAAGGAAGTGTTGCATTTGCTCGACAATTAGCAAACCATGCTGATGTGTATGTAAGTGATGCGTTTGGAACTGCTCATCGAAAAGATGCAAGTGTTTATGCCTTGCCAAAACTTCTTCCTAGTGCTGGTGGTTTATTATTACAAAAAGAAAAAAAGTATGTTCATCTTCGTCATAAACAACCTGTCGTTGCTATTTTTGGAGCAGCAAAAATTGCTGATAAACTTCCTTTATTAGAATCTCTTCTTAAAAAGGTTGATAAAGTGCTATTAGGAGGTGCTGTCGTTTTTACTTTCTTGCGAGCTCTTGATGGTGAGACTGGTACTAGTCTTGTTGAAGAAGAAATGATTCCTAAAGCAAAACAGTTATTAGAAAAATATCCGAGAAAAATTGTTTTGCCGGTTGATTTTGCTGTTACTAGTCATTCAAAGCTTAAGAAGTTTGACTCCTTTTCAGTTTCTCAAAGAAAAGAACATGTTTCTTTTGTTGATGTACTCTCTTTTCCAAAACGAAAAGCAGGATTTGATATCGGTCCAAAATCTGTTCGTTTATTCTCTCAAATTTTATCATCTGCACAAACTATTGTTTGGAATGGTCCTTTGGGTATGTTTGAAGTAAAACCTTTTGATGCTGCAACAAGAGCAGTTGCACGATCAATTCTTGATAAGACTGTTATTGTTTGCGGTGGAGATACGGTAAGTGCGTTAAGATCGTTTTCATTTACGCATAAAAGCACAGGAGGAGGGGCTAGTTTACAATTACTCTCTGGAAAGAAATTACCTGGTCTTGAAGTCCTTACCTAAGTTCTTGTCGAAGAAAAATTCCTCTATCAAGAACATTTTTTAACATTGCTCGGTCTTCTTTTACTACTCCTAACACTTCTTTTTGTTCATTTACCACAATGTATTTTTTTTGAGGTGCTGGAAGAATGACATTTTTTTTGAAAATATCTCGACCGCAGGTGAAGAGATAGGCGGTTTTTTCATCTACTTCTATCACAGGTATTTGTTTTGCAAAATGTTCAAGAAGATAAAATGAGGGGATAATTCTTTCTTTTTCTTTTTTTGCTAGAATAATTCCTCCACCTACTGCTTCTTCTTTAGAAGGGGGAAATGTAACTGGTTGAAAAAATAGTGTATTGTTTAGTTCTTTACAGTGTTTTTCAGGAATGGTGCAGGTCGCTCCAAATTCTTTTGCGACGTCTTGTAAATTAATCATCTCTCTTTTGAAAGTAAAGGGTATTTTTAAATACTTCTTTCCTTTTTTCTTTCTTTATGGTTTCAAAAAAACTCATTGAAGAACATCTTATCTCATTATTTCAGGCACTACGTTCTTCTTTGTATTCTTTTCCTTCTCGTGCAAAACGGTATGTCTTTCTTCTTCGTCGAGTGAGTATGAAGTATCGGTATCGTTTACCTCGTGAGATGAAACATTCTTTCTGTAAACATTGTTATACTCCTTTCACTCCAGGAGTTTCTTGTCGTACGCGTATTAAGAAAGGATATGTGGTTTACACGTGTTTTTCTTGTAAGAAACTTACTAAAATTGGTTATAGATGAATCCCTAGGAACTCGTTTGACCTCATTGACGCATATTTGCTTCTTGGCCAACTTTAAAGCCTAGGGATACTTTTTGTAATAGTTCTTCTTTTTTTAAATATCTGGTGTTACTGTTGAGTAACTACAAAATAGAAACATTTATATATTAGTTTGTTACTAATAAGTAACACATGAAAACAATAACTATTGATATGGGCAAAGGTGTTCGATTAACTGCTCCTATTAAAGAACGGATGACACTCGAAGAATGGAATCGGATGTCTGAATATATTAATTCAATTGTACGAGGGGGTAATTAGAAATGGATTTTGAAGAAAACTATTTTGAAGAAGGGCTTGATGAAGAAGATCTTTTTGAGTCTTATGGTGAAGGCTTTGAAGATGAATTTGATGCAGTACAAGAAAAAGTATATGAAAAAGCGTTTGCAAAAGCTGATGATCAAGCGCATGAATTTCTTGAGAACGAAGACGATCTTGATGAAAACGATTATGAATTTGATTCTATTGTTGGTGGTCGAGACAAAAAACCAATTATGAGTATGCTCAATAAAGGAAAACTATCCAAATATGAAATGGATGACCTCCTTAACCAATTATGATGATATTACGACATTATCTTGATGGCGCTGCCTCTTATGTGGCAGGTCATCTAAAAGAATCTCCAGGTTTTGAAGTTGCAGGATATGCTCTTGCAGGCTTGACGACAGGTGTTGCATGTATTAAGGATATGTACTCTTCTTCAAACATTAAACAAGGTTTAACTGCAGCTTCGTTTCGAGTGTTAAGAAATTCTTCACTTTATTTTCACTCATCTACAGGTCAAGATTATTTTATTCCTCCTGCAGTCTTGTTTGAATCTGCGAGACTATTCTCTTCACTTCCTTCTCTGGATAAAAAACTTGAAGAGTAATTCATTACTTTTTTAAACTCTTCTTCTTTTATTTCTTTTATGATCTTAAGTCAAGGTGCTGAAGCAGTTCTTATTCAAGAAGGAGATGTTGTTATTAAACAACGCGTTCCTAAGTCTTATCGACACGAAAGTATTGATAAACGCTTACGAACCTCTCGAACGAAACGAGAAGTAAAAGTTCTTCAAAAATTAGCAGATGTTCTTCCTGTTCCAAAAGTATATTCCTCTGATGCAACGGAATTTCATATGGAGTTTATTGCAGGACCTCGGTTACGAGATTATGTAGTTAATTATCCTACAACGTCTTTGTTTAAAGAAATTGGTGTGCATGTTGCCAAGTTACATGATTTAGGTATTATTCATGGCGATTTGACTACTTCAAATATTTTAGTAAAAGATCACAAGCCTTATTTTATCGACTTTGGACTTTCTTTCTTTTCTTCAAAAATTGAAGATATGGCTGTCGATTTACACGTGTTAGAAGAAGCTTTGGAAAGTACGCATTATCAACATGCAAAAGATTATTTTGCTTCATTTCTAGAAGGATATTCTTCTTGTTCCGTAGCCGATGAGGTTCTTTCTCGTCTAAAAATCGTTCATCAAAGAGGTCGAAACAAATGAAATGGTTATTTTTTCTTTTTCTTTTCCTTTTGGTCTTCTCGCCAGTTACCGCATCATCGGATTCTATTACTTTACTTTCTGTTTTTCAATCATCTACAAATGAAACTTTACGAGGTGGTACTGCGGAATTATATTTACAAATTAGGCCTGGAACAGGATCGGTGTTTATAGATAGTTTTCCTTTGACTCAATTGGACACTCAGGTTGCGACTCGTTTAGCGAATGAAATTGCTTGCGAATTCTCTCCAGTTGATTGTTTACAGTTTGACTTTTTTTACACTATTCGATCGGGTTCATCTCTTATTAGTGGGCCTTCAGGAGGGGCAGCGGCTACTGTTTTAACACTTGCAGTTTTAGAAGGAGTTCCTTTACGTGACGGTGTTGCGATGACTGGGGCAATTTCTTCAGGAGGAATTATCACTCCTGTTGCAGGAGTTCCTGAAAAGATTTTAGCAGGTCAAGAACACGGTTCTCAACATGTTCTCGTTCCGCTTCTTGGTTTTGATGATCAGTTTATTTCTGGAGAAAATTTTTCTCGAGATTATCGAGAAGATTTTTCTGTTCCTATTCATTTAGTGGTTTCTTTGGATCAGGCTTTTTATTATGCTACGGGCAGATCATTTCCTTTACCTCCTTCATCTATTGAAGTTCCTGAGTTTTATCTCTCCCAAATGGAAGCAACTTCGCAAGAACTTTGTTTGCGAACTGAAAAATTATTTACTGTTGTTTCTTCGTTGATTCAGTTTGAGGACTCTTCGAGTAGATTTGATTCTGCAGAATCCTTTTTTAATAGAAGTAAAGATCCATCGTTATCTTCTTATGCTCGAGCGAGTCTCTGTTATTCCGCAAATCTTCCTTTACGAGAATTATATTTTGACTCCTATACTCAAGATCAAAAAGTGCAACGATTACAACAACTGCTTGAAGATGTTTCTTTGTTCTCACAAACTATCGAACAACAACCTATTCGTTCTTTTGTAGATTTGGAAACGCTCAGTATTGTTACTGAACGACTTCTTGAAACAAGAGGCTATTTACGAGATATTAACTCTACTAATATTTCTTCTCGACAATTAGCGTTAGCAGTAGAACGTTATGCAAGCGCAGTTGCGTGGTCAGGCTTTTTTAATTCTCCTGCTCCTGATTTATTTATTAATGAACGAATAATTCAACAAGCATGTTATCGAGAAATACGAAGTGTAGAAAATAGACTTAACTATCTTCGTTCAAATTTACCTCCTGATTTTCTTACTCGAGTAGAAGATGAACTTACTCAAACGTATAGATATCAAAATTCTGGCGATTATGTTCAATGTTTATTCAAAGCATCACAAACAAAAGCTCTTGCAAATATTTTCTTTACCACTATTGGTTTAGCTCAAGATTATCTTCCTCAAGTTATTGATGCAAAAGCTTCTCGTGTTGAACAAGTTATTGCAAAACAAGATGCATTTCCTATTCTCGGGTATAGTTATTACACTTATGCACTTTCTTTAGTCGAGGAAGATCCTTCTTCCGCATTATTATTCTTAGAATATGCACTTACTTTCAGTGATTTAAGTAATTATTTTGAGAATTCTTCTTTCTCTTGGAGGAGAGCTCTTCTACAATACGAGTCCTTTATTACTTTTGTTACTGGTTTAATTTTAGGTATTGCTTGTTGTTTACCTTGGTTAAGAAAAAACCCTAAGAAGACCTCTCTTGCAAGCAAGAAAAGCCTTCCCGGGAAAAAGAGGTGAGTTTAATTTTCTCCCCAAAAGATAAAAATATCTTTCTCTATTTAAACTTTTTCATTTTGTTTTCATTTTTAAGGGGTTACAAGTACTTTTTTAAACTCCTCTCCTTTTCTTCTTTACATGATTATCTCAAATATTACTGGAAAATCATATACTCCTCAAGACTTCCTCCCTTTATTAGAAAAACGACTGAGAAAACATATACGACTACATGATCTTATTTCACAAGGAGGTGTTTACAAAATAGATACTTCAACTCTTGCAGGAGCAGTCCTTCGTCATTTTCTTTTACAAATATTTGAAGAACGAATAACGTTTAGTGAAGAAGGAACTCCTCTTTCTGTTGAAACTCTCGATGACTATATTTCAAAAAATCTCTCTTCTTTTTTTACTGCGAAAGCTCTTCCTGCAATTATTATTTCACCATTACAATGTATAAGCAGAGGTGAGTTACTACAAGCTGCCAAACTACTCGATCTTTCAGGATCATTACCGCCCGAACCCCACTCCTTTATAGAAGAATTACATAAAATTTACCCGCAAACAAGGTCAAGTTTTCTTAAAAGCTTTCTACATATAGATTCTTTACGCGAAAATATTTCGGAAAAACAATCTTAAGTTTTAAAGCAAAGAACTTGCATAGTTCTAGTAATGAAGTGGCTTCTACTTGCAGGATATCTTATTCTTTTAATTCTTCTTTTCTTCCCTTTTGGAGATCTTATCACTCGAGATATTCATATTCAACCCTTTTTTTGCCATGAACATAACTGTAGTGCAACGCTTATCCATCTCTTTGAAACATACATTCCACAAGGTTGTGCATTTTATGATGTTAATCTCGATGAAATATCAAACTACTTTGACTCCTTTCCTGTAATAATGGATAGAAGGACTCGTTTAGAACATACGCAACCTTTTTTCTCACGAGGACTTATGCACCACAAATTTTGTTTTTTTGAGGAAGATCTTGTCTTCACCGGAGGTTGGAATCCAACATGGAGAGAAACATACCTTAATGATAATTATCAATTACTTCTCTTTCACCCAGATATTCGAGCAGCATATGAAGAAGAGTTTATCTATTTACAAGGAGGACCGACACCTTCTTCTTTTTCAACACGACTTGCAGGAGGAGGTAGACTCTCACTTTATTTTTGTCCACATCACTCTTGTGAAGAACAAGTGCTTTCTGTATTAGAAACTGCAACCAGTATTGACGCACTCTTTTTCACGTTTACCAGTCAACCAATTGCTGATGCTCTAGCACTACGAGTGGAGCGAGGAGCAACTCTTCGTGCAGTCTTTGAAAGAAGACAGTTACATTTAACAGAACACCATCAGCGGTTAGCAGCAGTCGGAGGAGCAATTCGTTTAGATCAAAATCCTGCAACGATGCATGGGAAACTCTTTATCGTCAATAACGATACTTTAATTGTAGGGAGTTATAATCCGACAGCCGCAGGCACTCAACGAAATAATGAAAATTTGCTTATTATCTCTGGCCGAGAAGAGTTAGTTATGTTATTTTACCAAGAATTCAAACGTATTTGGGAAATGAGCGTTTATTTATAAATCGTGCTTTCTACGGTATAACAACCTTTAAATACTCTTTTGAGCTTACTTTCTTCTAGTACAATATAAGGTGATAAAAACATGGTATTACTCAATTTTAGTTTTACAGAAATGCAAGTAAAGCGTAACAAAACATCAGAAAAAGTGACAGTGAAATCAGGGATGAATATTGAATCCTTAACTCCGACTGACGCTATTAAACAACCAAATCAACGAGCTTTTATTATTGGCTTTAGCTATGCGGTAGATTATGAACCAAAAGCAGGTCACATTAAAATTTTTGGTGAAGTAACTTATTTAGCTGACAATGATTTAGCTGATCAAATTGAAGCAACCTGGAAAGAACAACAGAACCTTCCAAAAGATTTAGGTCTTCATATTTACAATCGAATACTCCATCATTGCAGTATTGAAGCATTATTATTAAGTAAAGAAATTGGTCTTCCGGCACCAATCCAATTACCAAAAATTCAAGTAAAGCCTGTTCTTAAAAAAAACGCTGAACAAAAAACTGACGAACCAAAAACTGCTGAGAAAAACACTCCTCAAAAATAGGTGAGTTTTCATGCAAGAAAAAGAAATTCAACTGAAAGTTGTTGAAGCAATGCAGGATGATGTCAATAAAGGCGTTGTTCGCTTAGACAGTTCGTTTATGCGTCAATTAGGTGTGAATGAAGGAGACTATGTTATTTTATCGGGCGATAAAGAAACTGTTGCTTCTGTAACTCGTTCACTGCCAGGAGATATCGGATTAAATATTATTCGAATGGATGGTATTATTCGACGAAATGCAAAAACGAGCATAGGAGAATATGTTAAAGTAAAAAAAGCAGATGTTTCTCCAGCAACGCATCTTACTATTGCACCAGCAACAGAAGGAATCAAAGGAATTCGAGTAGATAACCCTTTATTTTTTAATATTATTCTAGAAAATAGAGGTCTTGTTAAAGGAGATTTAATTTCTGTTCGAGGAAACTTTGTACCTTTTGGCGAACTTATTTTTCTTGTAGTAGAAGGCAGTCCAAAAAGTAAACCTTTAGTGGTAACGAAAGAAACTTCTATCACTTGTCTTGAAGAACCTGTAGAGCTAAAAGAAGATGCAGGCGTCCCTGAAGTAAGCTACGAGGATATTGGTGGTTTAAGTGATGAGATTCAAAAAGTTCGAGAAATGGTAGAATTGCCACTTCGACATCCGGAAGTTTTTGACCGGTTAGGAATCGAACCTCCAAAAGGTGTTTTATTACACGGTCATCCTGGGACGGGAAAGACGCTCTTAGCAAAAGCAGTAGCAAATGAAACAAATAGTAATTTCTTTGTTATCAACGGTCCAGAAATTATGAGTAAGTTTTATGGACAAAGTGAAGAGAACTTAAGAAATATTTTTGAAGAAGCAGAAAAGAATGCTCCAAGTATTATTTTTATTGACGAAATTGATGCTATTGCTCCAAAGCGAGAAGAAAGTAAAGGAGAAGTAGAACGGCGAGTTGTTGCTCAATTACTCACGATTATGGATGGGTTGAAAACGAGAGGAAAAGTTATCGTCATGGCGGCAACAAATATTCCTAATTCAATTGATCCTGCACTACGACGGCCTGGACGGTTTGATCGAGAGTTAGAAATTAACCCTCCGGATGTAGGCGGTCGATTAAACGTTCTTAAAATTCATACACGAAATATGCCTTTACATGAAAGTGTTTCTTTAGATGAGTTGGCAAAACTCACGCACGGATTTGTAGGTGCAGACTTAGCAGCATTATGTAAAGAAGGTGCGATGATCGTTCTTCGAAAATTATTACCTGACTTAACACTTAATGATGAAGAGCCTATTCCTTCACACGTATTACAAAATGTTGTGATTACTCAAGAAGATTTATTAGAAGCATTAAAAGTAGTTCGACCAAGTGCAATGCGAGAAGTACTTATTGAAACACCAAACGTTTCATGGGATGATGTTGGTGGTCTTGAAACTGTTAAACAAGAATTAAAAGAAGCAGTAGAATGGCCGTTACTTCATAAAAAACAATTTGCAACGATGGGCGTTCGACCACCAAAAGGTGTTTTACTGTACGGTCCTCCTGGGACGGGAAAGACGCTTTTAGCAAAAGCAGTAGCAAAAGAAACAGAAGCGAATTTTATTCCTATTAAAGGTCCTGAACTTCTTAGTAAATGGGTTGGAGAAAGTGAAAAAGCTGTACGACAATTATTTGCTAAAGCACGACAAGTAAGTCCAGCAATCATTTTTATTGATGAAATTGACGCTATGGCGCCAAGTCGTTCAAGTGATGGAGATAATAAATCTGCAGAACGAGTAGTAAATCAATTACTAACAGAAATGGATGGTTTACAATCGCTTAACGATGTTATCGTTATTGCAGCAACTAACCGGCCAGATACGATGGATACTGCTCTTTTACGACCAGGACGATTTGATAGAATCGTTCTTGCAAGTGTACCTGATGCGAAAAGTAGAACAAAAATCTTTGAAGTACATACTAAACACATGCCTCTTGCAGAAGATGTATCTTTATCTGATCTGGTGAGTCAAACAGATGGTTATGTTGGAGCAGATATTGAAGCAGTCTGTCGAGAAGCAGCAATTTTTGCACTTCGAGAAGATATCAAAGCAACACAAGTTCAGCTTAAACATTTTCAACAAGCATTGAAGAAAGTGAGACCAAGTGCAACAAAAGAAATTCAAGAAGCATACGCTTCACTACAAGAAAAGTTTTCAAGTGCACGAGGAAAACAACTTCAAGAACAAAAACCTAGCTATTATGGCTAGATTTTCTTTTTTTTAAAAACGATATCTTTAAAACCTTTTTTCCTTTTTTTTGTTCATGGTAACTTACCGATCTTCATCTTTTAAAAAAGAAAAAGGCTTTTGGGTACTTTCTTTAAAGGAAAAAACTTCTTATGATGCAGGATATACGCAAGGTATGTTATTCAAAAAAGCAAAGCATCCCATGTATACACTTTTTACTAAAGTACTCATTATTTTTCTTATCCGTTGTATTCATTTTATTTTTCGATCCTCTTTTCGAAAATTACATATACCTAAACCTTATAAAGATGAATTGAAAGGATTATCTGACGCGACAAAAATTCCTTATGATGTCCTTTTCTTCCTTAATTTTTCTTTTGATGTATTTAAGCGAAACGTATACTGCTCTACTTTCAATTTTTTTAACAAAGGAAAAGATGTTTTAGTTGGTAGAAACACTGACATGAAACGATTCATTGGTGTTCTTGCTCTTCGTTATGAGGCCTCAATTATTTATCGGATGAAAGTAGGATCCTCACACCAACTTACTCATGTAGGATTTCCTTTTTGTATCGGTGTTCTTAATGGATATAATGAAAAAGGAATATGTGTTAATGCACATCTCACTCTCGGACTAAGAAATGGAAACTTAGATTCGAATTTATATTCAAATATTTTAATTCTAAGAACTGTACTACAAGAAGCAGAAACACTTGACGAGGCAAAACAAATTCTTCGAACTAACAGGATTTCTCGAGCAAAAACAGCTCTTATTACTAGTGCTAGAGAGCGAGCTTCTTTTGTGTATGAAGCGTATCCTCGAAGGTATATGTTTGTTCCTCAAACAAAAGAACACTTCCAAGGATGTACGATGCACTTTCAATCAAGAAAGATGAAACGATATCAGTTTGGTCGGCAACGAGGAAGTAAGAAAAGACTTTCTTTTATGAATAAAACGTTAAAGAATCAAGCAAAACTTTCAACTCAAGAAGCAATAACTTTACTTAGAGACACTTCAAACGGTCTTATTCGAGAAGAAAGTGGTTTTTCAATTACTAACACGGGAACGTTTCAAAGTTTTATTTTTTACCCGCTTAAAGACACTATTTTAATCTCAGATGGGAAAAAATTACCTGTTTCCTTATCGGGAGAGTATAAAGAATTATCCTTCTAAAACGTCTTCAGGTTTTTTTATTTTTCTCAAAACTAATGGGATGAGCATGACTAGAACGGTAACGATTGAAAGGATAATGATGTTTGTTGTTGTCGTATTTGCAATGGTCTCGCCAAGAAGAACTAAACCGAGCGTGCCAGGTAACAAACCTAAACCTGTTGCAAGATAAAACTTCTTTAGAGAAATATTTGTTAAACCAATAAGATAATTCTGCAATTCATAAGGTAAGATGGGGAGTAATCGAAGATACACGACATAAAGAAAACTATCTTTATTGACTTTATGAATATATTTTTTGTACCCTTTCTTTTCAAGCCACTGTTGAACTTTTTGCTTGTTAATTTTTCTTGCAAACAAGAAGGGGAGTCCACTTGCAAAGGTGGAAAGAGTAATAACTAAGAAAAAAGCATAAACAGGACCAAATAATAATCCTCCTACAACTGTAAGAATAGTTGCTAGGTGAGGAATCCACACTGCAATTGTATATGCCAGAATATATGCAAGAACTGTCCATGCGCCAAACACTTCAAAATATTCTCTTATTTGCGCAGGACTTATTTGTCGACTTACAACATACAAGCTTGCTAACAAGAGAAGAGGAATGCTAATAAACAAAAATTTGTGTTTCACTTCTTCTTTTCATTTCAACAAATTTATAAAACTACTGCTCTTTTTCTCTTTCATATGGCAAATCATTACGAACAACTTTCAGAAGATAAAATTAAGAAAGCTCATGCTGCTAATTATGTACAGCCCACGATGACCTTAGATGATTGGGTATCTGTCCAAGGCCATGACTTCTCAAAAGCATTTGATATTACTGCATTCTTTGAAAGTTTATTTACTACTGGTTTTCAAGCAACAGCCTTAGCTAAAGCGGTACTTATCCTTAAAGAAATGAAAAAAGAAAACGTAACTATCTTTTTAGGTTTCACTTCAAACATGGTGAGTTGCGGGGTACGAGATGTTATTGCCTACCTTTGTAAAGAAAAACTTGTAGATGTAGTTGTAACTACTATTGGTGGTGTTGAAGAAGACCTTATGAAATGCTTAAAACCCTTCGTTTTAGGAAGTTATGATACGCCAGGGAAATACTTACGAGACAACGGCATTAACCGAACAGGAGATATCTTCATCCCTAATGATCGATACCTTTATTTTGAACGATTTATGATGCCGTTTCTTAAACGAATGTATGAAAAATATACGGTTGCAAATAAAACGCTCACTACAGAACTTTTCTGCTATGAACTTGGTTTAGCAATTGATGATGAATCAAGTATTTATTATTGGTGTTCAAAAAACAACATTCCTGTTTTTTGTCCTGCACCGACAGACGGAAGCATAGGAGATATGATGTTCTTTTTCATGCAAAAACATCCTGACTTCACCATTGATGTCGCTGGAGATATTGTTTCCATAACAAAAATAGCAATTAATGCTGAAAAAACAGGAATTATTGCTCTGGGGGGAAGCGTGCCAAAACACCATATTGCTAATGCTAATCTCTTTCGAGAAGGAGCAGATTATGCAATTTATTTAACTACTGCTCAAGAATTTGAAGGAAGTAATGCAGGAGCAAATATTGAAGAAGCTATTAGTTGGGGAAAAATTAAAGATGACGCAAAGCATATCAAAGTAGTAGGAGATGCTGCACTAACCTTTCCACTCTTAGTTGCAGGCGCATTTCAATCAAACTTAAAGCCTAAAACGTAATTATTATAAATCAGAATATACTTTCTAGGCGATACTATGGTTTTTCAAAGACTAAAAAAATTATTGTCCTCTTGCTTTCGCCCAAAACAAGAAAAGCGAATTCAAAAAGCAAGCGTAACTGCTGCAGTAATGAAAAAACGAAAAAAACCTATTGTTGAGCACGTTAAAGAAAAACCGACAATAAAGAAAGTAACGCAAAGAGCTCCTAAACGAAAAGTAGGCTCTTCAAGAAAACAATCTTCTTCTAAAAAACCTTCTTCGCAGAAAAAAACGGCAAAGAAGTCTTCTTCAAAAAAGTCTTCTTCAACTAAACAAACAAGAAAGAAGTCTTCTTCTAAAAAGACTACTAAGCAAACTCGAAGCAGAAAATCTTCTCGTAAGTAGTAATATTTATATTATCCTAACTTCTTTTTATTTTCATGAATGTTAAAATATCAACTCAAGATGCTGTTTATGAAGGATTTCTTGTTCAAGAAGATGGAGAATATGTTGTTTTAAAGCTCTCTTCAGGCTATAATGTAGGAATAAGAAAAGATTCTATTACTTCTCAAGAAGAACTTTCAAGCGAACCAACCCTAACTCCAGATTTTCCAGCAATACCTTTTAACGATCAATTACAAACAGTTCATATCATTCATACAGGAGGAACTATTGCCTCAAAAATAGACTATAAGACAGGAGGAGTATTTGCAGATTTCACTCCAGAACGATTAGTCGCTTTATTTCCTGAACTTAACGATCTTGCAAACATTACTACGACGTTTGTTGGAAACATGTTTAGTGATGACTTTCGATTCGCACATTTTAACAAAATTATTACTGCTATTCAAGAAGCAATGGATGCGGGTGTGAAAAAAATTATCGTCACGTCAGGAACAGATTTTCTTCACTATCTTAGCGCGGGATTAAGCTTTATCTGTAAAGATGCAGATGTTTCTCTACTTGTTGTAGGTAGTCAACGAAGTAGTGACCGGCCAAGTAGTGATGCGGGCATGAATCTTATTTGTGCAACAACCTTTCTTATGAAAACAGATTTTACTGGAGTAGGAGTGTGCATGCACGAAACTACTAATGATGACAGTTGTATTATTTTACCAGGAGTGAATATACGAAAAATGCACTCTTCAAGAAGAGATGCGTTTAAAGCATTAAACACGAAACCTCTCGCCTCTGTTGATTATTTGACTAAAGAAGTTACTCTTCATCAACCAGTATCTTCCTCCGCATCAAAATCAAACAAACCTTTAGGACGGTTTAACGAAGAATTAAAAATAGGAATGCTTCTTTCTCACCCAAACATGTTTGCTCAAGAAATTGAACACTTTTCCTCTTTTGACGGGGTAGTGGTTCTGGGTTCTGGACTTGGACATCTTCCTGCATCCGTTATTGATGAACACACAACTGAACACGGCGTTATTTATTCGGTACTTTTAACTCTAGCTAAAAACATACCTGTTGTCATGTCAACTCAATGTCTTTATGGACAAACACACTTACAAGTATACTCTCAAGGAAGAAGATTACAAGAACTAGGAATATATGGACATGAATCTTTTATGTCGCCAGAAACAACGTATATGAAACTAGCATATCTTCTGAGTACCAATCAAGATCTCTCGCTTTTAGAAACAAATATGTGCGGTGAACAAAATAGTGAACGGTGGAACGATGAATATTAAAACAACACTAACAGATAAAGAAATAAACGATTTAGGTTTCAAGAGCGGATTAGAAATCCACCAACAACTTGAAGGAAGAAAACTTTTTTCACCTGCACCAACAACTATACGAGATGATGAACCTCTCTTTACTATCGAACGATTCTTACGTCTTAGCGCAGGAGAATCAGGACAAGTAGATGTTGCTGCATTACACGAACATACAAAGAAACAAAGATTTATGTATCAAGGTTATGAAGAAACATCCTTAGTAGAGCTTGATGAACAACCGCCTGCAGCAGTAAGTCCACAAGCAGTAACTAGCTCATTACAAATAGCAAAATTCTTAGACATGACGGTTGTTGATCAAATTCGATTTATGAGAAAAATCGTTATTAATGGATCAAACACTAGCGGTTTTCAACGAACAGGACTTATCGCTCAAAATGGAACTCTTCAAACAACACAAGGGATAGTAGGTATTGAAAGTCTTTGTCTAGAAGAAGATTCTTGTAAAGAAGTAGAAAAGAAAGAAGGATTAGTTATTTTCAATCTCTCTCGATTAGGAATTCCTCTTCTTGAAATCGCAACTGCACCGGATATTATTTCACCAACACACGTTCAAGAAACAGCATCACAATTAGGATTATTATTGCGAAGCTTACCAACAGTTAAACGAGGACTAGGAACCATACGACAAGATGTAAATATTTCCATAGCAAAAGGAACAAGAGTAGAAATTAAAGGAGCACAAGACTTAAAATTACTGCCTGAATTAGCACGAAACGAAGCGTTACGTCAACATAACCTATTAGAAATCTTTTCAGAATTACAAAAAAGAAATGCATGTGTAGGAGAACCTCAAGAATTAACTTCCTTAAAACATAGCTCTTCAAAAGTTGTTCAACAAGCAAAAGGATCGGTGTATGGAGTAAAACTTTCAGGATTCAAAGGATTATTAGGAATTGAAATCCAACCAGAACGACGATTTGGAAGCGAACTTTCTGATTATGCAAAACAGCAAGGAGTAAAAGGATTGTTCCATTCTGATGAACTTCCAAAATATGGTATTACTCAAGAAGAAACAGATGCAGTATTCTCTGAATTAGGTTGCGGGGAACAGGATGGATTTATTTTAATAGCAGCTCCAAAAGAACAAGCACTACGTGCACTTGATGTAGCTTGCCAGCGAGCAAAAGATTTCTCTTTACGAAAAGAAGTACGAATGGCAAAGCCAAACGGTTCAACCTCTTTTTTACGACCAATGCCAGGAGCAGGAAGAATGTATCCGGAAACTGATGTTCGTCCATTCGTTCCTGACCTAGATGCAATAACTCTCCCTGAACTTCTTTCAGATAAGATAGAGCGACTTGCAAAAGAATACTCTCTTGATCAAGCAATCGTTAAAAAACTTCTTCGAGACGGATACGACCTTGAAACCTTAACAACTCGTTATCAATCATTTAAACCTACCTTCTTAGTTGATGTTCTTTACCGAACACACACTCTTCAAGAACAAACACTTCTCTTAGAAAAATTAAATGAAGGGCTTTTATTAAAAGATAGTCTTGAAGAAATTATTCCTCTTCTTGAGAAAGGAACATCTGTTGATTTTAATCAGTTCAAACCAGTATCCTTAGATGATATCAAAAAAGAACTTGATGTTTTACGTAAAGAAATGCATGACGCTCCTTTAGGGGCAGTAATTGGTCAAGCAATGAGACTGTATAAAGGAAGAGTTGATGGAAAAGAATTGTCAGCGTACATACGAAAGCTTTTTGAAACAAAATAAGTAGATGTGTTGACCACTAATTTCTAGAGGAATGGTTTGTAGAAGGCGAAGTTGTTTTTCTTTTCTACTATACAATTCAACTTCTTCTTTTTTGCTTGTATAAATAATTGCAATTCCATCTTTTTCTAATAACTCAACGAGTTTTTTTATTAACGTTCCATATAACTTTTTTGAAAGGCTCACTCTTTTACCAAAAGGAGGATTACACACTATTCGTTCAACAGGTTTTGTTCGAACAGAGAACATGGATTTTTCATAAAAAGAAACTTCAAGACCTAATTGTTTCGCATTCATTCTTGCAAACTGAATCGCTTGTTGATGCATATCAAAACCTGTACAGGAACTGAAAGGATATCTTTTTTTATGTTCTAGAAGAAGAGTTCCTGCTCCGCAACAAAGATCAAGAACAGATCCTGTTTGTTCAGGATAAAGCATACTTATTGAAGAAGCAACCACTGCTTGTATACTTGCAGGAAGATACTCTTGTTGAAACTCTTGTTCATTCTTTCTTATAATACACGCTACTTGTTCAGTGATACATTGTAATCTCCAAGGACTTTCTTTATGCAAAGAACAGTTGGTTAATTTTGCAGCTTGAATGTTGAGGATTGTTTTTTCTTTTTGAATCTCATTTCGGTATTGTATACGGATACTACCTTGATGAGCCGTTTCTTGAGAACAAATAAAACCGTGTTGAAGAATATCTCTATGTTCAGATAAGTCGTACTCTTTTTCAAGTATAATCCATCCTGGAGCAATTTTTCTTCCTTTATATTTGTAAAAAGAAAGCCAAAGTTCTTCAAATCCCTTAATAAGTTCAACCACTTGATCTTCACCCTGAACTTTATATTCTTGATATGGTTTTTCAGGAAATAATTTGTTATACTCTATATATAATTCAGGAGGGGGAGTGTATTCTTTAAGGATTTTTTTTGCTTCTTTTGATTCTTGACTTGCAAGAATAAATAAAATTAATTTACTACTCCGATAACTCGTTTCAGTTTTTAATAACTGTTCTAATTCTGTAAGTATGTCTGTTACGTCTTCATGTTGCAATAATGCTTTAAGAGTCTGTTCTCGAATAATTGGAGACTCGCTAAGAAGTAATTCTTTACTTTCATGTTTATCAATACATGTTCGAAGATACGCAAATGAACCCTTTCTTTTTTCAGAAGCATTTTCTTGGAATTGCTTTAAGGCGGTTATCTCTTTTGTTGTTGCAATTGACAGTATCTCTTTCATAATGGTTTGAACGTTTGGACCGTTTGTATGTTGTAATTGTTTGAGAAGCTCTTGCATCAGTCTAGAGAAAATAAACCAATCTTTTTAAACTTGTTTACTCCTGCAATAAAATACGAACATTTAAAAATATTTAATTCTTAAATCAGTTTATGGGTCAATCATTACATTATGGAGTGTATTTATTAGCAGGTTTTCTTGTTGCAGGAGTTGCTCTTGCAACTGTTGGTCTTGATACCACAGATACTCCGGAGGCAATGCTTTTCTTCGCAGCAATTGGAGGCGTTTTTATTCTTATTGGGCTTACTAAGTTCATTATTAAGAAAATGAAGGATGTTAAGGAGGGAGAACGAGAACTACGAAATAAAATTGCAGGAGGTATGCTTGATTCTTCAACACGGCAGCAAGCAGTTATGCAACGTTCACAACAACAAAATCGTCCACATCAATCTTCTCCACAAAATCGTCCACAGGTTATTCGTTGTTCTCGATGCGGAGCACCTAATTATTCAACATCAAATTTTTGTCATAAATGCGGGGTTTCTTTACGATGAACAAATCGTTTCATGAAGTAGTTACTTCTCGAAGAAGTATTCGCTCATTCTCTTCAGAACCTGTTGATATTGATGAAATTTTATTATTATTAGAACATGCAATTTATGCACCGAGCCCTGCTAATATGCAAGATTTTAAATTTGTTATTTCTCAAAATGAAGATGTTCTTCGTGCACTTCCCGATATGTGTATGGAACAAGATTGGATTGCTCAAGGCAGTGCAGTTATTGCAGTTTGTTCAGAAGTTTCTCGAGTTGAAGAATGGTTTGGTGATCGTGCAAAAGAGCTTGCTGATCAAACAACAGGTGGTGTTGTTCAGACTATTTTGTTAGCTGCTAGTGCGAATAATATTGGAGCTTGTTGGGTTGCTGGTTTTGATCAAGATCCTGTTAAAAAATTATTCAATATTCCTTCATCAGTCTCTCTTCAGGCATTAGTTGTTCTTGGTCATCCTTATTCAAAGCCTGATCCTCGAGTAGAAAAAGATATTTATCCTTTAACCTTCTTTGATTTCTATGGAAATGACTTACATGATCTTACTAGTGTTAATCATGATTATTCAGTCAAGTTAGAGAAAAAACTTTCTTCGCTACAATCATCAGCAAAAAAGTCCTCTAGCCAATTACAAAAACAAGTAGATAAGCTTAAGAAATTCTTTTTCAAGTAACTCATTTCGAAAATATACTGGACATTCTTTCGCAACCTTTTTAATAGATAACTCTTTTATCTTCTCTAATGAAAGATCTTCTTTTTCCTCATGAACATATCCGACCAATACAGCAAGAAGTTATTCGCGTTATTTCCCAATCACTACAAGAAAAAAAAGGAGCAGTTTTACATGCGCCTACTGGTTTAGGAAAGACTGCAGCAAGTATTGCTCCTGCACTTACATATGCTCTTGAGAATGATAAAAAAATACTTTTTCTCACATCAAGAAATACTCAACACAAAATTGCAATTGAGACTGTAAAAGCGATTAAAGAACGATTCTCCATACCTCTTGTAGCGACAGATATTATTGGTAAGAAATGGATGTGTTTACAACCAGGTGTTACAAACCTTTCCTCTTCAGAGTTCTCAGAATATTGTAAAGCGCTTCGAGAAGATAAAAAATGCAGTTATTATGAAGAATTAAAACAAGGAGAAAACCTTTCTACAGAAACAAAATTAGCTCTGGTAGATCTTTTACAACAATCTCCTCTCAACGCAGAAGATGTTGTTGCTATAGGAAAACAATACAGCCTTTGTCCTTACGAGTTAGGAATGTTAGTAGCAAAACAAGCAAATATTGTTATTACTGATTATTACTATGTTTTTCACCCTCGAATTAGAGAATCCTTCTTGAAAAAAAACGAGATTGATTTACAAGATACTATTATCATTATTGACGAAGGACATAACTTACCTGATAGAATAAAAGATCTTGCTTCCACAAGAATTTCAGGAATCATCCTTCAACGAGCAGCAAAAGAAGCACACGCAGCAGGTAATACTGCCTTAGCAGATCATTGTGAAAAGACATACAGTGTACTTAAGAAACTTCTTGGTTCATCCGATGAAGAACGATACGTTGATACTTTCGTCTTTCAACGAGCAATAGAAGAATTTTGTGACTATCAAGACTTTATTAAACAAGCATCATTATTAGCCGAAAAGATTCGTGAAGAGAAAAAAATAAGTGCTTTAGGTTCGGTAGCAGAGTTCTTAGAGCAATGGCAGATAGAACAAGAAGGATTTACAAAAATACTTCATAAAAAAAGATCGATGCAAGGAGAAAATATTATTCTCAGTAACCGTTGTTTAGATCCGAGTGTTGTTTCAAAAGAAATGATCGCTCTTAGTCATAGCACTATACTGATGAGTGGAACCTTGACGCCGCCAGAAATGTACTCTTCATTACTTGGTTTTGAACCAGCAACATTTAGAGAAGAATTTCCTTCACCTTT
>SKGA01000007.1 GCA_007117735.1 Candidatus Woesearchaeota archaeon | reverse complement strand
CCAAGAAGTGCTGCAAATTCTCCTGGTTGTAGGGTAAAAGAAATATTAGACAAGAGCTTTCGCTCTTGACTGTAAGAAAAAAATAAATGTTTCGCTTCTATCATTGACATGCAAGAGCTTGTACTAGTTTATTAAGATTATCTCTCATAATTGCAAGATAACCTTCGTCTGCCTGAGAACCAGCTACTGGATTGATAGTCAATGTTTCTGCACCTATTTCTTGCGCGATTGCTTGTGCAACTCGTGGACTTACTAATTCTTCAAAGAAGACGTATTGAATATTATATTCTTCTGCTTTATTAACAAGTTCTACTAATTGCTGAGGTGTTGGTTCTGATTCAGGCGATAGTCCTGAAATACTGATCGTATTAAAACCGTAGTCTCGTGCAAGGTATTGGTATGCGTTGTGTGTTACTAAAATAGTGTTTTGTTCACAACTTGCAAGTGCTGTTTGCATTTCTTGGTCAAGAAGTGTGAGTTCTTGGATGAATGCTGCCGCATTTTCTTCAAAGATTGTTGCATATTCTTCTCGTGCGCTTACTAATCCGTCTTTGATATTTTCAGCAATTTGAATTGCATTTCGAGGGCTTAGCCAAACGTGAGGGTCTACACCTGTCATATCATGACTATGTTCGTGATGTTCTTCATGGTGTTCATCTTCGTGATGATGTTCTTCTTCATGAGCGTGTTCGCTATACTCGTGGTTGTGTTCGTGATGTTCTTCATGGTGTTCGTTTTCATGAGCGTGTTCACTGTGTTCGTGTTCATCTTCGTGATGATGTTCTTCTTCATGAGCGTGTTCACTATGCTCTTGACTATGTCCGTGGTCGTGTCCATGATCATGATCGTGCACGTATCCAGTGATAAGATCAATTCCGTGACTTGCATCAATAAGAACTACATTACTTGGTAATGCTTGAATAAGTGTATTTTCAAACGCTTCAAATTCTACGCCTGTTTTTACATACACATCTAATTGTTGTAGTCTTGCAATATCTCGTGGTGAGGGACTAAAACTGTGTGGTTCTGTTGTTGGCGGAACAATGCTCATAACATTTCCTGTGTCTCCTACAATTGCACGAGTAATGTCAAAGTAAGGATAAAACGTTACTCCTACTTCGAACTCTGTTGATTCTGTACTACACCCTGCTATGAGCAGTGAGAGAAGCATAATAATTCCAATAATATATTTCATAATTTCTTAGAAAAACTTTTTTCCTTTTTAAATGTCACTGAGTCTCATTCTCACTTGTTCGTAAGTAGTTTTTATCAACAGTATTGAGTGTTAGTGATTTTGCATGAGGAAGTCGTGCTGCGAGTTGTTTACTTCGTTTTCCTTCTGGACAGATAAAGATAACTTCTTTTCCTTGAAAAGGGTTGGTGTGTATATATCCTTTAAGGAGTTCTTCCGGTATATTTATACTTCCAGGTAGGTGTTTTAATTGGTAGGCGAATGGAACTCGTATATCAATAAGTAGCGCGTTTGGCGAGATTTGTTCATACGTTACTTCTTCAACTTCTCTTAGTTGTTCTTTTTGTTGTATTTCTCTTTTTTTGTATTGTTGTATAAAATCCGCGTATGGTTCTATTCTATCGCATGCAAGAAATACTGCGGTTTGTTCTTCTTTTAACGGGTTATTTTGAAAGTAGTTTTGCAGTGCCGCAAATACTAGTCCTGTTGTTGTCGCGCAGGGTATACCTACTTGTTTATTGAGAATAACAGTTGCTTCATGTGCTTCTTCTTCACTTGCGCTAATAATTTCATCATAAAATTCTTTTTTAAAATGTCCTACTTCTGCTAGTACATATTCGTTTCTTCCACCTGGTACGTATCCGTTTCCTTTTGTGAATATTCCAATAATTTTTGGTTGTTCTTTTTGTACGTTTCGTAAGTATGTTCCTATACCTACGCTACTTCCACACGTTCCTAGGTCTCCAAAATAATAATTCACTACTGGCAGTTCTTTATGAATTTCTTTTCCTGTTTGCTTGTGTGCTTTTGGATTACTTTCATTCGTGTATTGACTGGTATGAAAATAGTGTTGTGGTTTTCTTTCAATTTCCTTCTCAATAAGTTGTATAGGGTCGTCCGAGTTAGTTGGATCTGGACATTCTGCTTGTCCTGGGAGTTCAGTAATGGTTGCTCCGTACCATTGAATAAGTTTTTTTTGTGTTGGAACTTTAATCCTGTTAGTTATAATTTCAAAAGGAATATGGTGTTTTGCACAGAGAATGGCAAGTGCTTTTGCAGTATTTCCACTTGAGCTTTCAATAACGGTTCGTCCTTCTTTTTTTATTTGTTCAAGGTGAGGTAGGAGCATTTCTTTTGCGATTCTATCTTTTAGTGAGCCAAAGATATTAAGAAGTTCTAGTTTCGCATAGAGTTTAAGTTTAGGAATGCCATGTATGTGTTCAGGTATTTCAAGAAGTGGAGTGTTTCCTATCAGTTCTTCAACATCTTTATAGATCATGTTTTAATTCACCTTTTTCGCTAAGATAATAATAGGCTGGTTTCTGTTGTTGTTGCGATTCTGTTGTTTCATAATGGGCGTACGCTCCTGTATTAAAATAGAAGAGAATATCTCCTGTTTTTGGTTGTTGCGGGAAGCTTATTTTTCTTCCTTGTAAATAATCGTCTTCTCGACATAATATTCCTATGATGTATGCTTCGTATAGTTCTTGTTTTTGATTTGAGAGCAGTTGTGGATCAAAGATATGTTCAAACATTCTTGATGACATACTAAACATTGTTCCTTCCACTATCACGTAGTTTTCTTCTATTTTTTTTGTTTCAATAACGTGAAACCCGCTGCATCCGGTGTTCCAAAAAAGCGAATATCCTGGTTCCATCATCAGTTGTACTTGACATTCTTTTAGTAATTGTTGTATACTTACTCCTTGCGAACTTTGTGTGTGTAGTATTTCTTGAATATAGTCTTGTGGTTGTTTTTTAGTGAGTTCTTTTCGAAGTAATTTTTCATACTCTTGTTTTTTCTCTGGTGTTAGAAATGAGTTATATTCTCCTCGTTGGAGTGAGACGACTCTCTCTTGTATCTCTTGTGCGTTTTCGTGTTTGAGAACAGGTATTCCTCCTCCAATATTAATAATTTCTGGAGTAAACCTCTCTTGCGTGTCTAGAAGTATTTCTTGTAGGAAGAACTCAATTATTTTTGCTTTCATTTCTGGCGTGTATCCATCGCCATGAAATTGGTATCCTGTATGGGAAAGATAAGGGTGTTCTTTAAGGTATGTTCTTATTGCTGGTAATTCTTTTTTATCAATTCCAAATCTTGTTTTTTTAGCGATATCTGTGTGCTCTGAATATTCTGGATTTGCTATTCGTAAGAGTATTCTTGCAGGTTGTTGTATTCGTTGTAGTTCTGAGAAGTTATCGACACAAATAAGACAGTTGTGTTGTACTGCTTGTTCTAAATACTTGTTACTTTTTGCTCCGCTACAACTAATGTTTTCAAAACCTTCTTTAAGCGCTTGTTCTAATTCTCCTTGCGAGGAGACGTCAATTCCCCACCCTTGTTTTTTGATAGTTCTTAAAAGCGCTGGCGATCGTATTGCTTTGTATGCTGGAAAGAATTGTATGTTTTGAAAAGTTCTCTCCCATGTTTGCATTGTTTCTTGCAATTGTTGTGGAGAAACGACTTGCACACAACCATGCTCTCTTACGAGTTGTTGAAAGGTAGTTGTCTTGGCAAGTTTACTTTGCCAAGGTGTTTGTTTTGAGGTGATGGTGTTCATATCTCTCGCATTAACTTAATATACGTGATATTCTCTGGAGGTTGTTCTTCTCGTAATGTTTTCCAGTCTTGTGCGCTAAGAGCATCTACTCGTTGTTTGTAGGTATCAACTACTCCTTGATATTGTTGTTTTTGTTCTGAAGTTCCAAACTCATGTAGATAATAGGTAAAACTCATTCCTTGTAGTACTTTTTGATGCAGAGTATTTGTTTCTTGTTCTAGTAAAGCATTTTTTCCTTGGAGGTATGCAGGTAATAATGTATGAATGAGCACTTCATTATATTGTTCATATGCAAACTGTTCTGCCGCTCCCATGGCATCATCTACTTGATTATTGCTTACTGCTTGATTAATATATTCTTTAAATGCGCTTTCTGGAGAATAGATTCGTAGTATTGCTTTTACTTCATCTACTCTATCTATAAGTGGGGAGAGTTTTTGTTTCATATCTTCTGTTGAGAAAAAATTATCTCCTTGGTTTGCAACAAGTATTGTTCCATTCCCTAGATCCGGTCTATAGGATGGTTTCATATCAAACCTGTTATGTACTTTATCAAACTCAAGAACTGTTTGTGCATCTCGAGCGATGTATCCTTTCACTCGATCAACGTCTAGTCCTTGTATGGTTGCTTCTATTTCTTGTGTTTCTAGATATGGATTTTGAATGACGGTGTGAAATTTATTACTCATTCCTTTTGGCGGGTGAAGGTGGCTGCTTTCATAACCTGTTAGTTGTTCTTGTTCTTTTGCCAGTCTTAATAGTTCTTGTAGGGTTCTTTGTTCTTCTTTACTGATGATTGTTCCTTCTACTCCTGCTAGTGGTTGTGTTGTTTTAGTAAAACCTATAAGGTTTGCAAAAGGTATTTCATCAACTGCTCTTGTAAGCTGAGCGGTTTCTGGATTAAGAAGATAAATACTTTGTTGATCTTCAAAACCAAGACTTCTCAGTCGTTCTTGCAGTACTGGTAAGGGCATTTGTCCTGAGAGTTCAATAAAAATATTATTTGCAGTTGTATAGTTTTTTAATTGTTGAAATACTGCTTCAGGTCCATCACAAACCGTGCACGCGCTGGTAGCATTATTTGTTTCTATCCCTTTTTCTTTTGCTCGTTGTTCTAGTCGTTTATAATCGATGCTTCCTGCAGCATCCATGACAATAATTTTATCATTATCTTCAAAACTATCATTTAATAATAAGTTTTCAAGTAAGGTTGTTTTTCCTGCTCCAAGAGTTCCTCCTAGTAGTGTTATCTTTGGCGTCATAGTACGTCCTCGTATCTGAATTCTGTATCTATTTGTTCAGATAATTTTTCATTATAATACTCATCATACCACTCCTGTGCACTTTTTTTATGTGTTTCTATCAGGGTTTGATGGTAAGTTTTCCAATCTTTAGATAAACTTCTTACATACTCTTCAATTTGTTTACATTGTTGTTCGTGTTTTTTGAGAAATGTTTCTCGTGCGTTTGCATCTCCTTGTTCTACTCGTCGAAGCGTAGGATCAAAAGAGAAGGTTACCAAAATATCTTGTTCATCGATATGTTCTAGCAAATAAGTCATATCTTGTTCATCATAGATTTTGTTTGCGATAACTTTATGATGGATGTTTTTCTCTTGTGCTATGTCTTTGAATTGTTTGTACACACTTACACTTTTTTCTGTTGGTTCAACAACGTAAAAAATGATATCGTGAACTAAATACAATGAGTTTCCTAGGCTGTCAAGTCCTGCTGTCGAGTCGGTAAGAACAATATCTTCTTCCGTGTCAAGAAGGTGGTGAAAGACTGCTTCAAGTCCTGCTTGTTTTCCATGATAACAACTTACACCAACATCATCGCTAGTATATGTTCCTACTTGTAGTAAGGCATGATTATTGTTTATACTTGCATATTTTTTCAAGAAAGGATCATTCTCCTGTACTCGTATGAACGTGCTGTTTTTTCCTGGCGGTGTTGTTCCAATAGGAGTGATTCCTTCTCGGTGTTGATGAAGATACGCAAAGATTTCTTCTTCGTGATCAGCAAGAGATAGTGGGGGGTTACTCTCAAGAGCTCTCGCTATATTTGCATTTTGGTCAGCGTCAATAACAAGAGTAAATTGTTGCTTTGCAAAATATATTGCAAGTGTCGTGGTTATACTTGTCTTTCCACTTCCTCCTTTTCCTAAGATTCCTATTCTCATTCTTTTTGTTCTTCAGCTTCTGCTTGCTCTTGTGCGAGTCGTGCTTGTTCTTCGATAAGTTCTTTCCAGGAAGGGAACGGATCTTCATAGTCTCCTTTTTTCTCTTCTTCTTCAGTTACTAAGCACGTGTCAAGTTCTGCTTTGAGTTGTTCTTTGTCAAGATCTTGTCCGATAAAGACCATTTTTTGATGTCGGTCACCGTAGGTAGTATCCCACTCTTCATCATTGTGTAGTTCTTCTCGTAGCGTTTCATATTCTTCACTGTCTTTACTGAGTTGTTTGAGGTATTCTACTCCCCAGTATCCTTGACAGTTTACTTCTTTTTGTTTTCCTGCAAGTGCGAATTGTAGTGCGAATTCTGGCTGTGATGCTATCCAAAATGCTCCTTTTGCTCGAATAATGTTTTTCATCCCTTCAAGAAGGAGACTGTGTATTCTTTGTGGATGGAATGGTTTTCGTGCAGTATAACTAATGCTTGAGATGCCGTACTCTTCTGTTTCTGGTACGTGTTCTCCTCGAGCTTCTTTTAACCAGAGTGGGCTTTCGCTTGCTTTTTCAAAATCAAATAAGTTAGTATTAATAATCTCGTTTAGATCAACTTCTCCTCGTGTTGTTTCAATAATTTTTGCGTCTGCGTTAAGACTTTTTATGATTCGTTTTACGTCGTCTCGTTCTTCTGTCGTTACTAGATCCATTTTGTTCATGAGAATAACGTTTGCAAACTCAATTTGTTCTACTAAGAGTCCGACAAGGCTTCGATCATCGTCTTCTCCTAGACTTTCTCCTCGTTCTTTTAAGTCATCTTTTGAGTAGTAGTCTTCAACAAAGCTTTTTGTATCAACAACGGTTACCATCGTGTCTAGTTTTGCAAAGTCTCCTAGTTTTTGTCCGTCTTCTCCTTCAAAGGTGAATGTTTCTGCTACAGGTAGCGGTTCTGAGATTCCTGTACTTTCAATAACAAGATAATCAAATTTTTTCTCTTCTGCTAATCGTCGTACTTCAATAAGGAGGTCTTCTCGTAGGGTGCAACAAATACATCCATTTTGCATTTCTACCATGGTTTCTTCTGTTCGTGAGAGTCCTGCTTCTCCGTTTTTAATAAGGTCTGCGTCAATATTGATTTCTGACATGTCATTAACAATGACTGCAACTTTCATTCCTTGTCTATTTTTAAGGATGTTGTTGAGTACTGTTGTTTTTCCACTGCCTAAAAATCCGCTTAATACGGTTACTGGTAATAATTTTTTTTCTGTCATTTTTGGTATGCCTCTTTGATTGTGTTATTGGTTAGCGTTTTGTAGTTATTTTCTACTCCTTTTTTGAAGTTCTTTACTCCCTTGTAGATTGCTTTGCCAAAGATATAGGTGCTAAGCCCTAAGAGGGTGTAGTCAATTCCTGTTGCAATTGGATCTGCTAAAGGGTGTTTTGGTTGTTCTTGTAGTCGGTGATAGCCAAACATTTTTGGTTGGGGATCTACTTTTTGTAGGAGGTAGTCTATTCCTTCTACTTCTTTTCGATGAACGTATTCGCTAGCTTGTCCAAGTAGTCCTCCGCTACTTACTAGTCCTCCTTTAAGCAGGATTCCGTGTGCTGGGCAGAGTCCTGTGTGAAGACCTAGTCCTAAGGTGCTTAGTCCGCTTCTTACCAGTTCCAACTTCATTGAAATAAGAAAAATGGCCTAGACCTTTTTAAATGTTACTGAGTCTCATTCTCAATAAGTGGAAAGTATCCTTCACTACTTTTATAAATGAGACTAACTCTCAATACCTTATGTCTCAAACAAGATCTACAAAACAAAAAGAACTCCTTGCTCAGACGGTAAGCTCATTATCAACATTCTTTGACGCTGAGGATTTACTTAAAGAAGTTGAAGAAAAAAAAGTAAGTAAGGCAACAGTCTATCGCTTTTTACAAGAAGCTGTTGATTCTGGAGAGTTGTTCTCATATCGTTGTGATCGTCGAATGATTTACAGTAAAGATAAAACGACGCATTGTCATTTTGTCTGTGAAAAAACTGGTAAAATTATTCATTTCAAACTTGACTCTTTGGATTTTCTTAAAGATAAAATTCCTGGAAAAATCACAAGTGTTTCTATTGAGGTAAAAGGTATTTCTTATGATTGATCGTCGTTCTCTTCCCCGAGAACCTGGATGTTATATCTACAAAGATAAACAAGGTACTATTATTTATATTGGGAAAGCAAAAAATATCAAAAAACGAGTAAATAGTTATTTTTCTAAACAACAATCAGGAAAAACTGCTCATCTCGTTGCTCGCATTGCAGATATGGAATTTATCATTACGCCAAGCGAGGTTGAAGCATTACTTCTTGAAGCACAACTTATTGCCAAACATAAACCAAAATATAATATTGACTTAAAGCACAATGTTCGTTATGCATGGATTGTTTTAACGGACGAACCTTTTCCTCGATTACTTTCTACACGTAAAAAAACGATCAAGGGAGAGTATTTCGGTCCTTTTGTCGATGGACAGTTACGAAGAACTCTTGTTCGAGAATTGCAAAAGAAATTTTTTATACGCACCTGTCGTGTTCTTCCAAAAAAAGAGTGTTTGCGATATCATATTGGTATTTGTAAAGCACCTTGTATCCTTAAACAAACAAAAGAGGACTATGCGACAAATGTTGATAAGCTTCGTCGTTGTTTACAAGGAAAGAATAAAGATGTTATTCTTGAATTAACTGAGCAAATGCAGGATCATGCAGAGAATCTTCGCTTTGAACAAGCAAAGGTGTGTAAAGAACAAATAGAAAGTTTAGTTTATTTACAAGAACAACTTCTTGTTCAGCGTGAGCGAGCGTATGAAGAAGATGTTATTCATTATCTTCATCAAGAAAATACTGTTCTCTTTCAAGTCTTCTCGTATCGTAATGGTGTTCTTGCTCAAAAACAATCCTTTTCAGTTCCGTTCATGCAGGACTTTTTTGATGAATTCTTAAAACGATATTATTCTTTTTCTTCCCCTCCTAAATCTATTATTCTTCCCCATCTTCCTGAGGATGAATCTATTGCTTCTTGGCTTGCTTCAAAATGTTCGTTCACACCTAAACTTATCGTTCCAAAACAAGGTATTAAGAAAAAGCTTCTTGATCTTGCGATGCAAAATCTTCTTGCTCAACAAACTGCAGATACTCGTCTTGCAGGAGAGTTTCAAGAGAAACTCGAGCTTGACGCTCCAGTGTATACGCTTGAAACATTTGATATTTCTCATCATGCAGGCAAGCAAATGGTTGCGAGTATGGTGCAGTTTCGTAACGGTTCTCCTGTGAAGAAGAATTACCGTCGTTATCAGATTAAAACAGTAGTTGATACGATTGATGATTTTCGTGCGATGAAAGAAGTAGTCACTCGTCGTTATAGTAAAGTTCTTCGAGGAGAGATTCTACCTCCTGATTTGATCGTTGTTGATGGTGGTCGTATTCAAGTTGATTTTGCAAAGAAAGCGCTTGATGAACTCGGTCTTTCCATTCCTCTTATTGGTCTTGCTAAGAAGTTTGAAGAAGTTTATTTCCCTGAACAACCAGAACCTGTTCGTTTTGATAAAAATTCTCCTATGATGCGAACACTTATTCAGTCTCGTGATGAAGCTCATCGTTTTGCGATAACGTATCATCGTTTAAAGAAAACAAAAGCTCTCATCGATGAGAAATTGTAATGATTGACCCAAAGATTTATAAACGAACATTCATTATTGTTTAAATATAATTTGTGATTGGAAAAAAGAATTTAGCCTTTGTGCTTTTTTCTTTTTGCACAGAGGCATAAAAAATGATTACATTTAAACAACTAGATTTAGATGAAACTATGCAACGCGTAGTTTCTGAGAAAGGATTTACTAATCCTACAGATATTCAACAACAAGCAATCCCTTTAGTATTAGAAGGTTCTGATCTTATTGCAACAAGTTCTACTGGTTCTGGAAAAACTCTTGCTTTTGGTCTTGGCGTGTTACAACAAGTTCAGAAAGGTCAAGGCATTCAAGCGTTAGTTCTTGCTCCTACTCGTGAGCTTGCTGAACAAATTTCTTTAGTTCTTAAAGACTTTGCAAAACCTCGAGGTTTACGTTCTACTGCTATTTATGGTGGTGTTTCTCTTAATCCTCAAGCGAACGCTCTTCGTTCTGCTGAAATTGTTGTTGCGACTCCTGGTCGATTGTTAGATCATATGGAGCGAAAAAGTATTGATCTTTCTTGCGTAACTCATGTTATTCTTGATGAGGCTGATCGTATGCTTGATATGGGTTTCTTACCTGATGTAAAAAAAATTCTTCAAGCATGTCCTCCGCGAAGACAAACGTTATTATTTACTGCTACACTTCCTGCTGAAGTTACTAAATTAGCAAAACAGTTCATGAACAATCCTCAAAAGATTCAGTCAGGTACGTATGTTGATCCTAAGAAACTTGATCAAGTGTATTATGATGTTCCTGGTCCGATGAAATTTTCTTTGTTGTATCATCTTATTCAAGAAGAAAAAGATGGTTTAGTGATGGTTTTCTGTAACTCTCGAAAATTCTCTGATTCTGTTGCTCATTCTTTACAAGAACAAGGTATTGATGCGTTAGCAATTCATGGCGGTTTAACTCAACAAGCTCGAAAGAACGTTCTAAAACGGTTTCATCATGCTCATAAATTTGTATTGGTGTGTACTGATGTTGCAGCTCGAGGTTTAGATATTCCTGGTGTGAGTCACGTTTATAATTTTGATATTCCTCAAGATCCAAAACAATACGTTCACCGAATTGGTCGAACTGCTCGTGCTGGTGAAGATGGAAAAGTTATCAACTTGATTAGTAATCGAGATTACGATGCGTTTAGTATGGTTCTTCGAGAGAATGATCTTAACATTCAAAAAATGGATCGTCCTTACATTAAAAAGATTGAGTTGTCTCCTGCAAAGAAACCTCATCCTGGTCAAGGACGAAACCCTGCAAGAAACTCTTCTTCAAGACGACCTCGACAGTCTCACTCAAGAAACAACCCTCGTTCTTCTCGAAAAGGTTCTTCTTTTGTGAAGCGAAAGTCTAAGAAGTCTTTTGGTTCTGATCCTAAAGAATACTCTTCTAAGTTTTAGATGGGTTTTTCGTGAGCAGTTTTTTTGCTCACTTTATTTTTTTAACCTTAAGTTTTAAAAACTTCTTCTTGTTCTCTGAGATAATGCTTTTATTATCTTATGTCAAGCGATACAAAAAATATGCTCTTCTTGCACTTCTCTTTGCTGCTATTAATCAAGTGTTTAGTCTTTTAGACCCGTATATTTTTGGTATTTTAGTTGATAATTTTATTGCAGATATTTCTTCTCCTTCAACAGCTGATTTCCTTTCAGGTATTGGCGTGTTACTTCTTGCTATGGCTGGTGTTGCTCTTGTTTCTCGTATTGCAAAGAATATTCAGGAGTATTTTGTCGCTTCAGTGAGTGAACGTGTTGGTACGGATATGTATGCAGATAGTGTTGATCATACCTTCTCTTTACCGTTTCAAGTTTTTGAAGATCGTCAGTCTGGTGAAATTTTACAAAAAATGCAAAAGGCTCGTGATGATGCTAAGAAGTTTATTCGTTTATTCGTTGATGTCTTTTTCTTATCTCTTGTTGGCGTATTTTTTGTCTTAGTGTATTCTTTCACTCTTCACTGGTCGATTACTGTGTTATTTTTTACTATTATTCCTCTTTTTAGTTTTATTGCTTTTAAATTAAGTGGTCGTATTAAAGAGTCGCAACAATCTATTGTACGAGAGTCTGCTGAGCTTGCTGGTCAAACGACTGAAACCTTGCGTAATGTTGAATTAGTAAAAAGTCTTGGTTTAGAACAACAAGAAATTAAACGTTTAAACAAAGTAAATACGAATATTTTACATCTTGAATTAAAAAAAGTAAAACAAATTCGTCTCTTAGTCTTTTTACAAGGTACGTCTATTAGCACGTTACGTTTACTTTTACTCTTCCTCTCTGGTTATTTAGTTTTTTTACAAACTATTACTCCTGGTCAATTTTTCACTATTATGTTTTATTCCTTCTTTATTTTCCGTCCGTTAATGGAGTTTGGTGAGTTTATTGCTGCCTATCAAGAAGCAAAAGCGAGTAATGAACAATTGCGTGAAGTTCTTGCTCTTCCTCCTGAAAAAACTCCTGCTTCTCCTCAACTGGTTGATCGGATTACTTCTGTGTCTTTTAACGGGGTGGATTTTACGTATCAACAAGAGGACTCTGCACTTGTTAATGTGTCTTGTTCTTTTCAGGCTGGTCAGACGATTGCGTTTACAGGACATTCTGGTTCGGGAAAGTCAACATTGGTAAAATTATTAGTTGGTTTATATTCTCCAAACAAAGGAGAGGTTACGGTTAATGGTATTTCTCTTTCTGCTATTGATAAATCTTTATATCGTTCAAAAATTGGTTTTGTCGCGCAAGAAACCCAGTTGTTCTCAGGCACGATTCGTGATAATTTACTTTTTGTTTCTCCTCACGCAACTGATGAGGAGTGTATTGCTGTACTTAAACAAGCATCTATTGATCATCTTCTTGGTCGTGAAGGTCTTGATGCTCGAATTGGTGAGGGTGGTATTAAGTTATCTGGTGGCGAGCGTCAACGTTTAGCGATTGCTCGTGCTCTTCTTCGAAATCCAGATATCCTCATTTTTGATGAAGCAACATCTAGTCTTGATGGAGTCACTGAACAAGCAATTACGCAAACTATTCGTTCCTTGCAACGTTCTGATCTTATTGTTATTCTTATTGCTCATCGGTTAAGTACGATTATGCATGCAGATATGATTCATGTTCTTGAGGCTGGTAAAATCGTTGAGTCCGGTTCTCACGATGCTCTTGCGAGAAAAAATGACGCGTATGCTCATCTTCTCCGACAACAGAAGTTATTATGAGTTTGAAAATGCAAATCTTTATATATGAAAACCTCGCATTCTTTTCTTAGGTGGGATTACTACGCGGGGTGTAGCTATGAAATTACTAAAATTATGTATGGTATTGGTTGGAGTTTTACTTATTCTTCCTTTTGCGAGTGCTGCTGTGATTACTGTTAATCCAGTAAATGCAACGTCAAATCAAATTTTCTTTGAGCAAACTGCTCAGTATCAAATTAGCATTACTAACACAGGTGATACTGATCGATTATTTACCTGGCAGTCTAATCCTGTTGAGTGGATGATTGATTCTTCTGCTTCAGGTATTGTTCCTGCCGGTGAACAGAGAATTTTTCCTCTTCACATTCGTCCACGACCTTCTAATTTTAAACAGCCTGGTTTTTATGTTATTCCTTTAACCTTCACTTCACAGTCTGAAACGTTTACTTCTCAAGCGAATCTTCGAATTCTTAGCACAGATCATCCTTCCTTTAGTTATACTCCTTCTGTTGCTCTTGGTGCAAGTATTTCTCAGCCTGTTAATCCTTCCGAACTTGCTTCTGTTCAGGTTCAATTACGAAACAGAAATAGATTTTTCTTTGAAAATGCGACGTTAGTTATTGATGGTACTCATTTTTCTTCAACTGAATCTCTTACGCTTGGCGAACTTGAAGAGCGTGGTTTAGAATTCCGTTTTAGTATGGCTAATGATGTTCCTCCTGGTTCTTATCCTCTTGTTGTTCAGTTTGTTTATGATGGTCGAACTATTTCCGAAGAGCAAAGAATTTATGATGTGGGTAGTTTTAGTCGGGTTTCTCGAGATACTCGTAGCGATTCTTCTTGGTTTAGAACAGTGACGGTGCATGAAGTAACAAATGATGGTAATATCCTTAAAGATGCAACTATCAATCTTGATGTTTCCTTTTTCAATTCCTTATTTACTTCCCTTGATATTCAAGCAAATGCAAAAGAACGAGTGAGTCGAGGCGTATATACCTTAGATCTTGATCCTCAAGAAGTTGCAGTGATTACTGTTGTCCAGAATTACCGAGCGATTCCTATTATTTTTATCGCAGTGATTCTTGGCGTTCTTGCTTATTTCAAATTTAGAAGTCCTATTGTCCTTCAAAAACAAACGATTGTTACTGGTCGTGATCAAGAAGGTATTAGTGAAATGCGTGTTCGAATTTTTATTCGTAACCGGACTGCTAAAAGTTTTTTCAATGTTCGAGTGTTAGATAAAGCTCCAAGTATTGCTCAAGTATTGGTAAAAGAAGCACTTGGTGTTCTTGAGCCTAGCGATATTATTCGAAGTGAAAAGAAAGGTACTGTTGTAAAATGGGACTTTGAAACTCTTGAGAGTTATGAAGAGCGAATTGTTACCTATACGATTAAAGCTCGATTAAAAATTATTGGTACTATTGGTTTACCTCCTGTTCAAATGAAATTTGAGGATGTAAAAGGTAATCAGTTTACTACTTCCAGTGGCAAGGCTGTCATCGGTGCTAAAAATTAAACCTGAAGAAGTATCTTGCCAGATGCTTTTTTAATTAAATAGGGTGTGAGTACAAAAGAGGTGTGTGTGAATTAATCCAGATGTGTTTTTAGAGTTGAGTAAGGTTCTTGCTATTACTATTGTTACAACTGGTTTTGTCCTTCTTCTAAAACAACCTGCTATCATAGGGTATATTTTAAGCGGTATTCTTGCAGGTCCTTCTTTGTTTAATATTATTCAAGCGACAACCACGCTTGAGACTTTTTCTCATATTGGTGTTGCGTTGTTATTGTTTTTTGTTGGTCTTAGTTTGAATCCTAAAGTCATTAAAGATGTTGGTCGTGTTGCGCTCTTAACAGGTATTGGTCAGGTTGTTTTTACTTCAGGTATTGGTTTTCTTATCGTTCGTGCTTTAGGTTATTCGTTGATTGCTTCAGTTTATATTGCTGTTGCTCTTGCGTTTAGTTCTACTATTATTATTATGAAGCTTCTTTCTGATAAGAGAGATCTTGATTCCTTATATGGTAAGATTTCTGTTGGTTTTCTTATCGTTCAAGACTTTATAGCGATTATTATTCTTCTCGTTATCTCTTCTTCGGGTTCTGGTGCGAGTCTTTCTTCTGTCGCGATTGAATCCATCTTAAAAGCGAGTGGTGCGATGTTGATTTTGTTCTTACTTACGGTGTATTTCCTTCCAAAATTAACTTCTTTTATCGCAAAAAATCAAGAGTATTTATTACTCTTCTCTATTAGTTGGTGTTTTGTTATCGCATCAGCGTTTTTCTATCTTAATCTTTCTATCGAGGTTGGTGCACTTCTTGCAGGTATGACTCTTTCCATGTCTCCTTATCAGTTTGAAATTAGTTCTAAGATGAAACCGTTGCGTGATTTTTTCATTGTCTTATTCTTTATTATGTTGGGTAGTGAGATGGTCTTTGCTAATGTTCTTGATAATATTGGTGTTATTCTTATTACTAGTTTCTTTGTTTTGATTGGTAATCCTATTATTGTAATGATTATTATGGGTTCGATGGGTTATACAAAGAGAAATAGTTTTTTATCTGGTTTAACTGTTGCTCAGATTAGTGAGTTTTCCTTAATAGTTATTACGATGGCTATTGCTGCAGGGCATATTCCTTCTGAAGTATTATCCTTAGTTACTGCTGTTGGTCTTATTACGTTTACGGGTTCAACGTATATGATTTTATATTCTAATCAGTTGTATTCATTTCTTAGCCCGTACCTTTCTGTTTTTGAGAAGAAGGGGAAGAAGGTTGATGAGAAAAGTCATCATAAGCATAAACAGTATGATGTTATTTTGTTTGGGTATAATCGAATCGGTTTTGATGTTCTTCGTTCTCTTAAAAAATTAAAAAAGAAGTTTTTAGTTGTTGATTTTAATCCTGAGATTATTGCTCAATTGTCTGAAGAGGGTTATGATTGTAAGTATGGAGATGCGAATAATGACGAGTTCTTAAATGAAATTAATCTTACTAAGGCTAAGATGATTATTTCTACTATTCCTACAATTGAAACTAATTTATTATTATTATATAAGATTCGTTCGGTGAATAAGAAAGCTATTATTTCCGTGGTTTCTCATCAGATTGAAGAGTCTTTACGGTTGTATGAAGCTGGAGCGACGTATGTGGTAATGCCTCATTTCCTTGGTGGCAATTATTTCTCTACGATGATTGAGAATAATAAGTTGAATATTAAAAAGTTCTTAAAGGAACGTTTAAATCATCTTGATCATTTAGAAAAGAGAAAGGCTCTTGGTCATAAGCATCCTCGAAACGAGCATCATTAGTCTTGAATCTTTTTCTCTATAGCTCGTATTTTATTTCGTAGTTGTATTGCTCGTTCAAAGTCAAGTGCTTGTGCTGCTTCTTTCATTTCTTTGTCAAGTTCGATAAGTAGTTTTGGCAGGTCTTGTTTTGCCATCGCTTTTTCATTACTAAGATGCACGACTTGTTCTTGTATACTTTTTTTAATAGTTGTTGGCGTAATATTGTGTTTCTTGTTATAAGATTGTTGTATTCGTCGTCGTCTTTCTGTTTCTTGAATTGTTTTTTGTATTGCAGGTGTTTCTTTGTCTGCGTAAAGAATAACTCGAGCGTCGTTGTTTCGTGCTGCTCGTCCAATGATTTGTATTAAACTTTTGTCGTTTCGTAAGAATCCTTCTTTGTCGGCGTCAAGGATTGCAACGAGTCCTAGTTCTGGTATGTCTATTCCTTCTCGTAAAAGATTAATCCCTACAAGCACATCAAAAATTCCTAGTCGTAATTGTCGCAGTATTTCTGTTCGTTCAAGAGAGTCTATTTCTGAGTGGAGATAGCGAACTTTAAGATCTTGTTTTGCAAAGTATTCGGTGAGTTCTTCTGCTAATCGTTTGGTAATCGTGGTGACTAGCACTCGATGTTTTTTCTCTATGGTTTTTTTTATCTCTTCAACAAGGTGATTCATTTGTCCTAGACTTGGATGTATTTCTATTTCTGGATCAACGAGTCCTGTTGGTCGAATGATTTGTTCAACAATTTGGTCGCTATGTTTTAATTCGTAGTCTCCTGGTGTTGCTGAAACGCAGATTACTTTGTTCATAAATGTTTCAAACTCCTCAAATCGTAATGGTCGATTGTCAAGTGCTGATGGTAGTCGAAAGCCGTAGTCTACTAGGTTTTGTTTTCGTGACCGATCGCCTTTATACATTCCTCGTATTTGTGGCAGGGTTTGGTGGCTTTCATCAACAATAATTAAAAAGTCATCTCCAAAAAAGTCAAGCAGACAAAATGGTCGTTCTCCTGGTTTTCTTCCGTCAAAGAATCGGCTGTAGTTTTCTATCCCGTTACAATAACCCATTTCTTCTATCATTTCTATATCGTATTTTACTTTTTGTTCTAGTCGGTATGCAAAGAGGTTGTCTTGTTTTGAAAGTATTGGTAACCATTCTTCGAGTTCTTGTTTGATTGCTTGAATTGCTTTTTCTTTTTTTTCTTCTTCTATAACGAAGTGTTTTGCAGGGAATAAGGTGTAGTGTTCATAGGTTCCTTGTATTTCTATTTCTGGAAACGATAGTTCTGTTATGCTTTTTATCGTGTTTCCTTGTAATTGTATGCGAAGAATAACTTCATTATCATAACTTGGCATGATATCAATACTGTTTCCTTTTACTCGAAAATTTCCTGGTTCTAGCGTCATATCGTTTCGTTGGTATTGTAATGCAACTATTTTTTGAAGAAGTTCTCGTCGAGAAAACTGTTGTCCTGTGGAGAGTTGTATGGTGAGTTTTTCATAGGGTTCAGGATCTCCTAGACCGTAAATTGCTGAGACGCTTGCAACGATGATAGTGTCTTGTCTACTTAGTAAATTTGTTGTTGCTCGCAGTCGCATCATATCAATTTTTGGATTCACTTTTGCATCTTTCTCGATATACGTGTCACTTGCAGGAATATAACTTTCTGGTTGGTAATAATCATAGTAGGAGATGAAAAATTCTACTTTATTTTCTGGGAAGAATTCTTTAAACTCTTTGTAGAGTTGAAACGCGAGTGTTTTATTATGTGCGAGAATAAGTGTTGGTTTGTTGTACGCTGCAATAACATGTGAGGCGGTAAAGGTTTTTCCTGAGCCTGTTACTCCTAGGAGTGTTTGTATTTTTGCTCCTTGTTTTAGTCCTGCGATGAGTTCTTTGATTGCTTTTGGTTGATCTCCTGCTGGTTTGAATGGTGCGTGTAGTGTAAACATAAAAAAAATAAATGAGTTGTTCTTTATTATTCTTGTTGTTTTATATCTCTTATTTTTGTAATGGTCCGTGATAGGTTACAACGAGTCTATCTTTGTTTTTTTCTAGATAGTTAATTGCTTGTTGATAGGTAAAAATTGGTTGAAATTTTTTATCTTGTTTATTTGTTGTAGTTTCTGGTCGAACAAGATATCCTTGTTTAAGCATTCTTTCTTCTGGTTTGAGATCGTTGTCCATATCAAAGAATTGTGTGAGGTGTTCTTTATTTCCAACAAGTATTTCTAATGGTTTTACTTCTTTTTTTACATAGGGCATAGTTATCTCCTCAATTATTTTTTGTTGTATTGTTTTATATATTTTTCTTTCTTGTTTTTAAACAAATTCTTTTTTTCTCGCAACATTTATAAATATTTTTAGTTGTTGTTTTTTCTATGTATCCTGAAGAAGGTAGTTTTGAGGAAGTGTATAGCGGCAAAGGCCGTGAGGATTTAGTGGACAATGATGAGATAAGTGCTGAAGAAGAAGCATTTATGTCTGGCTATGATGATTTTAAAGAAGATGATGATGTTCTTTCTGAAGCTGATGATGAGTATGAACAAGCTTTTGCAAAGAAGAAACGTCGTTCTAAACGTCGAGTTGATTCTTTTGATGAAGAAGAATTACTTAACGAGATTGAGATGCGTTAAGCGTTCATTTCTTTTTTTATTCTTGGTAAGAGCCAAATGATTGCTGCCAGGTTTGGCAGTACCATGAACGCTACTGCTATATCTGCTACTGACCAGACAAGTTCTAAACTAAGTAGTGCTCCCACTCCTACGAGTATGCTGTAGATAATTCTATAAGGTGTTTTTTTAGTTTTTGGATAGAGGTATTCAAGAAATTTTTCTCCATAATACGCCCATGCGATAATAGTTGAGAATGCAAAGAGACTAAGACTTACTGCGATGATTATTCCTGCACTAAGAGGGTATACAGTTGCAAACGCGCTTGTTGTGAGTGCCACACCGTTTAGTCCACTACTCCATACTCCTGTTGAAAGGATAACAAGTCCTGTTATGGTACAAACAATAATGGTGTCGATGAATGTTTGTGTCATTGCAATGAGTGCTTGGGTTACTGGTTTTTTTGTTTTCGCTGCTGCTGCAACAACCGCTGCACTTCCCATTCCTGATTCGTTAGAAAAGAGTCCTCGTGCAATTCCCATTCGTATAGTGAGTAAAAGACCTGATCCTATGAATCCTCCTGTTGCTGCTATTGGTGTGAATGCGTGTGTGAAGATAAGATCAAAGACTGCTCCAAGGTTTCCCCATTGAATAATAAGTATGCTTACTGCTGTGATGAAATATACTCCTATCATGAGCGGTACAACTACTTCTGTTATTTTTCCAATGGATTGTATTCCTCGTAAAATAATTATTCCTGTGAGAAGGATAAGAATTCCTGCAGTAAATATTGTTGGTATGGAAAAGCTGGTGTAAAGACTTTGTGCGATGCTATTTGATTGTATGAGATTTCCAAGTCCAATTGCTCCTAGTAATCCGAAGAATGCGTAGGCTAGACTTGGCCATTTTTTCTTAAAAGCTGCTTGTATATAATACATCGGACCGCCACTTATTTCCCCATCTTCATTTTCTTTTCGATACGCTACTCCTAGAAGTGTTTCAGCAAATTTTGTTATCATACCAACTAGTCCTGTTATCCACATCCAGAATAATGCTCCAGGTCCACCTATTGCGATTGCTGTTGCTACACCTACAATATTTCCTGTTCCTACTGTTGCTGCAAGTGCAGTCATTAAACTTTGAAAATGGCTAATATCTCCTTTTACTTTTTCTGTTGTTTTCTCTCCGGTAAATACTAGTTTGAGTGCGGTGAAGAGTTTCCTAAATTGATATCCTTTAAAGTAAATAGTAAGGAAGAGTCCTGTTGCAATAAGAAGTATGCTTAAGGGATAGCTCCATACAAAATCTGCGATTGTTTGAATCATATTTGTTTTGCTTGGCGAAAGTAATCTTTATAAATTTGTGGTGTTTTTCATCGTTTATTGTGGTTTCAAAACAAAAACATTCTTTGCTTCAGTCATTAAATCGTTATAGGCGTGATTTAGAATGTTTGATGCATGGAAGTTCAGAACTTACTTCTCGAGAAGCAAGAGAGGTTCTTATTCCTTTTACTCAAGCGATTTCTCGTCAAGAAGGTCTTCTTGATCCTATTGTTCTTATTGATTCTTGGGAGTGGTTGGCTTTGTTGAATAATGGTTTGTTGTCTTATACTTCTCCTGGTGATCGTTCGTTGTATGGTTCTGTTTTAGGTCAATCCTTTGCTGAGAGCGTGGTGTATGCACATGCTCTTCAAGATTTGTCTCCTAATGAGCATTCTTCGTATCTTCTTACCTTAGTGAGTGATTCTCCTTTAGAGGACTTATTTAAAAAAGAAATAAGTACCTCATCAGGATTTCTTGTTGCAAAACGGTTTAAAGATGTGTATGATGTTTCTTCAAATCTTCAGAATAGACATTTTGTTTCTAAGCATGTTGCTCCTGAGTATGTGGTTGATACAAGAGAGGTTTTTTGTGTTACTCAACAAATCGGTGCTGACTTGTCTGATGCCTTAAGAAAGAATAAACACATCGTTTCAGACGTGTTTCACGATATCTCGTCTTCACAATTCTCAAAGTATGAACCATTAGAGTATTATATGGGTTTACTTTCTCGTCGATAGCTCTTCTTGAAGTTGTTGCATAAATTCTTCTTGTGTTTTCTCGCCGTGCACTTCATTATCTCGTGTTCGAACATTAACCGTGTTGTGTTCTACTTCTTGATCTCCAATTACTAAGATGTAGTTGTATTGTTGGAGTTGTGCGTCTCGAACTTTTTTCTTTATACTTTCACTTCGTTGATCAACATGTACTTGTATTCCTTGCTCGTGAAGTTTTTTTGCAAGTGTTTCACAGTATTCATTATGTCTGTCTGCAATAGGGAGTATTCGTATTTGGTTTGGCGAAATCCATAAGGGGAATTTTCCTGCAAAGTGTTCTATGATAACGCCTAAGAATCGTTCAAGACTTCCTAGTACTGCTCGATGCACCATGACTGGTCGGTGTCGTTGACCGTCTTCTCCTACGTATTCTAGTTCGAATCGTTCTGGTAGTTGAAAGTCTAATTGTATCGTTGCAACTTGGTGTGTTCGTCGGATACTATCTTGTACTTTAATATCGATTTTTGGTCCGTAGAATGCTCCGTCTCCTGGGTTGAGTTGATAGTTGAGGTTTGCTTCCTCTAAGGCTTGAATAAGTCCTTGTTCTGCCAGTTCCCATTGTTCATCTGTTCCCATTGCTTTTTCTGGTCGTGTTGAAAGTTCAATTTCAAACGGCATAGAAAAAACGTTAGTATACACGTGTTCTACAAATTTGATAACGCCTAGAATTTCTTCTTGGATTTGATCTTCTCGACAGAAAATGTGTGCGTCGTCTTGAGAGAATTTTCTTACTCGTAGTAATCCTCCTAGCGTTCCTTTTAACTCGTTTCGATGTAGGGGAGCAAAGTCTGCGTAGCGGATAGGAAGGTCTCGGTAACTTTTTGTTGATTGTTTGTATAATAAACAATGACTTGGACAGTTCATTGGTTTAAGGCTTGCTTCCAAGTGGTCCATGGTGAGAACAAACATGTTCTCTTTGTAGTGTTGCCAGTGTCCACTCGTTTCCCAAAGTTCTTTGTTGTAGAGTAAGGGAGTAATAACTTCATCATAGCCTCGTTTTGCGTATTCTTCTCTAACAAATGCGAGGAGTTGATTGTACATGTAGGTTCCTTTTGGATGAAAGAAGGGGCTTCCTGGACTGACGTCATGAAAGCTGAATAAGTCGAGTTCTTTTCCAATTTTTCTATGGTCTCGTCGTTGTGCTTCTTCAAGGAAGTGGAGGTATTCTTTGAGTTGTTTTTTGTCAGGAAAACTAATGCCATAAATTCTTGTTAATTGTTTGTTCTCTGAATCTCCTCTCCAGTATGCTCCTGAAAGTTTTGTTAGCTTGAAGGCTTTTATCTTCTTTGTGTTTGGAAGGTGTGGTCCTCGACAGAGATCAACAAAGTCTCCTTGTTCATACGCGCTGAGTCCTTCTTCTAAGTTTTCAATAAGTTCTTTTTTATAAGGATTCGAGGAGAATGCCGCTAATGCTTCTTCTTTAGTTTGGTACTCTATTCGTCGTGGTTGATGTGCTTCTTTCACGATTTTTTTCATTTCTGCTTCTATTTTTTCAAAATCTTCTGTAGAAATGGAGAGGTTATCAAAGTCGTAGTAGAATCCTTGTTCGATGCTGGGTCCAATGGTTGGTTGAGCGTCCGGGTAGAGTCTTTTTACTGCGTGCGCGAGTAAGTGCGCGCTAGAATGCCAGAAGAGGTGTTTTCCTTCTTCTGTTTGAAACGTGACAATTTCTATGGTTGCATCTTCGGTGATTGGCGCGTGAAGGTCTTGGAGTGTTCCGTTTACTTTGATTGCTAAGGAGTTTCTTGCGAGTCCTTCACTGATTGAAAGTGCGATATCATGTCCACTGAGTGGTTCTTCAAATGTTTTTTTCATTCCATCTGGAAATGTGATGCTTACCATAGGTGAAAAGTAAGTCTAGAAGTATTTATATGTTTTTAGTTGATAGTTAACGATAAAAGTTTAGGATACTAATTATTTGTCATTAACTGATTTATGCCGATTTGGTTTATTTTTCCCACTTCCCTTCTTAGCGTTAAGTATATAAATATCCTCGTCTTGTGTTCATTTATGGTTGTCGAATTTAAATCTTTACTTACAAAAATGGATTCTATGAAAAAGGAATTAGATTGTATTAAAGAAAATATGGTTCAAAGAGACGAAATTATGACGTTAAATGAATTTGAAGCGTATAAGGAGAGTTTGGATAAAGATAATCTTATTTCTTTTGCTGATGCTAAGAAACAATTAGGTTTCTAAGATGTATGAACTTTTTCTTGAAAAGAAAGTTATTAAATTTTTATTAAAAATTAATAAGGTCGCTGCCAAGAGGTTATTTCATGCTATTGAATCTCTTCGAGAAAATCCTTTTCCTCCTGATTCCAAACGTTTAGTAAATGTTAAAGATAAAGTTTTTAGAATACGTGTTGGAGGTTATAGAGTTTTATATCGTATTGAAGGGAATTCTGTGGTTGTTATTTTTTTTATTGATAAAAGAAGTCGCGTGTACAAAAGATAAGTACGGTTTAATTCTTTTGCTCTAGGTATTGAAGTATTTCTTCCACTACTTCTGGCGAGCTTTGTTTGTTCATGTCAAAAACAAGATCGAAGTGTTCTGGTCTAATGGTGAGGTTGTATGCTTGTTCGTATCGCTGTTGTTCACTTTGTTGTCTTGCGATGAGTTGTTCTTGTGTTTTTTCCACGCTCTCGTGTTGTTCTGTTGCTCGTTTTTCTTCAAAGACTCGTTGTGCTGCTGTTGTAATATCGATGTGGAGATAGATTTTCAAACTCTGTGGTATAAAGTGCCATCCAAGTCGAGAGTCAAGAATAAGATTTGTTTTTGTTGAGAGTGCTTGTTGTCGTTGATCAAGCTCTTTATCTATTGCAGGGTTTGTTTCTGCTTGTTTGTTCAGTTCGAGTATGGTGCAGTTTTGTTCTTTTGCTAGTTCTCGAAGAAGTGTTCCTGTTGAAAGGTAGGTGTAGTTGAGTTTTTGTGCAAGAAGTTTTCCTACTGTGCTTTTTCCGCTTCCAAGATCTCCTGCGATAGTAATAATCATAGTTTTTTCCCACTCACACCATCAAATCGAACTTTTTTTGTTCCTCGTCCTTTACTGAGTGTTGCGTTCCAGATAGGGTACCAGGCAATTTTTGTTCCGGTGAGATGCGCGTCAAACCAGTGCTGAATGAATTGTCGTAATTGTTCGATATTTATCGTTGTTGTTGTTCGTTCTGCTCCTGGTGAGAGAACAAGTGGAGTGTGGAGTTTTTTCAAGGAAGGATGTTTGAAATCGAATGTTCCTATCCATCGTTTGTGTTCTCCTACGATTTGATGTCCTATAATATGTTGTTTTTGTAATTTCTGTAAGGTTTTGGTAATTGTTTGTTTTGGATATCCTAGTTCGATGTGTAATTCTTCTTGTCCGTAGTAGTCATCATCTCCAACGTGTAGTTTTGCAGCGATGACCAGTTCTTTCTCGCTAAGGTTTAGGAGGGTTTTAAGTTCTTTTCGTCGGTAATGTTTAGTGATAAGGTCTCCTTCTTTTGCATCAAACACGAGTTGGTATGTTTTGTGTTGTTTTATTAATCCAAAGAGGTAGTGTTTTGTTTGTGTTATTTGTGTAACAATAAGAGGGATGTATTCTTGTTGGAGTTCAAGAAGTTCTTGTTTTTTCCCTCCAAAGAGTGCTTTTTTTCGTAATTGTAATGCTTTTTTCTCTATTTCTTCTCGTTCTTTTCCTTGCACATAAAAGGTTGCAGTGTTCTGTGTTCTGTTTCCTGTGTTCGGTGTTTTGTTTTCAGGGTTCTGTGTTCTGTGTTCTGTTTCCTGTTTCCTGTGTTCTGTTGTCTGTTGTCCGTTCTCGGGGTTCTGTTGTTCTTCGGTAATTATTTCTTTTTTCTCTTTGATTATTTGTTTTTTATTTTCTTTTTCTTGTACAAGCTTGTAGGGCGTTGTTGTTTTCATAACGTTGTGCACATCTTCTTCGTTGAGTGTTTTGTGCTCAGTGTATAACCATCTTGTTTTAAACTGTTGTATATCTTCAAATTGATCTGGTGCGTAAAGAAGAAATTCTCCTGTTTGCAGTGTTGGTAGTATTTCCTCGAAATTGAGATGTGCACTTTTGAGCGCTTGACTTACTTTTTTCAGATCTTGTTTAAGGGATAATCGTCCTACTGCCCAGGTTCCAAACTGACTGAATGCTTTATAGTCAATATCTCCAGGGTTTTGTGTTGCAATAACGCATGCAACGCCGTATTTTCTCGCTTGTTTAAAGAGTAATTTAAGGATTGGTTTACAGACTGGTTTTTCGCTTCCTGCCGGTATGAACGGTGCTATTTCATCAAGAACGAATAGTCCTTGTATCTTATCGCTTGGATTTGCGAGCATCCATTGATAAAGTTTATTTGTTAGTGTTGCGACAAAGTATTCTTTTTCTTCTTGACTTCCTAGCGTGTTGAGGTAAATTACCGAGATAGTGTTTTTCTTTAGGAGCGTTCCAATGTCTGCAGGCATACCAAATTGGAAGAGTAGTTTTTTTTGTCCAATAGTGAGAAACTTTAATTGTTTGAGGAGGTGTTCTAGTTGTTTTTCTTCTTGTAAGAATTCTCCAAGTTCGTATTTGAGCTCTTCGTTTGGTGTTCGGAGAAGATCAATAACATCTTCAAATTGTTTGAGTTGGTGTTTGTGTTCGTACGCGTTGTATAAGACGGTGTAGAGCACTGCTTGCGCGTATTTTCCTTTACTGTTGTTTACGTTGTATCCTACAAGTTTTGCAAGAGTTGTTGCAGTATCATGAATAAGAGTGATTGCTTCTTCTTTTGGTAGTTGTTGTTCTGGTATGCTTAAAGGGTTGAGACAAATACTGATTCCTTTACTGGATACTGGTGTGTAGATAAGAACTTCTTTTCCTTCTAAGAGTTTCCCATCAAGAAGACTGTGTTTTTCATGTGTTTCTTGCTTTCCAAAGAGTGCGAGTGAGCTAAGGTCTCCTTGCACGTCAAAGACTAGCGATGGCACTCCTGCTTTGAGTGCTTCTTCAATGAGAACTTTTGTAAATACTGTTTTTCCTGAGCCTGATGCTCCGAGTGCTATCGCGTGTTTTTTTAAATTTGAAAGAGGGAGGTGAAATGGTTTGTTCTTTTGTGTTCCAATATGCATATCCATGCAGTTACTAAATCTTCATTTCTTTATAAATTTTAGTAAATGACAAAACTACTGTGCTTTTCCTTTACTGTTTTTATCCTTAGAGAGCCTCTCAAGGAGAGGTTTTACTCTATGGGATGAACTTCAAATCGTCCTTCTGAGACGATAAGTAGTCCGCTTTCAATAAATTCGAGATGAAGAATGTGTTCACTTCCTCGCCAAGGAAAAATATCTCTTGCAATATGATAGGTTATGGTTTCTTCAACTTCTTGTGTTTCTAGATTAATAAGAACGACTTCTTGTGTTTGTTGTTCTTGAAGTGGTAGGGCTAGTATGTTCTCTCGTGTTGCTACAAGTTCGCTATACAGTGCTGCGCTATAACTTCCTTCATTTCCTATTTGTATGGTTTCAGTTTCGTTTTCGTTTACAAAGCTAACTTCTACTCCTCGGTTTCGATAACGACTCATTCCAAGAAGAACGATTGTGTTATCTACAAAAAAGATATTTTGTGCACTTGCGTTTATACTTCTTGTTGGTGTATGGACTTCGTTTTCAAAGAGATAATGTAGTCCGTTATGATCTTTTACTCTAAAAAGATATTCGCTGACAGGGAGTGTTTTTTGTTCAATAACTCGTAATCGAGAGGTGAGTGTTTGTTCTTGATGATACTGCTCGTCTTGAATCCAGTTTGAAGTAACGATGTGTACTGTCTCTTCTTGTTCAAAGAGTTCTCGTATGGTTCCTTGAATGGTTGCACTTCTTCTGTGTTCTAAGCCTGTTAAGCTTATTTGATGAAGTGTTGTTTCTTCTAGATTCGCTTTATCGTACGCTCGTGTCGCTTCTTGTATTCGCTCCATCATTTCTTCGTACGTTTGAGTATCTTCTTGTTCTTGAATTTCTTGATAATACGTAATGAATACTTCTTGTATTGCACTACTTTCTTGTGTGCTTCCTAGTACCTTTCTTATTTCTTCTTGAAGTCTTGAATCAAGATGTGGAAGTATTGCACGAATGAATCGTTCTCTTGTTTGTGGGGATCTCCATTGTTGTTCGGCGGTTGCAATATAGAGGTTGTTTGCACTAAGGTGGAATGTTGGTCTTCCTTCAAAGACATAGGTTGCACTTTCTTGAAGTGCTCCTGTTGTATCAAATTGGAGGAGGTGGTGAAAATATGTTATGCTTTCTATTGGTCGTGGTAAGAAGAGTGCTGGTTGTACTCGTCTTTCTCCTACTCGCAAATAGGGTTGGTGTAGGTGTTCATCTTTCCAAGCAAGTTCTTGTATGACGACTGTTATTTTGTTTGCGTACACTTGCAGTTTTTGTATATGTCCTTGTGTTTGTATGGTTTCAATAGTCTCTCCATCACTGCTGTTTATCAAGTGTACTGTTGAAAGAGTGACGTATTCTTCTCGTGGTCGATAATCATAAGCGCTTACCCCTATTCTTGTTTCATATCCTGTGGTTACTAGTGCGATAATATCGTTTGTTACAATAAATTCTTGCGGATAATCATCAAAACTAATGTTTTGTTGTAGTGTTGAATCAGTAATAGAATAGATAAGTAAATCGTTTCCTCGTAGTTGATAGAGCGTGTTGTTTTCTACGTGAATACGTCTACCTTGGGTGAGGGCTTGTTCTCCTACGCTTCCATCTGCTCTCATCGGTGCAGCTTCTCCTATCCTGTCGTTATTTGTTGCTGTTTTGTGGTTCAGATTCATCGCTAACAGGTCTGAGAATTCTGTTGGTTGTAACGTCGTTGAGCATGCACTAAGAACAATGCTTAGTAAAAGTAGTCCGATAAGGAGTGTTTGTTTCATTTTCTTTTTTTATAGAGCAGATAACTTCCTGCTAGTATGGTTAGTGTTATGCTGATGATAAGAATGAGTGTAATAGTTGGTACAATGGTGCTTGTGGCGTGTAACGCTTCGCTTGCAACTTGATCCGCTTCGCTTGCAACTCTTACCATGAATGGTTGGATTTCTTCTTCTACGGGTGCGAGTCGTTCTCTAAGCCATACTGCTCCAAGCGTAAGTGTGCTTAGTAATGAGAAACTAAATGCGAAGAGTACGTTGACTTCTTCTGGTTGGATGATTTTTTCTCCTTTTCTGGTGAGTGAGTAAAATTTCCATTTTCTTGTCGTGTCTTCTATGCTGACGAGTTCTGCTTCAAGAAGTTTTTCTAAATGTTCTTTAATTGTTGAAGGGTTAAGTTCAAGAGAAGTTGCTAATTCGGTGAGTGTTTGTGGTTTGGTACTTAATTCTTTGAGAATTTGTAGTCGTGTTTCTACGGAGAGCGCTTTAAAGGTTTGCGCGTCAAGGATGATTTTTTTCCCAGTCATACTTTTCTTTAACTTTCCTTTCTTTATAAGCTTTGTATTTTCTTTGGGTCTTTACCGTTGTATAAAATAATATTAACTATCGTTAATTTTATAAACGAAGTTTTTTTTCTTATGTAAACAAACAGCGTGGGCAAGGTATGGTAAAACAATTAACTCCGTCGGAGATTCAAGTATGGTATGTTCTTCCGTTAATTAGAAAACGGTTAGCGCAAGCTTTGCTTGATTTAGGTTGCACGCAAAAACGTGCTGCTGAATTGTTAGGCATTACTCCTGCTGCAGTGAGTCAATATTTAAGTGATAAACGTGCAAGTTCCTTCACGTTGGCACCGTCTGTGGATAAAGAAATTCAACGCGTTGCTATGCAAATACATGAAGGGACGTTCTCTTCGGTTCACGCGACGATGAAGTTGTTACATCACAAAGCAATGTCTTCAATTGTTTGTCAGATGTGTAAACAACAAGATCCTTCTGTTCCGCAAGATTGCACTGTTTGTATAGATATGGGGTTGTTAGGACAATGAATGATTTTCAAATAGATAGAAGTATATATGATGATGCGAATGAAGATCGCTCAGTCTTTAAGTCGAATCCCGGGGAATTATCTGAAGAATTAGTAAGAGAAATTTCTCGAGTGAAAAATGAGCCTGAGTGGATGCTTGAAAAACGATTAAAAGGTTTAGAGTTGTGGAATCAAACTCCTCTACCAAACTGGGGTCCTTCTCTTGAAAAGCTCGATCTTGATGCGATTCAATATTTTATTCGTCCTGGTCTTGAAGAAACGTCTTCTTGGGATGAGTTGCCTGAAGATATTAAAGCAACGTATGATAAAATCGGTATTCCTGAGGCTGAGCAAAAAGCACTTTCTGGTGTTGGTGCGCAGTACGATTCAGAAGTTGTGTATCATAAATTAAAAGAAGAATGGGAAAAACAAGGTGTTGTTTTTGAGAACATGGATGTTGCAGTGCAAAAATATCCTGATTTAGTAAAGAAATATTTTATGAGCACGTGTGTTCCTATTTCTGATCATAAATTTGTGATGTTGCATGCTGCCGTGTGGAGTGGTGGAACGTTTATTTACATTCCTAAGGGTGTAAAAGTTACTGTTCCTTTACAAGCGTATTTCCGTATGAATGCAAAGAACGGTGGTCAGTTTGAACATACACTTATTATTGCTGATGAAGGCAGTGAAGTACATTATGTTGAAGGTTGTTCTGCTCCTCAGTTTAACTCAAGTAGTCTTCATGCTGGTTGTGTAGAATTACATGTTCTTGAAGGTGCAAAAGTTCGTTATTCTAGTGTTGAGAATTGGAGTAAAAACACGTTTAATCTTAATACTAAACGAGCAATTGTTCATAAGAATGGAGTTGCTGAATGGGTAAATGGTAATTTAGGAAGCGGTGTTACGATGCTCTACCCTTCTAGTGTTCTTATTGGTGAGGGTGCTCGAAGTGATAGTTTAGGTATTGCTTTTGCAGCTCCTGGTCAACATCAAGATACTGGTAGTAAAGTGGTACATGCTGCACCAAATACACATTCTACTATTGTTGCAAAAAGTATTAGTCGAGATAGTGGTATTACAACGTATCGAGGTATTGTAAGTATTGCTAAGAATGCGACTGGTTGTTCAACAAGTACTGTTTGTGATGCGTTGCTTGTTGGTGATGAGGCGGTCTCTCATACTATTCCTGTAATGAAAGTCTATAATAATAAAGTAACGATGGCTCATGAAGCGACGGTTGGTAAAATCGGTGAAGATGAAATCTTTTATTTAATGAGTCGTGGTTTAAGTGAAGAGGATGCGATTAAATTAATCGTAAGCGGTTTTATCGAACCTGTTGTAAAAGAACTTCCTCTTGAATACGCTGTCGAGTTGAATAAACTCATTGCTCTTGAGATGGAGGGGAGTGTAGGATGAAGACTCAAGAACCTTCCTGGCTTGATGAAAGTCGAGTTGAAGCAAAAAGTATTTTTCAAGAGTTGGAAAAGAAGTCTCTTCCTCGTCCGATGATTCGAGTGTCTCCTAAAGATGTTTCTGAGTTTAAACGTCTTGAGATTCTTGCTCCGCTTGGTTCGTGGTCGCACACGGGAAGTGCTAGTTCTCTTCTACATTCGCTGCTTGAGGCGTATGATAAGCTCCCTCTTGTTCAAGAGACGTACCGATCATTATGTAAGGCTACGTTTTCTTCATTCTCTGCAAAACATCAGTACGAGTTTCAAGATGGTCAAGTTATTTACGTTCCTGCTGGTCAAGAACACGATCTTAATTTAACAACTGTTTTTGATGGAGAAAAATCTAGTCAGTATTTGATGATTGTTCTTGAAAAAGGTGCTTCTCTTTCCTTAGTTCATTTCCTTAAGGATGCGTGTCCTGGCCTTCGAGATCTTGTTCTAGAAATCGTTGTGCAAGAAGATGCATCCTTTACGTATACGCCAGTGTATGAACTGCAAGGCATGTTACAACTTCATCGTCAGGCTCATGTTCGTGGTTCCTGTACTGTTGTTGATGTGACACTTGAGATTCCTTTCATTCAGGTTCAAAGTGATATGCAGCTTCTTATTCCTGGTGCGAGTGCTCGTCAGACAGCAACGATTTGTTCTAACGCGACACGGAGTTTCTTTTCACAACAAAGTCATCATCAGGCTCCTCAAACGAGTAGTGATATTGTTACCAAGGCAGTGTTAAGTAATGGTGCACAGTCTGGTCTTGCTGGTCTTGTTGCTATGGATAACATGAGTAAGGATGCGCAAGGGTATCAACAAATGGATGTCTTATTACTTGATGAGAAGAGTCATGCAAGCGCGATTCCTGAGTTATCTATTTACACTGCTGATGTGAAGTGTAGTCATGGTGCTACGATGGGAGAGATTGACGAGGAAGAATTATTTTACTTCCAAGCTCGAGGTATTCCTATTTATAAAGCAAAACAATTAATCGTGCAAGGGTTTATTCAAGAAACACTTGATCATCTTGATGAAGAGATGCAAACCATGCTTCTTGAACGTTTAATGAGTGTTTTGGAGGAGTAAATAATGGTTCGTGAACACTTTCCTTTTTTTGAAAAGAACCCTGAGATGGTGTATGTTGATAGTGCTGCTACTGCACTCAAACCGTCTTGTGTTCTTGATGCGATGCGCTCATATGATGAAGCGATTAGTGCTAATGTTCATCGAGGAGTTTCTTCCTTATCTCAACAAGCAACAACTGCTTTTGAGGATGCACGTACTACTATTGCTCAGTCTCTTGGCGTTGATTTTGAAGAGGTAGTGTTTACAAAGAATTGTACAGAAGCTCTTAATCTGGCTGCTCATCTTCTTTCTTTTCAATTAGAAAAAGGTGATGAAATACTCATACTTCGAAGTGAACATCATAGCAGTATTCTTCCTTGGCAAGAACTTGCTCATCGTTTAGATTTGCAACTAACTGTTGTTGATGCTCTTGGAGCACTTTCTGCTTCCACTCTTCTTGAGGCCTCTTCTGAAAAAACAAAAGTTGTGGTCTTTGCTCACATGAGTAACGTGCTTGGTATTCTTCAACCGCTTGATGAACTTACTACCTTAGCAAAAGAAAAAGGATGGTTTACCGTTGTTGATGGGGCGCAAGGTGTTGTTCATGATCTTCGTTCTGTTCGTGCTGTTGATTGTTATGCGTTCTCAGGTCATAAATTATACGGTCCAACAGGTATTGGCGTGTTAACTGCTTCTAAAGAGTTGTTAGAAGCGGCTTCTCCTTTTATCATTGGTGGTGGTATGATTCACAAGGTCGCGTTTGAACAAACAACGTTTGCTGATCTTCCTTGGAAGTTTGAAGCAGGTACTCCTCCTATTGCTCAAGCGATTGGTTTGGCTCGGGCAGTACAGTTTGTTTTGGAGCATAAGGATGTTTTAGATCGTCGTGTTCACGAATTATCTGAGTGGTTTTCAAAAGAGTTAGCAGCTCGAGAAGATGTTGTTGTTCTTGGTGAGGGTAGTCATCAAGGAGTGTTTAGTTTTTTTGTTCGTGGCGCACATAGTTCAGATATTGCTACGTTAATGAATGCTTCTGGTATTCAATTACGAGAGGGCCATCATTGTGCTCAACCGCTCTTAGAGAAAGAGGGTATTTCTGGATTGGTGCGTTGTAGTTTTCTTGCCTACACAACAAAGCAAGAACTTGAAAAAGTATTATCTGCTTTAGATAAAGCAATACGTATGGTGAAAGTATGAAATTAGAAATAAAAGATTTAGTTGTTCAAGTTGAAGGTAAAGATATTTTAAAAGGCGTGAGCTTAACGATTGAAAAAGGTCAAGTTCATGTTCTGATGGGTCCAAACGGTAGTGGAAAATCTACTCTTGCAAATACATTAATGGGTCATCCTGCTTATGAGGTGGTGAGTGGTTCTCTTCTTCTTGATGGGGAGGATATTACTGATCTTGATCCTGATAAGCGAGCTCGTCTTGGTTTATTCTTAAGTTTCCAATATCCTAAAGAAATCGAGGGTGTGACGCTAGCAAATTTTTTACGTACAGCGTATAATTCTTTGCATGAGGATAATCCTAAGTCGATGGTTGAGTTTCATAAATATTTAAAGGAACAAATGGCTCTCTTACATATTGATTCCGCGTTTTCTCGACGATACTTAAATAAGGGATTTAGTGGTGGTGAGAAGAAGCGTGCTGAAATTTTACAAATGAAAGTACTTGATCCTAAGTATATGGTTCTTGATGAAACCGATAGTGGTCTTGATGTTGATGCGCTTCGAGTAGTGAGTGAGGGCATTAACACGATGCGTGGTCCTGAGAAAGGGTTGTTGTTGATTACTCATTATCAACGAATTCTTGACTATGTTACTCCTGATGTTATTTCCATTCTTAAAGATGGAGAGATTGTAAAGACTGGTGATGCTTCTCTTGCTCGAAAAATTGAAGAACAAGGGTTTGATAAGGTGATTTCTGGTGAGTAAGAAAGATCAAATTATTGAACAACTTCAACTCGTTGAAGATCCGGAGTTAGGTCTTGATATTTGGACGTTAGAGTTAGTCTATGATATTGCTATTAAGGATGAGAATGTTGTTATTACAATGACCTTCACGTCTCCCATGTGTCCTTACGGTCCTCAGCTTGTTGAGGATGTTAAGCATAAAGTCGGCTTAGTAGAGGGCGTTGAGGATGTTGAAGTAGTCATTAGTTTCTCTCCTGTTTGGGAGCCTAGTGATGATTTGAAAGAAATGCTTGGTATGGGTTTTTAATTCTTTTCATCTACTATTTTTTTAATTTCTTTTATGAATTCTTTAGTGTCTGCAAAATAGTTAAGGTATGCTTCTTTAAGTGTAGTAATATTTTTTGCTCCTACTAATACTACATCATATTCTTTTCGTCCATATATTTTTTTCTCTATTTTTGCATAGAGTTCTATTGCTTTTTCTTCTTCTTGTTTTGTAAATGAGCTGATAGTTGTTTTTTCTTGTATAGTGTCTAGTTCAAGCACAAAGTATTCTTTTTCTTTTTTTGAGCTCATTTCTTCAAATAGTCTAATTGATTCATTCCATTTCTTCATTTTGGTAATGGCGAATAATTTTTTCTCTTTTTCTCGTATGAGTTGGTAAAGTTTCTTGTTCTGTTTTAGTTCTGGTGTTTCTTCTTTTCGTGCAAATGCTATACTAACAAGTTGGAAGAATTCTTTCCAGTCTTCTTCTCCTTCTGAAAGTTTTAATGCTTGTCCTATGAAGAAACCTGTCGTTTCCACTGCTGTTGCCCAAAGATGTTGGAGTTGTGTTCGTATTTGTATTTCTATGAGTTTATCGTTATATTCTTGTTTATTTTTTTCACTTTGGAATGCGTAGATGAGATGTAGGCTTCGATATCCATCTTCTTTTGGTTCGAGTAGGTAATTATTTTCTTTGATTTTTTTATGTCTTAACCTGCTTTTTTCATATTTTTGTTGAAGAAGTTGGACATCTTTGAGTGTTGGTAGTATGCTTCGACATCCTGCAATATCTTGCATTCGTGTTAGTTTTATTGTTCCTTTTTGTCCTGGATATGTTCGTTGTAATTTTTTTATGATTGAAGGAATTCTTTTTAATCGTTGTACTGTTATTGCTTCGGGGCTTATTTCTTTTGCATATTTTTCTAGCGTTGTTGTAAATACTTGTAATGGGTAGTTGTGTGCTCGTCTCCACGCACTTACTATTTGTAGTGCGTTGTCTCTTTTTTCTTCAGGAGTTGTTTCTTTTGTTAGAAGAATTCCTGCTTTGTTGACTTGTGATTTTGTTAGTTTAATTTCACTCATTATTGTTATTTAAGCTATACTTATTTATATAGATATGCTTTCTGGGGTAAATTTTTTCTTTTCTTTTTCTTTTCTGGGGTAAAGAAATTATTAAGAATTATTGAGTTTCAAGCTCTCTATTCGATTTGATGTTTTTTGTTTTCTTTTTTGGGGTAAATTTTTTTATTTTTTATTTTTTTCTGGGGTGGTTTTTTTCTAAGGCGTAGTTTTTTAAATAATGATTTTTTTAGTTCTCGTAATGAAACTGAAATTACCTTTTCGTTTACCTCGCCTAGAATTGTATCGGACTCAATTTTCTCGTACAAAAACTGATCCTCGAGCAGTTCAGCTTCGTCTTCTTCGACAAATTATGAAGAAAAATAAAAATACTGTGTATGGCAAGAAGTATTCTTTTGCTTCTCTTCAAACGTATGAAGATTTTGCTTCTCAAGTTCCTCAAATAACTTATGATGATATTTTACCTCTTGTTACTCGAATGGCTGATGGTGAGAAAAATGTGTTAGTTGCTGATAAGGTTGTTTTTTTTGCAACGACTAGTGGAACTACTTCTGCTCCTAAACTACTTCCTGTAACGTCTACTCGTAAGAAGAATTTACAAAAAGAAGCTGTGTTGTGGACGTTTTATACGTTTCGCAATAATCCAAAAGCGTTGAAAGGAAAATTGTTGTATTTGGCAGGTCCTCCTGATGAAGGAGTGACCTCAGGTGGCATTCCTAAAGGGAGCATTAGCGGGTATACGGCTACACTTACTCCTCCTTTTGCTCGTTCAAAATTAGCGGTTGATTTTTCTGTGTATAATGAAATGAATTTTGAGAAGAAGTTACACCTTCTTGCGTGTCAAGCTCTTGTTGCTTCGTTATCTCAGATTGGTTTTGCAACGCCTATTGAGATTGTTCGGTTTTTTGAATATCTGCAGGATAACAGGGAAAAACTTATTGTTGAGGTGTTACGTTCTCATCCAAGAAAAGCGCGGCGTCTTGCTTTATTGCCTGATTTCCGTCCCCATACTATTTGGCCTGGTTTGGTTCAAGTGAATTGTATTATGGGTCCTGCTCAGCAACCGTATTTAGAAACGGTGAAGTCTTATTTTGATAAACCTGTTGTGTTTCGTGATCCAGGAATTTATGCAAGTGAGGCTCGTTTGTCCTTAGGTATTTGTAAAGAGCCAACCTTTGGTGTATTGTTGTTACATCAAGTATTTTATGAGTGTATTGATGTTCAGACTAAAAAGATTGTTCTTGCTCATGAAGTTGAGCTGAATAAAGAGTATGCTCTTTGTATTACAACAAAAGAGGGTTTGTATCGGTACTTGATGGGTGATGTTGTTCGTATTGTTGGTTTTAAGAAGAAGTTGCCCTTAGTAGAGTTTGTTTCTCGAGAGAATTTTTTAAATATTGTTGGAGAGTTGTGTTCTGAGCAAGTACTTATCGAAGTTGTTGAGCAGGCGAAAAAAGAGTTTGGTTATTCGTTTGCGTTTTATACGTTTCTTCCTTATACGCTTGAGAAGTCATCTCTTCCTTCGTATCAATTACTTGTTGAAGGTGAGGTTGATCATTCGTTTTTTGATCGTGTTGAGGAGTTGTTATGTTCTCAGAGTCTTGATTATGGTCAGATGAGAAATGAGTTTGGTCGTTTAGGTCCTTTGCGTGGCGGTGTTGTTTCAAAAGAGAGTTATCTTGCTTTTGAAGAGTCTCGTCGTGGACAGCCTAAACCGTTACGTATTGGTAAGGAAGTGCTTCGTGATCATTTTGAGATTGTTGATTCGTATGTTTCTTTGAAATGAAAACGTTTATAGCTTATTGGTTGTTTGTTTGGTTGCATGAATGAGTGGTTTGTTGTTAAATCTTCAGGTATTAAGGGTCGTGGCGGTTACGCACTTCGTGATATTCCTAAGGGCACGTCTATTGTTGAGTATGCTGGTAAGTTAATTTCTAAAGAGACCGCTGAAAAAGTTGAGCAAAAGCATAAGGCTCGTGGCGAGTTGTGGGTGTTTACGCTTAATGATCAGTGGGATATTGATGCTACTCGTGGCGGTAATGATGCTCGTTTTATTAATCATTCTTGTGAGCCTAATTGTGAAGCTGTTAATTATGATGATGCGGAGATCTGGATCGAGGCTATTCGTGATATTAAGAAGGGTGAAGAGTTGACGTACGATTATGGTTTTGATGAACCTGATGAGTATTTTCCTTGTTATTGTGGTTCGAAGAATTGTCGCGGTTGGATTGTTTCTTCTTCCTATGAGTTTTCTCCTGGTGAGAAGGAGGAGCTATCTTCTCTTCATGCCGATTTGAAAAAGAAGCTTCGTGGTAAAACTCACTTCAGATAATGTATTTACTTAACAAGAGTAATATTTATAAATGATTATTCTTTTTTTCTTGTCCATGAATCCTATTAAAAAAAGTCCAGATAACTCGTATGGTACTATTCTTAAACTTTCTGGGGTAACTCCTTCAGGGTATACTCCTGGAATATTGCCTATAGATGCTGGTTTGTATATGCATACTTCTTTTCATGAGAAATTTATAAAGAAGAACGGTGTCAAATCTAAAGGTCTTGGTTCTGATGCATCTTGGAATAAATTAGTATATACAAAAAAAGGTGATGATCGTTCTCTTGTTTCTCGAAAGTCGAACTTGTTTACGTTTTATCCTCAAGGAATCACGTATGGTGTTACTGGTTTGTTTCTTCCTGCGTATTCCAATGTTGGTGTTTCTCCTTATCAAGGATTTATGATAGGTTTTTCTGATCAACAAGATGCTGCCGAGTTGGCTGGGTTGTTTAAAGAGAAGAGGTCTGATTATGTTGCTGTTACTCGAGACTTTTTGTCTGAGAAAGGGTTTGCTCTTAACACGTTAGAAGAAACTATTCAGTCTGTTGATGATTTTTTTCTCGCTCGCGATCTTAAGAAGAATGATACGTTTTTGAATGCGTTAATTCGTCTTCGAGAGACTTCTCCTAAAGCCTATAAACGTTTTATTGAGGATATCCCTCGAGACGAGTTTTGATTAATTACTCGAAATATTTATAAACTTTCACTTTTCCTTATTGGCTGTGATGGTGAAATTTATTTGGTCTTTAGTTCTTTTGTCGCTTGGTTTACTTCTTTTTTCTTCTGCTGTCAGTGCACTTCCTGGACCTGATGAGTTTGAGGTTCTCTTCTGCTTTCCTGATGTAGATGGTGATGGTTTTGTAGATGGAGCTCCTGTTCATAATGGGGCGCTAAACGCTCCTGATAATTATATGCGGCGAAGTTATTTTTCTCCATTAGCATTTGCTGTTTTAAGATTACCTCACGAGGGCCCTAGTAATTGGCAAGTTTGTGGTTCTACCAATGCTTCTAATTGTATTGTTGACAATTTAGCTTCTCGTCCGGGAGGAAATATTACTCCTGTACGTCATTATTTTACGTATAATACTTCTTATGATTATATTTATGATAGATATGAATCAGTTCATTCTTCTTCTCTTTCTCCTTCTAGTTCTCCTAATTCTTTATTTTATGATTTCTATTCTGAATATGCGGCTCTTGGTTTAGTTTATAATGTAAGTGGTAGTTCTAATAATAATTCTAATTTATGGACTTTTAATGTTGCAGAATATCGGTGGAGTGATATGCATAACGATGTAGTTCCTGTAACTTGTAATTGGATTTATGAAGAGTATATTGCACCTCGTCCAACTTCTTTGCATACTGGTCTTCCTGTAAATTTTAAGGAGTATTATGGTTCTACAAGTGGAGTTGAAAGAAGCGATTTATTTTGTCGACAAAGGTATACTGGTTTTCCTAATAAAAATTATCAGTATTTAGTTGATAGAACTTTTTCTGGTTTTAGTAATGGTGATCCTTATTCTCCTTTATTGGCTGTAAATCATTTTCGTGATTTGCGTTGGTCCCTTGATGGTTCAAATGTAGATGCGTGTCATTTTGATTGTAATGATAATACTCCTATGTTTTCTCCTGGTTCTTCTAACGAGTTTTTTAATTGTAACGGGTATCAAGAATATGTGAATACGTGTTCTCCTGATAGTGCAGGTACTGGTTTAGGTGATCCTAATCGAGGTTTTAATATAACTCATACGTATCAAGATGTTGAGTATGCAGAATTATTTTCTAACGCTCTAGCTGTTGAGGATACTGCTTGTTATGATAATTTTCCTTGTGTCACTAAGGAAAGCGTTGATCCTATTGTTGCTTGTAATGCTGTTCCTTATGATGTTTATGAATGGTTTACTTCTGGCGGAGTTGGTCCCGGTATGACTGTATATGAACCTGTGAATTCTTCTCCTTTTCCTGAAGCTCAAGCAGCTCTCTACTCTACTGAAGAGGCTTGTGCGGATGCAGGTTTTCGATGGGAAGAGTCTGGTTTTATTTCTATTCCTGCTTCTTTCAAAACAGGTCATGGTCCAACTACTCAAGATACACTAAATGATATTTCTGATGCGTGTACAGGAGCTTTCCGATGTAGTGATATTGAGGATGAGTTTCAATGTAATGCTCTTCCAACGTGTTCTTTTGCAAATTCTCGATGTTTTTCAGATCTTTCTTCTTCTCCAAATCCTCAATTAGTCGCTTCTTCAATAAATCATGAGGCTAGTGGTTCTTTTTACTATAGCCCTCGTGTTGAGGATACTGTTTCTTTTGAAGGTCCTAATTTATTTTCTTGTGCGAAGTATTTCCAAGACGAGCTTGGTTGTGCAGCTGATGCTCCTACTGTTTGTTCAACGGTAGCGTCTGAACGGAGAGGATATGGTGTTTTTAACAGCTCTATGACTTTTTTAATGTCGGATAGTTGTGTTCCTGAATATCGTTTTGTTTCAAGCGTGTTTACTTCAGGTTCTGATTGTTTCCCTAATGATCCAACTCGTAGCGATTGTTTATGTATTCAAGACGCTGATGATGATGGTTTTTATGTTCCTGTTAGTAACAGTTTCTTAAATCAGTGTGATGTTGGTGATGTTCATGCGAGTCTTAACCCGCCACTTCCTCCTTATGATCTTACAGATTTACCTTCTTGGAATACTGCTTTAGGTAATCTTCACGAGCCTTTAGGTGTAGGTAATATTTGGGATGTTGATGATTCGGATCCTGTGTTGACGTATTTAGATTGTCCTACTCCTGGTGAAGAGTTTGCGTATTTACGAACTGAAGTTGTTCGTTTATTACCCAACGGTTCTCTTCCTGAGAAACATTTTGCTGGAACGATTAACGATCAGCCGTGGGGCGAGTATCCTGCGAAGTTTTTCGGTGCTTGTTGTGCTGGTGACAATTGTTTACAGATAGATATCTCCTATCTTCTTACTGTACCTTTAGAGGGTGCGGGTTGGGATAATTCTGCGTTATGTGTTCCTCCTGAAACTGTTTGGTCTGGTCATCCTTATATGGGTCCTAATTTTGACTCGTCTATTATGTGTAGTCCTGGAGATACGAATTTAACTATTGATCCTGCTTTAGTTGCTCAGGGTGTAAGCACGGTTGGCGCTTGGCTTGATGCTGATGTTGATCCTTTTGTTTGTGAAGAATTATT
>SKGA01000038.1 GCA_007117735.1 Candidatus Woesearchaeota archaeon | reverse complement strand
TATAACTAATATATATAAATTTTCTATTTGATAATTAACAAGAAACACCAAACATTTTTAAATGAACAAAAAGTAGCTGGAGGCTTATGAGTTATCTTGGAACAATCGACTGGTTTAATTGGGTGATTATGCCTATTATCATTATTTTTGCACGTATTTTTGACGTAAGTTTTGCAACTATTCGTGTTGTGCTTACCTCAAGAGGTGAGAAAAAACTTGCCGCGATAACAGGTTTTTTTGAAGTCTTACTCTGGCTTATCATCATTCAACAAATCATCACAAATATCCAACACCCTATTTGGTATGTCGCCTACGCTTTTGGATATGCTCTTGGAACGTATATTGGTATGAGTATTTCTGAGCGAATCTCTGTTGGTCGAGTGCTTGTTCGAGTCATTACGAAAAAAGATGGAAAACCTCTTATTGAGGCGTTACGAAAAAAAGGTCTTGGCGTTACTCGAGTCTCTTCTTCATCCAAAAAATCTTCAAGCACTGTGTTCTTTACTGTTATCCACACCAAAGATTTAGAATCAACAATTGAGATCATCCAGAAATTCAATCCTAAAGCATTTATCACAGTGGAAGATGTTCGAAAGGTAAGCGAAGGACGATTTACTCAGCCGTTCTCTACAAAAAAAATCCTATCAAATGCGATCTTTCAAAAGAATGTAAAAAGAAAATAATCAATTGAGATAGACAACAAGCATGCCGTTGTCTTCTTCAAACATTTCCCAAGAATAATCGGGATGGTGCTTTACATACTCCCAAAGATTGTCTGTTTTTTCTCTACTATCAAGCATATTATCAATAACAATAATTGCTTTTGCTTTAAGGTGTGGTTCTACTCGTTTAAAATGATCAAGATAAAATTGTTTTCCCGCATCAATAAACACAAAATCTACTGATTGCGACCAATCGGCAAGAACAACTTCTATTTTTTCTTGGTATTGAGTTACTCGATCTTGCACACCTGCTTCTTGAAACGTTTCTTTTGCAATTTTAAAACGATAAGGAGAATATTCGATAGTATGAAGATGTGCGTTTTCTGCTGCTTCAAGCATCCATAATCCAGAATACCCTCCACTCGTCCCTAATTCAAGAATAACGTTTGGTTGTTTTTTCCTAACAAGCGATGCTAAAAACTCAGCACTCGTTCTGGGAAGTTGCCAGAGAAGAATTTTTCCTGAAATATCTGGCCAGTCTCTTCGATGTAAATGTTTAAACTTCACAGATTCATCAACAGTTTCTAAATACTTTTTTCTTTTTGCTAATCGAGACATAAAAGAAACTACTCATAACAAATTTAAAAAGTTAACCCAAAGAGAAAATAGAGAAATATTCGTTTCTCAAATACTAAAGAGGAGGTATGTTTATAAATTAAAAGATATTTCTTAGCTGACATGGATTTATATCATGTTGAAGCACGGTATCAAGAGATCGTAACCTTACCTGAGGAATTTATAGAAAAATTACCGAAAAAAGTAGCGTTATTTACTACAGTTCAATTTCTTAATTCAAAACCTGCTCTTAAAGAACAGCTTGAGAAGACTGGCCGTGAAGTGGTTTCTGTTCGTCCTCGACATACAAAGTATGATGGACAAATCCTTGGTTGTTCTACTTCAAGTTTTGATCTTGATGAAGACACTTCTTTTTTATATGTCGGCGATGGTTTATTCCATCCTAAAGCATTAGTTTTACGAAATAATCGTAAAGTGTTCATGTATGACCCAAAGACCGGTGAAGATGGCTGGCTTGATAAAGATAGTGTTGGCGTTATTCTTAAAAAAGTAAAGAGCGAGTTTATTCGTTTCTTGACTGCGAAAAATGTTGGTATTCTTATTACTATGAAGCCTGGTCAAAATAAAGAGTACATGACTAAAAAACTTGAAGAACAATATCCTGATAAAAACTTTTATTATTTCGTTGATCACACCATTAGCTTCCCCGGGCTAGTAGATTTTCCGTTTGTTGATATTTTCTTAAACACGATGTGTGAGCGTATTGGTAGTGATGATATGGACGTGCAAGGATTACATATTCTTAATCTAGAAGATTTATGGGATATGCGAGATGGCGTCTTTGACGATAGGCTATAAAAAAACTAAAAAAATCTATTTATAGTAAACAACAAAAACGTTTTTGATTTTTTAGTTTATTAGTAAATAACAATCAAGTAGTAATATTAAACTTTTATTATTAACGATTAAAGAATAGAATTCAAGAACAGTTGTTCTTGAAGATTAAAAAAATTATTTGCCAAAACTAAATATTTTTGATAAATCAACTTCTTCTTCAGGTGACTTCTTTCTCTCAGGAGAAGGGTTTGGAGGAATTTCCCGAGTCTTTTCTTCTAACTGCTCCTCTTGTTGAACAGAAGGTGTGCTCTGTTGAGGTTGAGAGAAGGACTCTCGAGGCTCTTGTGACTGAAAAGTCGGTTGAGAAACAGGCTCTTGAGAAGCTGTATGTGTTGAAGGATTCTTTAAAGAAAGAAACTGGGAAGGTTGAGAAACAGAAGCAGCAGGCTCAGGTTTTTCTTGAGAAGAGTGCTGTGGTTGAGAACTAGTTTCTTCTTGAAGTAGATCTGCAGTTGTTTTTCCTTCAAATTGCGATGCAAATCGATCTTCTGGTCGAGCATAGTTTTGTGCAGGAGCAGGATCTTTAGGTTCAGCTATAGAAACAGAAAATTGCTCTTCTTGTGGAGAAGAATCAATACTTACGCCAAAAGATTGTTCTTGTTCAACTGGAGCAAATTCTTGAGAAGGTACAGTTTCTTGAACAGGAGCTTGTTGAGAAGTTTCTTGAGAAGGTACAGAAGTTCGAGGAGTTGTAGGCAAATAATTCAGCTGTACATCCTTTTTCGTATCCGCATTACTTAATGTTAATGGTTCTGCCGGACGATTCTTTCCTTCATTAAAACCTTTGACCGCATAAATTTGTTCTCGTTTAAGATCTTCATTTACTTTTTCTTCTACACCAAGCATATCTTTTGCCATTCGTTGAGCTTCAGACATGCTCGCTGCTAGCTTTGAAGCAAGCAGAGTTTGAGCAAGTTGTTGAACAGTATTCGTCACAAAAATCACCTTAATATAATAGTATACTATTATCTACACTGAGTTATTCTACATCATATTTAAATGTTTGCATATTTCTTTTCCAATACATAAAGTTTATATATTGGATACACTTTATAGTAACAACATAACTTTAATTATGGAGGATTACAATGAAGATAAATAAAATTCTATTACTTCTGGCAATGACACTCTTTGCTATTACTCCCGTATTAGCAACGTATGATCTAGCAGTAGATAGCATAACTATTTCAAATAGTCCAGTAGTTGTAGGAACAGCTCAAACAGTAGAAGTTGTTCTCGCAAATAACGGACCAGATAACATTACTAACGAAAATATCGATCTCCTTATCGAATTTGGAGATGGTACCACTGCATCATTTACCTTAACAGATTTAGATGCAGGAGATAATGAAACATTCAGCACGTCAAAAACGTGGACTACTACAGGACAACGAGACGTTATTGCAAATATTTCAGGAATGATTAATGATTCCACTCCCCAGAACAATCAATTAACACAAACCATTCAAGCGGTAAACCCTGGAGCACAATTAACGCTTAGCGTTTCAGAAATTGTAGTAGGAGATAGAAACACCGTACGTTCATCTCAAGTAATTGAAACATTCACTATTGAAAATACTGGTGCAGAAGAACTACAAAACATCAACGCAGAAGCATTAACCAATACAGGAAATGCACTCTCAAGCATTTATAATGCACAAGTTATTGTAGGAACCACTTCTCTTCAGCCAGGAGAGAGCACAACAGTAACTGTATCTTTAACAGTTCCAGTGACAAAAGATAGCCGATTAGAAACAATTGGTAAAGTAGATGTTCGAGGAACAAGTACAAGCGGTTTAGATATTGTACAAAGCACACCATTACGAATGGAAGCTGAAAGTCGACTAGAAATTTCTCGAATGCAGATCCAGGTAAACAATGAGCGAGAAAGAACAGTTAGTGACGGACAAACATTTGACCGACTACAAGAAGGAGATGAAGTTACCTTAACCATCACGCTTCGAAACAGATACAGTTCAAGTTCACAAATTAGAATTCAAGACGCATTTGTTCGAGTAGAAGATACTCGATGGTTCATCGATGAAGAAAGTAATTATTATGACATCTTTGAAAACAGTGATGAAGAAATTGTTATTCGATTTGTTGTTGATGACGATGTAAGTAATGATCGAAC
>SKGA01000003.1 GCA_007117735.1 Candidatus Woesearchaeota archaeon | reverse complement strand
TTACTTGGTGAACCGACTGGCGGTAAAACAAGAATTAAAGCTCGAGTACTTGAGGTGCTCAATTAACAATGTTAAATACGAGATCAGGATTTCCTGATGAGGGAGATTGCGTTTTTTGTACCGTTACAAAAGTACATTATAATTCCGTTTTTGTAACTCTTGATGAGTATGATAGAAAGTCTGGTATGATTCACATCTCTGAAGTCAGTCCTGGTCGTATTCGTAACATTAATGATTACGTAAAGGAAGGAAAAGTAATCATTTGTAAAGTTCTTAAAGTAAAAAAAGATCGAGGTCATATTGATCTTTCCTTACGTCGAGTAAATGAAAATCAACGACGTGCTAAAATTGAAGAGCGTAAACAACAAGCGATTGCAGAAAATATTATCAAGTCTTATGCTCAATTGCAAAAGAAAGATTTGAAGAAAGTATATGCTGTTCTTGCAAAAGTTCTTCTTGACAAGTACGATTCTGTTTACAAAGCTTTTGAAGCTGTTGTTGAAGATGATATCTCTCTTGCTGATCAAGGTGTTGATAAAGATCTCGCTTCTGAATTAGAAGTTATTATTCGTGAGCGAATTAAACCAAAACAAGTTTCTATTGACGGCTTATTTGTTATTGAAAATTACGATGAGAACGGTGTAGAAATTATTAATGCGTTCATGGAAAAAGCTGAGAAGCTCAGTGAGTTCTTAACAATTCGATTTTTAGGCGCTGGTCGTTTTAAAATTATGGTTGTTGCTCCTGATTATGAACTTGCTGAACAAGCTGTTTCTTCTTTCACTGAACTCATGGATGCGTCGTTAAAGAAAACTGCATCTGTTTATTCTTTCGAACGTGATTAAGATGGGATCGCTTCTTCTTCGTTGTATTTCTTGCAAAACGTACACGTTATCTTCTAAGTGTCATGTTTGTTCTTCTAAAGCGGTGAATCCTAAACCGCCAAAATTTTCTATTGAAGATAAATATGGTCATTATCGTCGTTTAGCAAAACAGGTTGAATAATTTTTTTCGTTTTTCTTCTCGATAGTTTTTTAAGGGAGTGTTCATTTGAGTAGTTTATGAGTTCCTGGGATATTAAAATTGATAAAGATTTTTCTTGTAAAGATGCATTGTTTATTGAAGGTCTTCCTGGCATTGGTAATGTAGGAAAGATTGCTGTTGATTATCTTGTTGAAAAATTGGATGCTAAAAAAATTGGTACGTTATTTAGTTATGAATTACCTAATAGTGTTTTTGTTAATGAGGATAATCTTGTTCAGCTTCCTTTAATTGAGTTATTTGCAACAACGTATAATGGAAAAGATATTGTTTTCTTAACTGGCGATACGCAACCTTCTTCTGAAGTGGCGAGTTATGAATTATCTCAACAAATTATTGAATTACTTGTTTCTTGGAACGTTTCTCATATTGTGACAACAGGCGGTATTGGTCTTGATCAAGGCGTTGAAGATCCTGAAATTTATTCTACGGGTAATGATAAAGAGTTTGTAAAAACATTTTATGAGTTTGGTGCTAAGGAAGAAATTTATGGGGTTGTCGGTCCTATTGTTGGCGTTTCTGGTTTATTGCTTGGTTTAGCAAAATCTATTCCTGCAGCTACTGTTCTTGTTGAAACATTTGCTCACCCAATGTATGTTGGTTTAAAAGAAGCGAGAGAACTTGTTTCTCTACTTTCAAAACGTTTCGATTTAGGTATTGATATGACTGATCTTGATGAAGAGATTCAAGAAGTTGAAGATGAGCGTGATGAGGAGAAGAAAACGAAATACGCTAAGCCTGCCACGTATGCAAAAGATGTTAACTATATTGGTTAGTGTTTTTTAATATAGGGTTGTAGTTTTTCTTCTGCTTCTTTTGGTAGTGCTATCGCGTGTGTTGCTACGACAAAGACAGTTTTATCTTCTCGTGTTGGTATTCCTTTACTAATATCTGTACTCAGTACTTCTTTAGTGAAGGTGTCCATGACTGCGAAAAACTTTTCTTCGTCTATAATTTCTATTTCTACACCGTTAAGTTTCATTACTGGGTGTTAGTCTTTCTTTCTTTAAGAGTTTTTTTATTTATCGTTTTCAGCTTTGCTATCATAAACCTTATAAAATAAAAAATTTTTATAGTGAACACATGGTAAAAAAATCTTTAAAAAATATTTCTTCTTCAAAAGACATTCCTATTCCAAAGAAATTACTTGATCAAGTAATTGGTCAAGAACATGCTGTTGAAGTTATTCAAAAGGCTGCTCAACAACGACGTCACGTTTTATTAATCGGTGAGCCTGGTACTGGTAAGTCCTTAATTGGCGTTGCACTTGCAGAATTACTTCCTAAAGAAAAACTTGTAGATACCTTATCGTTTGCAAACCCTCATGATGAGAATAAGCCTCTTATTCGAACTGTTCCTGCTAAAGAGGGTCGTGAAGTTATACAAAAATCCAAGAACGAAAAAGGTCTTGGTGGTCAAAATATTTTTTTCCTTATTCTTGCGTTAATCGCGGTTATTTCTCCATGGTGGATTAGAAGTCATTATGCTGCAACAGATGGTGTTGTCGCTGCAAATATTTTGTTTGCCGCTACATTCCTTGGTGGTATGATTTTCTTGATTGGAATTATTATTATGATTAACATGTCTAAGCGTATTTCATTAAAGTCTTCTTCGCCAAAACTTATTGTTGATAATGCTGATGTACAAACAGCTCCTTTCTTTGACGCTACTGGTTCTCATGCGGGAGCATTATTAGGTGATGTTCTTCACGATCCTTTCCAAAGTGGTGGTCTTGGAACTCCTGCTCATGAGCGGGTTGTTGCAGGTATGATTCATAAAGCTCATATGGGTGTTTTATTTATTGATGAGGTCGGTACGCTTCATCCTACGTCTCAGCAGGAATTATTAACTGCAATTCAGGAAGGTAAATTTTCTATTACTGGTCAGAGTGAACGAAGTGCTGGTGCGATGGTTCGTACGGAACCGGTTCCTTGTCGTTTCATTTTAATCGCTGCAGGTAATCTTGATAGTATTAAAGATTTACATCCTGCTCTTCGAAGTAGAATTCGAGGGTATGGGTATGAGATTTACATGCGTGAAACCATGAAGGACACTCCTGAGAATCAGTTTAAGATTGCTCAGTTTGTTGCTCAGGAAGTAACTAAGGATGGTAAGATTCCTCATTTTTCTAAAAAAGCTATTGAGTTTATTATTCAAGAAGCTCGTCGTCGGGCAAATCGAAAAGGTCATTTAACGTTGCGATTACGAGAACTTGGTGGTCTTGTTCGAAGTAGTGGCGATTTGGCAAAGAGTGAGAAAGCAAAGCTTGTTGAAGTAAAGCATATTGTGAAGGCTAAACAACTTGCTCGGGGTCTTGAACAACAAATTGCTGATCGTTACATCGAGAATAAGAAAGAGTATGATGTTATTGTTACTTCAGGACATCGTGTTGGTCGAGTAAACGCCTTGGCTGTTATTGGTGGCGGTGGTTCTTATTCTGGTATTGTCATGCCTATCGAGTCCGAAGTTACTCCTGGCGGTAAATCGGTGAAATTTAATGCTACAGGTAAGCTTGGTGAGATCGCTAAAGAATCCGTTACGAATGTGAGTGCTATTATTTTGAAGTATTTCGGTGAAGATATTAAAGATAAGCACGATATTTTCGTTCAGTTTTTACAAACGCATGAAGGTGTTGAAGGAGACAGTGCTTCTTTAGCTATTGCTACTGCAATTGTGAGCGCTCTAAAAGGTATTCCTATTAAACAAGAGTTTGGAATTACTGGTAGTGTGAGTGTCCGTGGTGAAACGTTGCCTGTTGGTGGTGTAACTGCAAAAGTTGAGGCTGCAATTGAAGCTGGTCTTCCTTATGTCCTTGTTCCTCAGAGTAATCTTAATGATATCGTTCTTGAAAAAGATCAGCTAGCAAAGATTAAAATTATTCCTGTGAATACCTTACTTGAGGTACTTGAACACATTCTTGACTGGTCCAACCACAAGAAACTCTTAGCTCAGCTCAAAAAGGCTGCATGATCCTTTCAAAGAGCGTTTCTTTTTAAATAGACGTTCTTTTGTGCTTCTTTTTTTTAGAAAGATTTAAATACTTCTTTAGAGCTTTTTCTCTTATTGTGAGGTTTTTACTGTGAGTGATGGTGCTGTTGATGCTGCTAGGGATGTTTTTTCAGAGGTTGCTGCTTCTGATTTTGCTGTCGGAATTCTTATTGAACGTTTTATTGAGAATTTAAGTTTGTTTTTTTCTTCTGGCGATATTTCTTTGTTATTAGGCGCTGTTATTGTTCTTCTTCCTTTAGCAGGTTTTATTTATGCTGTTTATGCGTTAATTAAATATCTTGGTATCATTACTATATTTAAAGATCAACAACACCATAAATTTGCTGGCATGTTTGCTATTGGTATTGCTTTGGTTGCTGCTTTTTTCGGTCCAGCATTTAACATTTTTGTCGGTTTTCTGACTGGTAGTTGGTTGTCTTTGATTTTGTTAATTTTTGGTGTTGCGGCTATTATCATTTTTGTTAATAGGCTGCGAGGATCAAGCAATTCGGCAGTTGGCGATTTAAATCAATCTCGTACTCATCGTCGGGAAGCTTCTGCAGGCGATCTAAAGGCAAAGTCTTTAGAACGTCAAGCAAAGCATGATACTGGTCTTCATAAAAAGACCTTGAATAATGAAAAACAGTTAGTAAAATCAGCTCGGGAACAACTTGGTTTCAAAACGAGTTGGTTTGGTAAATCAGGCGGCGCTTTACGTCTTACTGGTAATATTTTTGACGATTTGAAAGAGATTGAAAAGCTCCTTACAAAATTAGATGGTATTTCTGATTCTCCTGATGGTGAGCGTTTAAAGCAACAATTATCTTCTCAAGTTCAGACTGCTACGGTTCATCTTCGTGAACAATATGCTAGATTTTCACAAATAAATGCTATTTTACAAAAAGAAAAATCTCTTGAAGTAAACACTCTTAAAATTGATGACGATGAAAAAGCCGTTGTTCAACAATTAAAAAATCGTCTTAATCAATCATTAAAGAGTCAACATGGTAGTGCTAGAAAGACTACTACTGCTATTAATAACCATCTTAAGCATAATCTTTATCGTCTCGAACAGTTAGTTCAGGAAGTTTTTAGTTTGGACAAACGAAAAAAACAATTAATCGATAATGCTGCTGTTCTAGATAGAGATGCAATTAATTCCATTCAACGTTCATTACAAGATTTAACTGCTGTTTTATCTGATTTATCTTCTGGTAATGTCTCTCAAGCTCGAGTTCATATTTCTGAAGTGATGCAGTTAGAACGTCGTATTCTTGCTGAAGAACAAAAAATTAATCTTTTGTTAGTTGAATGGTCTAACTTTGCTAATAAAGAAGCAAATATTGATTCAAAAATTCAATCTTTAGAACGTTCAATTATTGCTGACTTTGAAAAGTCTCAGAAATCTTCTTAAAAGGTTCTTATGGCACAATATCCTGCACAACCGGGAGCTCCTAAATGGCTTTGGGTGCTCATTATTGTCTTATTTATCTTCCTTGCTAGTTCTGCTTTTAATCTTTCCCAATCAACTACTTCTCGTTCGGCTTTACAAGATGCTGACTTCTTATTTTTCACGTTTCAGTCCTTAGCTCGTGGAGATATTATTTCTGCTATTAGTGCTTTGGTTGAAGGTGTTCCTTTAGTTGGTCTGTTCCTTATCTTGTTTGCAATAACCTATTACTTATTCTCTACTGTTTTAAAATCGTTGTTTCGTTCTCGCTCTTCAGCGATTACCCTGTCTTTAATCCTTTCTATTTATGCTCTTGTCAATCCGACTATTTATTCTCTTCTCATTGATTTGAATGCGTTTGTTGTTGCTTTCTTAGTCTTTAGTGTACTTATTGTTTTCTTGTGGGGTTTATCTCGAGAGGGTATTTCTTCTGTCAAAGAATCAAACAAACTTGCTCGTGAAGAATTCTTAAAAGGTGATCTTTCTCGAAAACAGATTAAGGAATTAAAAAAGCAGTTTAAAGAACTTCAAAATGAGTAGTGCGCACATTTATATACTTCTTCTCCTTTAATGTGTTTATGGTTCTTGTCGGTGTAGATATTGGTGGAACAAAAATTGCTTTTGCAAAAATTGTTCGTGGTGTGGCTAAGAATAAACAAGTTTTTCCCACTCCTTCTTCGTATTCTCAACTTCTTGCTCTTCTTCAAGAACAACTTGCTCTTTTCAAACCTTCAAAAGTTGGTCTTTCTGTTCCTGGTTTTACGGATAAAAAAGGGACTATCATTTTTGCTGGTTCTCTTCTTTCTTTTTTAGTTGGAAAATCTCTTATAAAAGATGTATCTTCTTTTCTTTCTTGTCCTGTAAAGCAGTGTAATGATGCCGATGCCTTTGCCTTGGCAGAGCATGATAAAGGAAGAACGTTAGGTATTATTTGGGGTTCTGGTATTGGTTCTGGTTTTGTGGTTGATGATAAGTTATTTTCTTCTCAAGTTGAATTAGGTCACATGCCTCTTCGTGATGGAACGCTTGAATCTTCTTGTGGTGGAAGGTTTGTAGAATATAATTATGCGTTGTGGTTTAAGAAAGAACATTCCTTGCCTGAGATTTATCAAGAAACGAAAGTTAACAAACACGTTGCTTTATTTTTTGATCAAGTGCTTGAAGATCTTGCCAGCGGCATAGCTACTGCGATTCTTCTTCTAAATCCGGATACAGTTGTTCTTGGTGGTGGAGCGAGTAATCTTCCTGTCTTGCGAGAATTAAAAAGTAAATTGAGAAAAAAATTGCCTCAAGAATTTTCTTTGCCAACTATTCGTCGACATTCTCGAGGTGCAGATGCAGGTTTATTCGGTTGTGTTAAACTCTTTAGCGTATAATGCTAAACCGTCTTTTACTGCTTGTTTTGCTGCTGCAGCTGGTTGGATTGATTTAATTTCTACTTCCTTTTTTTGTAATAATTTATAGGTTGCAAAGAAGTTTTCAATTTCTTTAATTCGGTGTTCTGCAACATCGCTAATATCGTGCACATCTTTGTATCGAGGATCGTCTGTTGGTACGCAAATGATTTTTTCATCTCGTTCTCCACCATCAATCATTTCAATAAGTCCGATAGGTCGTACATTAATTAGTACTCCTGGTAAGAGTGGGAAATCATTAATGATAATAACGTCTGTAGGGTCTTTATCCTCGGACATGGTTTGTGGAATAAAACCGTAATCTCCAGGATAGTACACGGATGAGTACATCATTCGGTCTACTTTAATTAATCCTGTTTCTTTGTCTAATTCGTATTTTACTGAGCTACCTTTAGGAACTTCAATGTATGCGACGCAATTATCGCTTGTTCCTGGTTGTATATCGTGCCATGGATTCATGTGTTTCATAGGCTTAACTAATCTCTAAGAATTTATAAATGTTTATTTTACTATTTTACTCTTCCTCGTCTGTTTCAAGCGGGAAGTGTATCGTTCCATCAAGATATATTCCTTTCTCTAGATGTACTGGCCGCCAGGTGTCATGTACAAGTTTTGCTTGTAGCCAGTTTGCGAGTTCTTGTTCGTTTCCTATTGTTGCTGATAATCCGATGAGTTGTACGTTTCGTTGTAATAGTAAGGTTATAAGAATTTCAAGTGTTGGACCTCTGCTCGTATCGTTAAGGAGGTGTATTTCATCGATAATGACTACTTTCACTGCTGAAAGCCAGGGGGCTTGGTGTCGAAGTAATGAATCAAATTTTTCACTGGTGGTAATGATAATATCGTATCGTTCAAGGAATCGATCATCACTATCCATGTCTCCGCTTGTCAGTGCGATGTTGTACTCTGGATATCTTTTCTTAAATGACTCGTATTTCTCGCTTGCTAACGCTCGTAACGGAACGACATAGACTCCCATTACTTTTTTCTCTTCTCGTAAACGTAAATGGTGAATAAGTGCAAGTTCTCCTACAAGTGTTTTTCCTGATGCTGTTGGTGTACAAATAAGAAGGTTGTCTTCATCAAATAGTCCTGCTTCTATTGCTTTTTCTTGGCTTGGTCGCAGAGAAGTAATGTGTAGTTCTTCTAGTTTTGTTTGAATATAGGGTGGGAGTTTCATAGTTTATGCAACTTAGTGTATATAGTTCGTAATTGTTCGTCAATAGTGAGTAATTTATCTAAATGAACTTCTAAGTCGTATAATAAATGTTCTATTTTTTCTATAAACTCGTGTTCTAGTTCTTGAGCGCTTGGTCGTGCTTGCATGAGTTGTTTTAGATAATCGAGTTCTCGATACATCATAGTTATTTGTTCGTATTTTTCTTGTAAATATTCTTTATCTTGAATAACGATGAGATGTTGATATTGTTGTTCTATTGATTGTACTTCTTCAACATGTCGTCGTAATAACGTGAGAAGATGTAGACTTTCGTTCAGTTCATCAACAAGATTTTGATAATACTTGTCTTTGATAAAAGGTGCTCCTTGTCGGATGTATTCCTTAAACATATTCATCGTTTTTTTAATCGCTTTGAGGTGTGTTGCAAGTTGTTTATTGATTTTTTTATCTTCAATTTCTAATGCTTGCAATGTTCCTTTTGTTTTAAGAAATGAACCGAACATGCTTATTTATGAGTATAAATCTTTATAAACGTATTGTTCATAAACGATAAGTTTTTTATATCCTGAACTATTTGTTCACACCTATGGATGAAGTGTTTAAAAAAGATGCATTGTTAGCTGGTCGTATTGCTGGTCAAGCGAGAGATTATGGTGCAAATCTTATCAAACCCGGAGCAAGTGTTCGTGAGATTCTTGATAAGGTTGAAGCGTTTATTAAAGAACAAGGTGCTCAGATTGCTTTTCCTGCTCAAATTTCTTTAAATCAAGTTGCTGCTCACGCGTGTAGTGATAGTCAAGATCAAACGATTATTCAAGAGTCTGATGTGGTAAAATTAGATTGTGGTGCTCATGTTAATGGTATGATTGGTGACACTGCTATTACGGTTAATTGTGATGGGGCGTATGCTGATCTCGTTGCTGCTTCAAAAAAAGCTTTAGATGCTGCAACTCCTTTGTTTACTCCTGGAACATCTTTAGGTGAGATTGGTCGGACTATTCAACAAACAATTTCTGATTTAGGTTTTTCTCCGGTGAAGAATTTAAGCGGTCATGGTTTGGGTCATTATGATATTCACACGTCTCCTTCTGTTCCTAACGTTGCTATTACTAACGCTCCTATTCTTAAGGAGGGTATGCATCTTGCTTGCGAACCTTTCGCTACTGATGGGAAAGGTGAAGTAACTAATTCAGGTACTGCTACAGTGTTTACACAAGTTGGTGCTGCTCGTGTTCGTAGCGCGTCTACTCGTCAAGTTCTCAAGCGTATCGAGTCTTTTCAAGGTTTACCTTTTGCTGCTCGGTGGTTGGAGCACGAATTTGGTGTGGGTAAAGCTCGTCTTGCTCTCAAAGAATTATCTCGTCTTGGTTGTCTTCAAGATCATCCTCCTCTCAAAGAAGTTGCTAATGGTATGGTGAGTCAACGAGAACATTCGTTTATTGTGGCTGATAAACCTATTGCTACAACGAAATTTGATGATTGAGCGTTCTTCTGTGACTAAAAACTTTTAAAGAGCCTTGCATCTCTTAGTGAATAATGGTTGATTATAGCGCGAAAATTAAAGAGTTAGAAGAACGTATTGCTTCTACGAAATATAATAAGAAGACACAAGCTGCTATTGGTCAGTATAAAGCTCAGATTGCTAAACTTAAAGAACGTGAAGAATCTCGTTCTAGTGGTTCTGGCGGTGGTCAGGGTTGGGAAGTTCGAAAGACTGGCGATGGTACGGTTATTCTTATTGGTTTTCCAAGCGCGGGTAAGTCAACATTATTAAACACGTTAACTGGTGCACAGTCAGAAACGGGTGCGTATGCGTTTACCACCTTAACTTGTATTCCTGGTGTTTTACAGTATAAACATGCAAATATTCAAATTCTTGATGTTCCTGGTATTGTAAAAGGGGCTGCTTCTGGTCGTGGTCGTGGTCGTGAAGTTCTTGCGAGTATGCGAAGTGCGGATTTGTGTATTGTTCTTCTTGATGTTACTCGTCCTCAAGAGCATGATGTTATTGTTAAAGAGATTTTTGATACGCATATTCGTCTTAATCAGAGAACGCCTGATGTAAAAATTACTAAGACTGGTAAGGATGGTATTAAAATTGGTGCGACTCTTCCGTTAACAAAATTGGATCATGATACGATTAAGTCTATCCTTAAAGAATTTAAAATCAATAATGCTGATGTTGTTATTCGAGAAGATATTTCTATGGATCAATTTATTGATTGTATTGAGGGTAATAAAAAGTACATGCCTGCAATTACTGTCTTTAACAAGAAAGATTTGGTTTCTCCTGAACAGCTTGATTCTTTGATGAAAAAATTTAACGCTTCTCTTGCTATTTCTGCTGCTAAAAATGATGGTATTGAGGAGTTAAAAGAGCTTATTTTTACTAAACTTGATTTAATTCGTATTTATTTGAAAGAACCGCAGAAACCTGCTGATATGGATGAACCGTTAATTATGTTTCGTGATTGCACGATTGAAGATGTTTGTTCTAAATTACATAAGGATTTTGTTGCAAAGTTTAAATTTGCTCGTATTTGGGGTCCGAGTGCGAAGTTTGATGGTCAGAAAGTGATGTTAAAGCAAGTATTGTCCGATGGTGATGTTTTAGAAATCCATCTTCGATAAGTTTATATGTGAATACTGTTTTCAAGGTAGTAGTATGGCAAGATTTCCTTTAATGAAAGAACGTTGGAGTGCTGCATTAAGCTATGTTATTATTGGTTTATTAATGTATATTTTTGATGATGCTCATAAAACTGAGTTTGTTCGATTTCATACTCGTCAAGCGCTTGTATTTCTAGTATTATCTTCAGCACTTTTCTTTGTTGCTTCTGTCTTTAGCTTTTTATTGCCTTTATGGATTCTTGCAAGTTTAGTTATTTTTGTATTTGCAGTTATTGGTATCATCCATTCGTTTATGGGTGTAAAACATGAACTTCCTTTTTTTGGAAAGTATGCAAAAGATTTTCGTTTGTAAGAATTTTTTTATTTTTCTAAATGCCCGTGTGCTTTCTTGTAAATTCTAAATGCGAGTCGTGCTTCAAACATTGCTTTTTGTTCGCATTGTTTTAATTTTTGTTTGTTTCGTTCTTCTCCAGTATCTTTCTTTTCTTGTTGTTTTCGTTTTGGTCCTGTTTTTACCATTGATCCAAAGAGTTCTCCAATTCCTTCTCCCATTTCAAAGAATGGTCCAAGTGGTCCTAGTTTGTTGAATCGTTTTCTTTTATTGTCAAGTTCTTCTTTTGCTTTTCTTTTTTTCTCTTCTTCTTCTTCTCGTTCTTTTTTTCGTGCGACTGCTGTTTCTTCTTGTGCTTCTTCTAAGTATTTTTCAAATTCTTCTCCTAGGTAATCCATTGCTCCTCCAACGTGTTCGTTGAGGTAGTGGAGAATTTCAAGATCGGTTTCTCGTCGCATCTTTTTGTATTGTTCAATATCTTTTTGATGCCAACCGTATGGTCGAAGGGTTACTTCTACTTTTCCCGAGTGTGCTACTGCTTGTTGTTGATATTCTGGTTTGTAGCTTAAGGTTGGTTTTGTAGTGTAGCGAAATGTTGCCAGAACGCAGTTGTAGTGTTTATCTTTTCCACTTACTGCTTGTTTCATGTTTAGCGGTCGTTTTGCAAGAACTTCTATTTCCATAATGGTTCCGTCAAAGAGAGAAATAAGATCTGCACTGTTTGATGCGTCACTTCGCTCCATTCGCTGTGTTGTTTTAAGATAAGGTCGCACCCAGGACATGTAGAGTTGAATAACACTCCAGTGCTGTCGTAGGTATTGAAGTTGGAATCGTCGTCGTGCTTCAAGTTCCTTTTCTGTTTTTAATTTCCAATTGATGTAGAGAAAGAGTTTTCTTTTGAGTACTGTTTTTACTGCGTTATTAAATTCGCTAAATTGTCCTTTGTCTATTTCTTTATCTATCGCATCTAATGAGAAGATGTGTGCATTAAAGAAGAGGTCGGGAAGTACGGTGTATCCTACTTTTTGTGCGAGTCCGTAGACTGAGTCAGGGTTTTGTCCTCCTCCTTCTACTTGTTGGACATATAAATGTTTGAGCGTGACGTCTGCACTTTTTTTCTTATCCCATTCTCGGTAGGGTTCGAGTCGTTCATCAATAATTCTTAATTCTCTCACAAGTTGGAAGAGTTGTTTAATGAGTTCTCCAATTCCTCGTAAGTATTGCGCTGCACGGTCTTGTTGTATGCCGTGTCGTGAGGCCATATTTCCAAAGACTGCACTGTTTTCTGATGCGCTAAAAATGTCATAAATTTTTTCTATTTGTGTATAGCCTCGCTCTTGTCGTAGCCAGTGTAAGAACCAGTAGTAGGTTTCTTCTATGCTGGTGTTTGGTTTTTCAACAGTTATTTTAACTCGTCCGGGACTTGCAGGGTAGACATCTTCTTCTGATTGGTCTGCTGTTTGGTATCCTCCTGCTATATTAACATCTTGAAATTCTGTTTTTTCAATGCTCCATCCTAGTTCTTTTCCGAACTCCTTGATGTAGTCTTCTTGAGAAAGATATTTTTTCTTACCAAACATACCTTCATTAGATATCTTTACATTTATAAATATTTGTTCAAACTCCTTCATAAGAAATAAAGGTTCATTCTTTCTAAAAAGAAGAATTTGGTCTTTTTTTAATAAAAAAAGTATTTTTTAGGGTTTTTTATTAGTGCACGTTACACCCCTTTATTTCTACTGCAGTATACGTTTTTGTATCCTAAACTCTTTTTCTTGACAAAGAATGTTGTATGAGTTTAGAAATATCTAAATATAGATAAGAAATAAGAAAAGAAATAAAAAAATCCAGCTTTATTCTTCAGCTGGTTGTTCTTCTTCTGCAGGTTTTTCAATAGGGTCTTTTCCCCATTTAGTAACTTTGCAGTTGATTTGTGCAGTATCTTCATAGATGGTATTTCCTGCAACAGTTTTTCGAATTTTATTACCTTTATATTTAGTTTTACGAATACCTACGCCGCTAACAATAAGAACTTTTTTTCGTCCTGCCGCATGTACATCTTTTCGCATAGGGAATCCTGCACTATCGCTTCCTCCTCGAATTTCTAATTCGTAGCCAGGAAGGTCGATAAGATCTCCTTTAAAGGTTTCACCAATTTTTTTACCGCTAAGTGCAGTTAATTGTTCTGGTGTAAGAACTTTGTGATATGTCTTTTGAGATTTTTTATCTCCAATATTAATTTTTGTTTCAGCCATTGTATATACCTCCGATTGCGCGCCGCTTTATGCAGCGTTAAAGCTCAATCAGTATTGAGAAAGAAACAAACTCTTGTTTATAAATAATGTGGTTTTAAGCTAGTTTATTGATTATTTTCATGGACGAGTATATTCCAAAAAAAATGTGTTAATCTCGTATCATCTCGTTTCTTTGATAATTTGGTCAAATTCATGTATTCGTCAAATGAACCCATTTTTAGTACTAGTAATGGAAGGTTGTTTTTCATTATCATCCAATTGAGTATCATTCTTGTTGTTCTACTATTTCCGTCGCTAAAAGGGTGAATTCTTTGAAGTTCGTTGTGTATGTATCCTAGTTGTTCTAAACAATTTTTTTGATTGATTTGTTTTAATTGTTTACAAAAATTTTCCATCTCGCTTGTGACGTTGTGCGGATGTGTTGTTTTAAAATGAGGATTTCCTTGGATTTTATTTTGTTGTAGTTTATATTTTCCTGCGTTTCTGTGCATACTAAAAAGTACAAGATAATTTATTTGTTGTATATGTTTTTCTGTGATGTCTTCATCAATATGTTCAATAATGTAGTGTAGTGCTTCATGAAGATTTTTTATCATTTGAATGTCTTTTTGAGGTTTATTTGGATAGATGTCGTTGACTAATAATTCTCTTGTTTCTCCAATTGAGATGGTTGCTCCTTCTAGTTGTGCGCTTCCTGTTAGGAATGAGAATATTTCTTCGTCAAATGGATTTATTGGTTTTCCTTTCAAGCGTTGTGCTTTTCTTTGTACTTCTTGAAATAGTAGTTTTGGTTGCGGTATGTGTAAGGGTAGTTCGAAGAATTGTATGAGGTAATCAAATAATTCGTGTCGCAGGAGTATTCCTGTTGCGGGTTTTTTTTTATGTATGAGTATAAATTGATGTTCTTCTAAATAGGTGAGTATTGTTCCTATATCTTTATTGTTTTTTAGTTTTGTCGGTCGAAGTACAGGGGCGTGTTTTATGAGTTCTTCTATAATGCGCGGCATATTTTTTGAAAAAAAGAGGTTATAGTCTAAATTATTTTTTAAACAGTATTGTATTATTTTGAATGCGTAAATTGTTTTAGGTTGTTTTCTTGGAGCGTAAAGATTATTTTGTTTGGTAATCCATCCTGCTTCTCGTAGTTTTTTTAATTGGACGTATACTTCCGTTTTAAATCCTAGATCTGATTCTCTGCAGGGACTTTTTTCAATAAGCTTTGCAAATACGTCATATTGTGTTGGCATGATATTAAAAAGAAGTAAAAGTATATAAAATTAACTTTTTTTAGTTTATTTCCTAAAATATCTTAATTTTATTACTTTTTTTGAGTTTTTCTCATGACAAAGATTTATAAATTATCGCTGTCTTCTTTTCTCTCTGTTACGCAAATAAAAAGCTTTATTTTGATGCACAAAAAAGCTTAAATTGAGGATAATAAAAAATGGCAACTGAAACTGTTGAAGCATTAATTATGGGTGGGAAAGCAACTGCTGCTCCACCATTAGGACCTGCACTTGGACCGAAAGGAGTAAATATTGGTCTTGTTGTTGCAGAAATTAACAAAAAAACTGCTGACTTTGCTGGTATGCAAGTTCCTGTAAAAGTTCACATTAACACTGATGATAAATCTTTTGAGATTGAATTAGGTACTCCTCCTGCTGCTGCGCTTATTAAACAAGAAGCTGGCTTAAAAAAAGCAAGTGGTAATCCTAAAGCTGAATTAGTTGGAAACCTTTCCTTTGATCAAGTTCTTAAAATTGCTCGAATGAAAGAGAGTGCTCTTACTGGTAAGGACATGACTGCGCGAGCAAAAGAAATCATGGGTACTTGTCAAAGTATGGGTGTGACCATTGAAGGCAAAAAAGCACAGGATGCGTTTAAAGCATTAGCTGCTGGCGAATTCAAAGTAGAATAATTTTTTCTCTAAAGGGCGATTTTCGCTCTTTTTTTAATTCTTAAGAAGTAAGGTTTATATATTTCGTTCATTTTTCTCTCTTTCGTGTCAGAACCCTCTACTTTTCAAGATGCTGTTGAATTTGTGTTTGCTTGTAAGCCGTTTTATGAGATATCTTATTCTCGTAAACAATATGGTTTACAGGAAAAACTCGATGTATTATCTAAGGTAGCTAGTTCTGATTTTAGTTTTAGTAAGCCTCTTATTAAAGAGATTGAGACTGAAGCTCAACGTGTTAATAGTGAGTTGTCTAGTGTTGATGTTGAAGCTTCTGTTTATACTCGTATGAAAAAGAATCTTGATAAAACTGTTCTTGAATTTTCTTCTAATCCTTTACTCGCTAAGATTCGTTCTCGTGAAACAACTTTTCTTGCTGAGTCCTACAAAGCTATTGATCAGTATCTTATTTCAGAAAATGTCTCTTTACTATTTACTGGTTTAATGAATGTTAAGAATTATTTTATTGGTCAGCGTAAGAATGATGTTTCTTCTGTGTTTTCACTTGAGTTTTTTGATCCTTATTATCCTTCTATGACTCTTGATCGTGGTTATGTGCCTTCTCGTTCGATTCTAGGTTTTAACAAGATTTCAAGAGAAAAGACTGATAAATTAAACAAATTACTTGTTGATGCTTTTTCTCTTGATAAAAAGTTCAAAGAGTATGATTTGTTTCTTCAGTGATTGTTTATTTGTATCTTATGTTGGCGAAAAAGGAATATTTAGGTAATTTATCTTTAAAATATTGATCAAAATCTTCTCGTGAAATCTGACTTCCTTTAGAAAGATCGATTCGAACAAAAGCATGATCTGTTTCAAGATTGATGGTCATTGCAAGTTTTCCTGCGACAAAATTGTATAATTTATTTCGGTCTTTTTGTAGATAGGCGCTATGTACTCGGTGTTTTTCAAGAACAGTAAAATAAATGTGTGTGTCTGGTAAAGAATTAATCTTTGTAAGGACGTATTTAATAAGTTTTGGAGTACATTTGTTTGCATGAATTTCGTTAGTTTTTTTTTAATTCTTTTTGGAAAGATTTGATTTTTCGAACATTTCGAATAATTTTCTTTAATTCTTTAGGATCGCACTTGGTAACGATGCATGCTACAATAAAATATTTAGATCCTTTTTCCAGTCCAAGACAACCGCTTTCATCAACATAAAGATAGTGCATAGTTTAGTTGATGGTGAGCTATTTATATATGTAGTGAAGATGATGATTGATAACATTAAAGTAACCTTTATAAACTCGTATTTATTCCTTACTCGTTATGGTAGATAGAGTAGGCGGTATGCGACGTAACACTCGTTACAAAATGAGAAAAAACGTTCGTTCCCGTGGAAAAGTTAGCATTCGTGAATTCCTTAAATCCTTTTCAGTAGGCGATGTTGTACAATTACGTGCAGAACCTGCTGTTCAGAAAGGGATGTACTTCCCTCGATTTTATGGAAAAGTAGGAAAAGTAACCAAAGTAGTGGGTTCTTGCTATGAAGTAAGTATCAATGACGGTGGTAAAACTAAAACTGTTGTCGTACACCCAGTTCACCTAAAAGCAACACAATAAAATGGCGCAACCAGAAATCCTTGAAAAAAGACCTGTCAGTATCGCTCATGTTAAAGATATGATGAAGACTATCAAAGAGCGAGATGAAGAACTTTCTTTTCGTGGAGGAAAAACTGAAGATTATGTCAATGATATTGCTGCATTGTCTCCTGAAAAGGCAGATGAGTGTGTTCAAGCTTTGGAAGCGTTAGATCTTCCTCGGTTAAAAGATATTCATTTTATTAAAATTATTGATTTGATGCCTGAATCTTCTGAGCATCTTAAAATTATTCTTAGTGGCTATAATGTCACGGTAACTAAAGAGAGTCTTGATAAAATTATCGAGGTTCTTGATGGTTTTCGTCCATAACTTTTGGACAAAAACCTCTTTTTTTATTTTCTTTAGAAAGGTTTAAAAAGAACGAACACGAAAAACACTAATACGGAGGGAAAAATAAATGGAACGAAAACGAGAAGAAGAAGCGATTATTTTGGATTTCTTGCCAAATGGTTATGCTTCAGATACGCGACCTAGTCATTTAAAGACTACAATTGCTCAGGCTATTGGAAAAAACAATATTGCTTTGCTTGAATTAGTCCCTCGAAAAGATGTTCATCTTCAACCGTATGATGAAGTGTATGTTGGTGATCAAAAACGAGATAAAATTCATCATGTTATTGGTCGGATTCCCCTCTCTAAACTTACTGCTACTGCAACTGCTGAGCTTGAGCATGTTATCCGTCAAATTGTTCAGAGTCGTGAAGAAGAGTTTATTGAGTTTTTCAACAAAAGTCAACCTCTTTCCACTCGTATGCATTCCTTAGAATTATTGCCTGGTTTAGGTAAAAAGCATATGTGGGAGATTATTGAGGAGCGACGTGGCGATCCTTTCACCAGTTATGCTAATCTTAAATCACGTGTAAAACTTATCTCTGATCCTGAGAAGCTTATTGTTAAGCGTATCTTAAAAGAGATCGAAGGTAAGGAAAAGCATAATATCTTTGTGAAATAATTTTTTTGGTTGTGGCTTTTTTTAGCCACATTGTTCATTCTTTGATAACATTTTTAAACACTTCTTTCTTAGTTAATACTGGTGAATACATATGAGTGAAAAAATTGAAGTATTACAAAAATTAGTAGCTGATTTAGCTGTGTTAAATGTTAAAGTTCATAATCTCCACTGGAATGTTGTTGGAGAAAATTTTAAACCTGTTCATGAACAGTTAGAAGGTGTTTATGATACTTTATTTGAGCAGTATGATGAAGTTGCTGAACGAATTAAAATGTTAGGTGGTTTTCCTCTGGCTTCATTACGTTCTTATCTTGAGAAATCTTCTATTGAAGAAATGGATAGTCATGATATTTCCATCCGTCAAGCGTTTGAAATTGCAAAGAATGATCTTTCTTCTCTAAGAGAGACTGCGCTTCATGCACGAAAACTTGCTGATCAGGAAGATGATCCTATCACAGTTGCTCTTCTTGAAGATCATGTAACTGACCTTGATAAACATATTTGGCTTGTTTCTCAAGCGTTAAAAAACGCTTAATTTTTTTAAAGGGATGTTCTCATCCCTTTTTTCTTTTCTAACTTTTACTTATAGTAAACAACAAAACTACTATGTTCTTTGATTTTTTTATTAACTAGTATTAAGAAGATTACAAACACTAAAGAATTTTTTGAAAAAAGAAAAAAAGACTTAATTAAGTCTTCCTTTATTTGCTCGAACGCCAGGTCGTACTTTTTCAGCACCAATACCTTTGTTTCGAAGACCTCGGCTTTTCTTACCTGCAGACGTAAGTCCTCGAAAGACTCGTCCTTTTTGTAAGGAAATCCAGTTTAACTGTTTATCAGTTAAGATTGCTGGGTGCGTTCGGTCTACAAGGATAATTTCATACCACTTGTGCATACCATCTTCGATAAGTAAGTAGGAATTAAGAACTTCACAGTTAGTGTATTGTCGAGCAGTTCGTTCTTCAGCAATTTGCTGGTAACTTTTTGCTACAACTTTTCGCTGCGTGTTGTGTTTTGGTCGTCGTCCACCTTTAATATCTGGTCGAGTGTGACTTCCTCGGGTTACTCGTTGTCGAACAACAATAATTCCTTGTTTTGCTCGGTATCCTAGACTTCTTGCTCTATCAAGTCGTGTAGGTTTTGCAATTCGCATTGTTGCTGGTTCTCGTCGTAGAGTGTATAATAACTCTTTGAACCCTTCGTTATTTGTTTTTTTTGGCTTTTTCCAAGCCTCTCGTAGGTATTTGTATAATCCCATTTTTTTGCCTCCATTATTTGTAGTGCATTATTCTCTTATTCAGGCAAGCACGCCCACATCTAAGAGTATTAAAGAGAAAATCAATCTTCCTTTATAAATATGTCTATACATCGCTCTTGTGTATAGCTTGTGTTGATAAGGTGGGTAAGGCAGTCTCGAATATGAGGATGTTTTCGTTTTTCAAGCACGACATAGTAGTCTCCTTGCTGTTCTGCTCGTTCTTGATGTTTTTCTTTAAATGATTGTACTGCTTCTTTTTGATCGATATGTGGCCCTTGCCGATAATATGTTGACGGGAGTTTTTCTTCTTCAACTTCCCAGTACATCGTTGTTGTTGGCGTTTCAGGATTCCATCCTTGTGTACGAATGCTAAATCCTTCTTCTTCAAGTCCTCGCGTTATCCATTCGTAGACTTTAAGTACTTTTGTAAGTGCAATATCTTTATTTCCTTCTAGAGGTGTACATTCTACAACGTGAAGATTTCCTTCTGGTAAGGTGAATGGTTGTAGGACAAAAAATGCTTCTTTTTCTTCTTGTGCAAGGTATGCTCTAGCTTGTTTTTGTAATTGTTTTGCTTGTTGAAAAGAAACGGCTGCTGCCGCGTTTCGTTCTGGATCTATTGGATCAACAACGACAAGAGGTCCTGCTGTTTTTGAAGGATTCAATTTTTTACTCGCATCTCCAATATGCACGGGGAACGTCCATTCGCTCACTGCTTGTATGAAGTGGTCAAATGTTGTATGGTGTATAATAAGAATTTCTAGCACGTGTCCTGAGAATCCTTTGCGATAACTTTCTGCTCCATACACGTGTGCTACTCGACAGAACTGTTTTGCCTTTCGTACGTCGTTTGCTTGTTCTGATGAGAGATGTGCTTTTGCCCAGGCAACATGAAGTGGGGAGAGGTCGGTACTGTTTTCTGCTTCACTAACGGAGGTGATATATTTTACTGGTATACACTCGATTTCATGCCCTTTGTACGTAAACATAAAATAGTCTCTTGAAGCCCGTACTCGTTCAGTTTGAAAAGGAGAGAGTGCTTTCTCTAAGTTTCGAGAATAATCTTTCACGCTTGGTTTGTATCGTACAAAAATGTCGATATCAAAATTATTTTTAAGATTCGTTCCTTTCGCACAACTTCCTCCTGCAATACATTCTACTACTCCTTCTTGTTGTTCTAAGTGAGCGATAATTTCTTGAGTCACTGCTTGTGCTTGTGCTTGTTTCTCTTTCTCAGGAATGAGTTGTGCTAAGATATCGTTCATCGTGGTTGAGATAAATCTTTCTTTCTTCTTAAATGTTACTTCTCATCGCCACATTTTTAAACTCGACTGCATTTAGACTCTTTATGTTAGATTTATTACTTATTGCAGGAGTTATTCTTTTATCTTTTATTGTAGCTTCATTTCCTCTTTATTTAAGTGTGAAGATGCTTGGTGGTAGAACTTCTCTCCTAAGAGCGGTAGGTGTTAATCTTGTTGTAGGTATTGTTACGTCTTTACTCTACATCTTTTTCTCTCCCATAGCGATTGTTGTGTTTCTCGTTGCAGTAGTTTTATATCGAGAAATGTTTCGTCTTCGTTGGTGGAAAGCTTTTCTTGTCTGGTTTATTCAGATTTTTCTCTCTGTCCTTTTAGCACTCTTACTTTCCGTGCTTATTGGAATGAGTCTATTGTTGTAGTTAGAATGACTCGTATCTTTGATTTAACCTAAATAAGACATTTGTTTTTTGTCTACTTCTTGTACTGTTTTTGCAGTTTGTGAAAGAACTGATTTTACTTTTTCTTCTACAAGTGCTGCTTGTTCTAACAATGGTTGTGTATCGACAGAAAAGCCGTAATGTTTTTCAAGAAATGAGATGATATTTGCCGCTGCCCGACTATCGGGAAGATTGCTTTGTGTTTGTGCAAATAGACAATGTACTGGTAATTTTCGAACAAGAAGACCTGCAGTCACACCTACAATAACTGATTCTTGTATTGGTTTTGCTCCTTGTTGTTCAAATGATTCGCTATTGAAACAGTATACTTCCTCGCTGTGATTTCCTGCGACTCCTTCAAGAGAAACGATTTCTTTAATTCCTGTTTGTTTCACAAGTTCTTCTATTGCTTGAACAATATCCCACTCTACACCCTTCACATCAATGATTGCGTGAAGAAGTAATAAATCGTGTTTTTCCGAATAATAAATTCCTAATGGTTGAACGAGTTTTCCTTTATGTACTGCTACTGTTGCTGGTAATTGATCATATAAAATATATCCTACTGGTTTACAGTGCAGTTGCTCAATTAAATATTCTGTAACAATTGGTCCAACAAGACCAAATCCAGGAAATCCTTCTAATAATCGTTTTGCTTGCACTTGTTCAGTTAAAATAATTTTCATAAACTGCTCACCTTTTCTCTTTTATATTTATCTTAGTATTTAAGTCTTCGTATCATTTCAAATTATTATTGTATTGATTAACAGGTTGCATGGTTGTTTTTCTTTGTTGTTCAAGAAGTTGTTGGTAACTTTTTTTAATATCTTCTTCTCGTTCTTGAAGAACGTTCTTTAACACTTCATAACTTCTATCAATATCTTCTCGTAGACTTTTACTTAAATCGTATTGTACGGTTGATTGAATAGCATCTTTGAGTTCAAGAAATTCTTTTTGTTCGCTACTCGTCCAAGGATCGCTTTTCTCTGCGAGTTGATAGAGTCGTTCTGTTCCTTGACTTGCAAGAGATAATTTTTGTGCGTTAATACTGCTGTATTCTTCTTGCACGTTTGCTTGTATAAATTGTTGTTTTGTATCTTCAACTACGTCTTCTAAACTTTTGAGAATTTCTTTTCTTTGTTTTGATTGCTCTCGCACTTTCGTGCTGTGCTCTTCTAGTTTAGTTTGTTCAAACGCTTCTGCAACTAGGTTTTGCACTGCTTTTAATTGTTCAATAAGTTCTCGTACTTTTTTTTGTTGTAGTTTAATCTGTCCGATAAGTTGTTCTTCGTCTTCTCGTAATTGTGCGAGTCGTTGTTGTGCTTTATCGTTTTTTTCCATGGTAAAAATGTCTATAGAGTTCTATAATGCTAAAACTAAAAGGGAGTATCAGTATTACTTGCAGTCCTGTGATGATTGTTTCAATAAGAATATTCTTTTGCATAAAGAGTAGCGGTAGATTTATGAGTGAAGCAAGAATTATTGCAATAAATTGTACGACGACAATAAAACCGAGTATGTTCCAGAATCGTTTTTTTACAACATCATAGGATGATTGTAGTGCTTGTATATATGTATGTTTTGAGAAGAGTACTTCATAAGTTGTGAAAATAAGAAATGTTCCTGAGACAAGCAGTCCAAGAATACTGATAGGGATTGCTATACTTAGCGCAAGTACTTCAGAAATACTGATAAGTCCAATTCCAATAATTATGCCTGGTAAGATTGATAACACACTTATTCCTAGTACGAGGATGCTTGTTCCAATAAGAGGGATGATTTTTGCGGGGAGGTGTCTAATGCTTTCTTGCAAGGTAAGTTGTTTTTTATTCCCTTCAAATCCGATAGTGATAAGTGAGAATCCTATAATGATTGATCCTGTGATACTTAGTATAGTTGTGATAATTTCAAGCACAAGGTGTTGTGTTGCAAGAAGTTCGGTTAATAAGAAGGGTAGAAGAAGGAAGAGTCCTATGCTTAGCAGCAGGGTTTTGGCGTTAATCATTACTGTTCGATATCCTTGATGTATTCCTTTTTTTAGATGTAGCATACTGTTATTCAAGACGCATAATCTTTATAAGTTTGTCGTTATTTATTCTCTCTTTATGTCTTCAAAAAAAACGTGTAAAACATTATTAAAAATTTTAACAGGAAAAGAGTATGTCTTATTTACTGATAGAGCGAATACTGCTATTGATCTTTCTTTTCAGGTTTGTGCGGGGAGAAGTCATGTTCTTAAACAAGAAGATGGTGGTTGGATGACTTATCTACCTCTCGCGCAAAAGAATGGTTTTGAAGTAACTTCTATGGTGACTCTTGATGGTTCCTTTTCTGAAAAAGAATTGTTACATTATGGTATGGATGAGATTCTTATTGTTCATTCGCTTGCTGCGTATCTCACTCCTCTTGATATGAAGTCCTTATATAATCGGTGTATTACGCAAGATATTTTTCTTATTAATGATGTGTCTGGCAGTATTGGTCTTGATCAGGCGAAGTATGGGGATATTGTTTTAGGAAGTTTTGGTAAGGCAAAACCTGTTGCTCTTGGTAAGGGTGGTTTTCTCGCTACGAATAATAAAGAGTTGTTTGATACTATTGTTGCTTCTTATGATGAGTTTGAAGATCTTGATTTTTCTGCTCTTGCAAATTTGCTTGAATCTCTCCAAGAACGTCGAGAGAAAATAGAGTCTATTGTTTCTCGAGTAAAACAGGATCTTGTTACTCGCTGTGGCGAGTCTCGCGTTCTTCAACCAGCTACCTCTCATAGTTTAGTGGCGATTGTTCGTTTTGATTCTGATAGGGAGAAAGAAGATCTTATTGCGTATTGTGATGAACAGAATCTCGAATATACGGTCTGTCCTCGTGAAATTCGTATTCTTGACGATGCAATCTCTATTGAAGTAAAACGATTATTTCCGTAAATTTTTCGTTCTTTTTTTGAATTCTTTTTTTAAGGAGTTTTTTTCTTTTTTCCTAGTATGGGTTTACGAAAAAAAGCGAGAACATTAGATACTATTGATGCGATTGTTGGTCCTGCCACAACTTTGTGTTATTATTCAGGAAGTTCATTTCTCCAAAATGCTGCAGTAGCCACTAGTATTGCAGAGGTTGCTCTTCTCAAATTGCCTTTCATGATGGATTATGTTCGTCAAACAAATGATTATAAGGCGTTAATGTTTTGGATTCCTAAAGAGATTTTTGCAAATTTCACTCCAAATGGTGGTATTATGGATATTGCTCCAACGTATATGTTGCGTACAAATTACATCGTACAAAACGATAATTTTAAAAGCTAGTTTCAAGTAACAATTATTTGTGCGCACGTGGCCAAGCGGTAAGGCACGAGGTTGCAGCCCTCGGATCCCCAGTTCGAATCTGGGCGTGCGCTTTTGTTCTCACGTTAAAATAAAGACAATTACCGTAATCTTTATTAAGGGAGTTTTATTCACTAGCACCTATGAAAGTAGTTATTCCTGTTGCAGGTCTAGGTTCTCGTCTCAAACCACATACTTTTGTTACTTCAAAAGCTTTACTTCCTATTGCTGGTAAAGAAGTACTCTCTTATGTTCTTGATGATGTTGCATCCTTACAACCTGAAGAAGTTATTGTTATCGTTGGTTATCACAAAGAAAAAATTATTGAGTTTGTTCAAAAAAACTATCCTTCTCTACCTTGTACTTTCAAAGAACAAGAAGTTCTTGATGGTGATGGTGGTGCCTTACGTGTTGCTCTTGAAGGAACTACTGATGATGAGTTGTATGTTATCTTTGGTGCAGATACATTAATCGATTTTAATCTAAAAAAAGAATTGCAAGCGTTACGTAAAGCTTCAGTTGACGCTGGTGTTTTTACAATGCAAGTTGCGGATCCTTCTCATTACGGCGTTGTAAATGTTGATGCTGATGGTTTTGTATATGAGTTGGAGGAAAAGCCTGCACTTCCAAAATCTAATCTAGCGATTATTGGTGCGTATTACTTCTCATCCAGTGATCGTATTAAAACTATTTTGAACACCTTTTATGAGCGTGAAGAATCTTTGAACGGAGAATATAAAATTGCTCAAGTTCTTGATTATCTTACTCAAACAGATAAAGTAAAAGCTGTTGAAGTTTCTCAATGGTTTGATTGTGGTCGAGTTGAAGTGTTACTTGATGCGAATGCGTATTTCCTTGAAAAAAAATCAAAACATAAAGTGGTAAAGAGAGGTTCTTCTCTTATTATTCCTCCTTGTTATGTTCCTCAATCAGTAAAACTTGAGCGTTCTATTGTCGGTCCTCATGTTTCTTTGGGTGAAGATGTTTCCTTAACAGATGTTCATATCTCTCGTTCTATTATTGGCGTGGGAAGTACTCTTGAATCTGTTCAAGTAAAAGATTCTGTTTGTGGTAAAGATGTTACACTTATCTCTGCTCCTCGTCAAGTAAGTCTAACAGATAAATCTTCTCTTGTTAGTAAACGATAAAACTATACATTTTTTATTTGATTTTTTTCGTTTACTAGTTAGTTAACAACAAACAATTAATATGCTAAACTTTTGTTGTTAACTATATCCAGAAATGATGTTCTGCGAACAAAGAGTTTAAATACTTCTTTTCTTCTTCTTTTTTTATGGCAGTTTTTTTATATAATACTCCTCATAAGAAAGTCCAAAAATTTATACCTGTTCAGAAAGGAATCGTTCGTATGTATAACTGCGGTCCTACGGTTTACTCGACTGCTCATATTGGAAACTTTCGATCCTTTGTTGTTATTGATCTTCTTAGAAGAGTTCTTGAATATCAAGGCTATGAGGTACTGCAGGTAATGAATATTACTGACGTTGGTCATTTAACTGATGATGGTGATGATGGTGAGGATAAACTGGAAGTTGCTGCCAAAAAAGAAAAAAAACATCCTCTTGATATTGCAAAACAGTATACTGATGAATTTCTTCGAGATTGGAATGCTTTATTTCTCAAAGAACCATTGGCTCGTCCTAAAGCAACAGATTCTATTCCTGAAATGATTGTTCTTATTCAAAAACTTCTTGATACTGGTCATGCGTATCATGCTGGTGGAAATATCTATTTTGATATTACTTCTTTTCCAAAGTATGGTGAAATGTCTGGTAACACGCTTGATAAATTGACGCATGCTCGTGTAGAGTCTGATCCTCATAAACGTCATCCTCAAGATTTTGTGTTGTGGTTTAGTAATTCAAAGTTTAAAAATCATATTTTGCAGTGGGACTCTCCTTGGGGTAAAGGGTATCCTGGCTGGCATATTGAGTGTAGCGCGATGGCTGCTCGATGGTTATCTGATGCGTTTAAAGATGGTTCTCTTCATGAAGATTTATTTGAAACTATTGATATTCATACAGGTGGTGAAGATAATCGTTTTCCTCATCATGAGTGCGAGATTGCACAGTCTGAGTGTTCGTTAAATAAGCCGTATGTTAATTATTGGTTGCATGTCCGTCACTTACTTGTTGAAGGAGAAAAAATGTCTAAGTCTGTTGGTAACATTTATTATGTTCATGGTCTCATACAAGAAGGATTTTCTCCTCGAGCAATTCGTTACGTGTTGTTAGCAACTCATTATCGTTCTCCTCTTAACTTCACCAAACAAGGTTTAGTTGCTGCTCAGAAAAACTTAGATAAAGTTGATGATCTTCTTGTTCGTCTTGATGCGCTTCGTGCTGAGCATGATTATAATGAATCCTTAGGTTTAGTTGTTCGTGAAAAAATTTTAGCTATCGAAGAGCAACTTGCTGATGATCTTAATGTGAGTGGAGCTCTCGGTTCTTTCTTTGAGATGATAAAACATATTAACAAAGAGTTTGATTCTCTTGGTAATAAACAAGCTGGTGAATTAGTTGAGTTACTTTTTGATCTTGATCGATTATTTGGTTTTATTCCTCGTTCGGTTCTTGAGGAAGAATCTTTACCTCAAGATGTTCTTGATATCTTACAGGAACGGTCTCTTGCTCGTGAGCAAAAAGATTACCAAAAAAGTGATGAATTACGAGATATCTTAGCTGAAAAAGGTTTTATAGTCAAAGATACTCCTGATGGGCAGAGTTGTTCTCGCCGGTAAGCTTATATAGTTTTACGTCTTAAAGCAGTGTATATGAGGTGTAGTTCATGAAAACGTCCGGTCAATCTTCTTTAGAATTTTTACTTATCGTGGCTTTTTCTTTGGCGATTTTAATTCCTGCTTCGGTATTGTTTCTTAATTATACTTCTTCGTCTCAAGATGCAGTTATTTCTTCTCAATTATTTTCTTTAGCAAGGGAATTGTCTCTTACTGCTGATTTGATTTCATCAATAGGTGTTGATTCTTGGCAAACTATTGAGGTGATTGTTCCTCCTGTAGTTAATGAAATCGTCTTGTATAGTACTCCTTCTTTTCAATCTGATTTAGTTATTCGTCATGGTTCTCCTGAGTCGACTATTTTAGTGGTTTCAGATGCGTATTTAGTGAATGCCTCAACGTTTTCTTGTTCGAGTGGTTGTGTTCTTCCTGTAGAGCCAGGTTTGAATAAGATTCGTGTTCAGAATATTCTTGATAATGGTATTTCTTATATTCGTTTATCGGTGGTTTCATGAAGCGAGCTCAAAGTGCTGTTGAATTTGTCATACTTGTTAGTTTTATGTTTTTTGTGTTCATTGTTTTTTTCTTTTCTATTCAGTCTCAAATTATTGACCGTTCCGTTCAAGTAGAGCGAGAAACTATGGCGAGTGTTCATTCTTTTGTTCGACAACAGTTTATTGTTGCTCGTTCAACGCCTACTGATTTTGTTCTTTCATTTCAACTTCCTTCACTTTCTCAACAGTATGAAGCACAACTTGATGATAGTTTTGAGTTAATTATTTCTCTAGAAGATGAAACGTATGTTGATTTCTTACCTTTTTCTATTACTGGATCGTTTAATCCTCCAGGTGAAGTGAATAGGATTTATCATCTTTCTGGTGAAGTAATTCACCCTATTCTTAATACTTCTTTTTATCATTCTGATGCTGCTGGTTTATTTTTGAATATTGATGCGCGAAAATGTTTTCGTGCACAATTGTCATTTAATTGTGATACTTATTTGATGCCTGAGCAGTTGGATGCGTGTCGGGTTTACACTTCATTTTGTTAACATAATTCTTATTTCCTTCTTAACTAAAAGTTTAAATATTTCTTCTGTTTTTATTATTTTATGCGTATTACAAAAGTTACTCTTGTTCGTCAAGAAAGTATGGCTGAGGAAAATGTCAATAACTTACTTTTACTCTTAGGTCAAAGTTTAGGTTTATTTGGTTATCGTGATAAAGACAAGAGTTGTTATCGTATTTTTATTATTCTTGTTCGTGCACTCCAAGCTGATGTTCGCTTGTCAAGCGATGAACTTGCGTTGCAAACAGGTCTTTCTCGAGGAACAGTTATTCATCATCTTAATCGTATGATGGATGCGGGTATTGTAACTAATTTCAGAAATAAATATTTCATTGATTATGAAAATTTAGAGGCTCTTATTGCTGATATTCGTAAAGGTGTTGATGAAGTGTTTGATCAAATGTCTACGCTTGCAAAACGTATTGATTCGACATTAAATATTCAGTAACGATATTCTTTAATTATTTTCACTTAAGAGTTTTAACAGAATGCTTATAAATAATTATCTTCTGATAGGTGTTATGGAACAAAACAATTCGTCCCCTACTTCTCAATTACTTGCTTCATGTCATGATCTCATTGCATATTTTAGCATGGAGATTGGCTTATCTCATCAAATCCCTACTTACAGTGGTGGTCTTGGCGTTTTAGCAGGTGATACGCTCAAAGGTATTGCTGATCTGGGGGTAGATACTGTTGCAGTAACGTTGCTCAGTGAAAAAGGTTATTTTGATCAAACGTTTACTGATGATCATTTTCAACAAGAACACGATGTTGTTTGGGAGAAGGAACGGTTTATGCAACGAGTTCCCCATGTGGTGGAGGTTGTTATTGAAGATCGGGCAGTAAACGTAACTGCGTGGAAACATATTCTTACAGGCGCAGGTGGGCATCAAGTAACAGTGTATTTTCTTGATACGAATCTTGAAGAAAATGCTCCTGAGGATAGAGGTTTAACAAGTCATTTATATGGTGGTGACAATACGTATCGTTTACGTCAAGAAATGGTTCTTGGTATTGCGGGTGTTCGTCTTCTTCGTAAATTAAATCATTTTCCTAAAAAGTATCATTTGAACGAAGGTCATGCTGCGTTTTTAATATATGAATTGTATAATGAGCTTCACGAAGTACATGATGAGGCTGAAAAAAGACGGGCGTTACAAAAATTGTGTTCTTTTACTACTCACACTCCTGTAGCTGCAGGTCACGATGCGTTTCCAGTTGAAGATATTTATCATTTTTTTAAAGGAAAGATGCCTCAAGAGTTGCTTGCTTCGTCTGTTCGTGATGGGAAGTTTAGTATGACTCGTCTTGCTATGCATTTTTCTAGTTATATTAACGCTGTTGCTCGAAAACATCAAGAAGTATCTAAAAAAATGTTTCCCGAATATCCTATTCATTATATTACTAATGGTGTTCATGTAGGTACTTGGGCGAGTAAACCTATTGCTCAATTATTTGATAAGCATATTATCGATTGGCGTACACATAATTTAGAGTTACGTAATGCGATTAAAATTCCTGATGAGGAGTTAATAGCTGCTCACCGTGAATCTAAAGAGTTATTATTTTCTTATGTAAAAGAAAAAACTGGTGTTGATCTTGATCCTGAAGTTCTTACTTTGGGTTTTGCAAGACGTGCGACTGCGTATAAACGTGCGGATCTTCTTCTTCGAGATATTCCTCGTCTCAAACACTTAAGTAATACTGTTGGTAAAATTCAAATTATTTATGCTGGTAAGGCTCATCCTCGAGATCATCAAGGTAAAGAGATTATCCAACGAATTCGTAATCTTGCTAGAGAACTCGCTCCTGATATTTCTTTGGTGTTTCTAGAAAATTATGATATGTATGTTGCTTCATTACTTATTCCTGGTGTTGATGTATGGTTAAACACGCCAAAGCGTCCACTTGAAGCTTCTGGGACGAGCGGTATGAAAGCTGCAGTGAATGGTGTTCCTTCTCTTTCTATTCCTGACGGTTGGTGGGTTGAAGGTGGTATTCATAATATAACTGGTTGGAATATTGGTTATGAATTTTCTAGTGCTGATGATGAGGATGCTGCAGATGCGGACTCATTATATTGGGTTTTAGAACATGATGTGCTTCCAACATTTTATCATAATAAAAAGGAGTTTATTCAGATTATGAAGCGTGCAATTTCCTTAAATGGGAGTTATTTCAACACGCATCGAATGGCAAAACAATATTTAGTACAAGCATATACGAGGAATAATTAAAATGGTTAAAATTAAAGAAATTCATGCACGTCAAGTTCTCGATAGTCGTGGTAATCCTACTGTCGAAGCTCATGTATTATTAACGAGGGGTCAAGGTTCGGGAATCGCTCCCAGTGGTGCATCGACAGGAATTCATGAGTCTGTCGAATTACGAGATAATAAACCTGCTTTCGGAGGGAAAGGTGTGCTTAAGGCTGTTGCGAATGTTAAAAAACTTGCAAAACAGTGCATTGGTAGGAATTTTTCTACTCCTGCTGATTTTGATGAGTTTCTTATTGCTCTAGATAATACTCCTAACAAATCTCGCTATGGGGTAAATGCTATTCTTCCTTTAAGCATGGCGTTTCGTCGTGCTCTTGCAGAGTATCAAAATATTCCTCTTGTCGAGGGTTTACATACTGAATTTGGAAGGAAAATGTCCTTACCTGTTCCTTTTGCAAATGTTTTAAATGGTGGTGTTCATGCAGGTAATGAACTTGAGATGCAAGAGTTTATGATTGCTCCTATTAAGGCAAAGTCTTTTTCTCAAGCTACGCAAATTGTTGCAGAAACCTATCATGAATTAAAAGGTTTATTGCACAAAAAGTATGGTTCTCTCGCTACTAGCGTTGGCGATGAGGGTGGTTTTGCTCCTCCTCTTAAAGATGCTCGTCAGGCTTTAAATTTTATTTCAAAAGCTGTTGAAAATGTCGGGTATGAAAAAGAAGTTGCGTTTGCGATGGATCCTGCTGCTAGTGAATTTTTTAATGGTAAAACATATCTTTCTCAAAAATGGTCTTCTCAACGTTTACAAAAGTATTATGAAGATTTATTTGCTAAATTTCCTCTTGTTTCTTTAGAGGATCCTTTTGATCAGGATGATTTTCCTGCTTGGCAATCTTTAACAAAAAAGCTTTCCCGTAAGAAGGTGCAAATTGTTGGTGATGATTTGACTGTTTCAAATCCTGCTCGTGTACAAATGGCTATTGAGCAAAAAATGTGTAATTCTTTATTATTAAAGATGAATCAAATCGGTACGATTACAGAGAGTATGGCTTCTTCTGCTCTTGCTCTTGATGCTGGGTGGAACGTGATGGTGAGTCATCGTAGTGGGGAGACTGAGGATCCTTTTATTGCAGATTTAACTGTTGGTTTGGGTGTTGGTCAAATTAAGCTGGGAGCTCCTGCACGAAGTGATCGTGTATCGAAATATAATCAATTATTGCGTATTGAAGAGTTGCTTGGTCGTAGAGCAAAATATGCCAAGTGGTAGATAAATTTATAAAGGAGTCTTTTCTTCTTTTCATTCTCTTTTGGGCTTGTGGTCTAGTGGCTATGACGCTGCCCTTACAAGGCGGATGTCCCCGGTTCGAGTCCGGGCAGGCCCACTTTTGTTTTCATGGTTTATTTTTTTAAATAATAAATGAGTTCCGCGTTACTACTTTTAAGAAACACTTATAAATGATGCTGTATTTTTCTTGTTTATGTTTTCCCGTTCTTCAATTAGAAATTATAGGATAGATCCTGAAGAGAGTTCTTCTTTCACTATGTCTGTACGCCAATATGATGGTTTGTTTGATGATGCTGCAAATATTCTTTTTTTGCCTGAGTTAGGTGTTCCTAGAGATTCTTATCAAAATGGTTTTTCTCGGTTACTTTCAGGTAAACATCCTGTTACTCTTTTTGATTTTTCAAAAAAAAAGATTTTGTCTGCAGATTCTATTTATGCTGCACTTGATACTGTTGCTACTAAACGATCTGAGTATTATTCTGATCTTCCTCTTGTTTTTGTAACTCACGGGAGTAGTGCTCTTTTACTTCCTCGTTTTTTAAATAGGTTTGATAAACCTGTCCAGGGCGTTTATTCTTTCTTTCCTACTAATAACCTTGTTCTTCCTTATTCTGATAGCCATCCTGAAGGAATTGTTTCTTATTCTGCTGCTGTTGATTTAAGTGATTCTATATTTCAAGATATTCCTTTACGTGTTGTTCGATCTTATACTGGGGATTTTTCTCCTGTTTCTTCTGAGGATACTCATGTGGTTCAAAGAGATGCTTGGGCTAATGTTCCTTCTTTAATTAATTCTCTTCATTCAATAGTTTCTTCCTCTGAGTTTAATAGGCGAAAAGATTCTTCGGTACTTGCTGATTTGAAGGATTTTATGCGAAAAAAATCTATTAAATAAAAATAAATACTTTTATATATTTTCTCTGTTCTTTTTTTATTGTGGTTGAAACAATTCCGTCTACAAAAACGAATCATGAGTTAGTTCTTGATATTGTGATGAAAGAAGATGATCTGAATTGGAAAGATGTTCTTCTTGATTTGGTAAAGAGTGAAGGTATGGATCCTTGGAATATTGATGTGTCCTTATTAGCTCAAAAATTTCTTCATTTACTTACTGATTTAAAACAGATGGATTTTCGTGTGAGTGGAAAAATGGTTCTTGCTTCTAGCCTTTTATTAAAAATTAAAAGTGATCAACTTCTTCTTGATGATATTGCTGGTCTTGATTCTTTAATTAATGGTCCTGAGCTTGAAGAAGAGTTTCTTGAAGAAGAGCCTTTTGAATTTGAACAAGTTGGTTTACAACAATTTTTACAAGACCAGAAAAAGATTGTTCCTCGAACTCCTCAGCCTCGTGAGAGAAAAGTTTCTGTCTTTGACCTTGTTGATGCGCTAGAGTCTGCTCTTGATCAGGATTTAAAACGTCAGCGTGTTCTTTCAAGAAATCGTGACGAGGTTGAAGTCAAGGCTCCAACAAAAGTCTTTGATTTGTCCGAGACGATGAATTCTATTCATAATAAATTGGCAAAATTGTTTATTAAACCTACCGCAAAAGTCTTTTTTCATGATTTATTGCCTACTGATCAGAAAGAGGATAAAGTATTTACGTTTCTTCCGTTGTTACATTTAGAAAATCAGCGAAAAGTTGATTTGGATCAGGAGGTTCATTTCGGTCCTATTCAAGTCACTATTCATAATCGAAAGTTATGATGTTCTCATGACAAGGTTTTTAAAGTCTTGTTTCTTTTCTTGTTTGTATGCACGTAGCTAAAATGAATGTTCAGGGAACAAGCCTTGTTGGTTTGTATATTGTCGCACTAGATAACATTGTTTTCGTCTCTCCTGAAGTAGGGGATGAGGATAAGAAATTATTAGGTTCTATTTTTCAAGCGGAAGTTGTTGAATTAACTATCGCAGGTACTGGTCTTATTGGAGCGTTTATGGCTACCAATGGGGAGAAGTTTATTGTTCCACATATTTTATTCGATCATGAAAAGGCTATTCTTGATGCTCTAAACGTGCCCTATGAGATTATTCATACTAAGCAGACGTGTTTAGGTAACAATGTTCTTGCTTCGAAAAAAGGTGTATTGGTGTCCTCTGTCTTTTCTGAAGAAGAAAAAGATGCGATTGCTCAGGCGTTTGATCTTCCTTGTCAACGTGTTGATTTAAATGATGAAGCAACGACTATTGGTTCTTATGTTGTTTCTAATGATAAGTATGGTGTTGCGAGTTATGAATTTTCTGATGAACAATTGGAAATGATTGAATCCTTTTTAGGTATCGCTCTTCAAACAGGTACGGTTAATTTAGGTACAACTCAAATTCGTAGTGGTTTAGTAACGAATAATAATGGTTTTATTATTGGTCAAGCTTCTGGTGGTCCAGAAATTGTTCATGCTGATAGCGCGTTAGGGTTCCTTGGTGATGATAATTGAAAGATGGAGTTTCTGCTCAGGATTACTTGGATTTAGAACTTTTATCAAAACAATTACAACAATTAGATTCTTCTCTTGACCTTGCTCAAAAAGAATTACGACGAACAAAAACTGCTCGTCAATTGCTTGATGAGTGTTCAGATTCTCAAGAATTACTTATTCCTTTAGGGAGTGGCGTGTTTGTTGAGGCAAAAATTGCTGACGCGTCTTCTGTTCGTATGGCTGTTGGTGCTGAAGTTCTTATCGATCGTTCTCTTGATGATGCAAAAATGGCTCTTGAGGATCAAATTGAACAGTTACATGCGCAGCATGATCGTTCCTTACAGCTTCGTGAACAGCTTATTGATCGTATTCTTGCTCTTGAAAATCGTATTGAATCTACTATTGAACAAAAAGGTGCTTGAGAATGTTTGGCTTTTTGAAAAAGAAATTAAAAGAGACTATCGATCGTTTTAGTTCTAAGGCTGAGGAAGTGAGTGAGGAGGTTTCTCCTGAAGAAGTTCCTCAAGATATTGTTGAGCAAACTCAAGATGCTTCTTCTCTGTTAGAAGAAGATATTTCTACTCAAGCTATTGAAGATGTCAAACCAATTCAAGATGAAGCTGAACCTAAGGATTCTCTTGTTGATGCTCATGAAGAAAGTAGTGTTAAAGAACCTGCTCCTCTTCAAGAGGAGAGTGAAAATATTGTTAGCGATTCTGAAACTGATGATCCTGTGCTAGAAGATGTTGTTTCCTCCACGCCAGAAGATATTGTTGCTAAAGACGATCAACCTGTAAACGATTCTCCCAAACCCGCTCAAGCTCAAGAATTCGTCGAGCAAAGTGATGTAGAAGAGGATGCGTCTAAAGATGATCAACCTTCAAAAGATGTTGCTCGTGCTGATTTATTAACTGAAGATGTTGCTGATGCGACAAAAAAGAAGAAAGGTTTTTTCTCTAAATTAAAAGAGCGTTTTGTTAAATTCCAACTTACTGAAGAAACATTTGAAGAAATCTTTTGGGAGTTTGAGTTAGGATTATTAGAACAAGGTGTTGCTCTTGAGGTGATTGAAAAAATTAAACAAGATTTGCATGATTCTCTCACTTCTGAGAATATCTCTCGTTCATCTGTTTCTGAAGTGATTCTTTCTTCTTTACGTTCTTCTTTACGTTCTATTCTTGACCAACCTTCCTTTGATTTGTTAGAAAAAACAAAGGAGCATCAACCGCTAGTAATTGCGATTGTTGGTGTGAATGGTAGTGGAAAGACAACCACTCTTGCTAAACTTATTCAGTATTTTAAATCTCATAACAAATCTGTTGTTGTTGCTGCTGCTGACACGTTTCGAGCTGCTGCTATCGATCAGCTTCAAGAACACACTGATGCTCTTGAGGTGAAATTGATTAAACAAGCGTATGGTTCTGACTCTGCTGCTGTTGCTTTTGATGCGATTGCTCATGCTAAGGCGAAAGGTATTGATGTTGTTTTAGTCGATACTGCTGGTCGTTTACAATCAAATTCTAATCTCATGGATGAACTTGCTAAGCTTATTCGGGTCAATAAACCTCATCTTAACTTATTTATTGGCGAAGCAATTACTGGTAATGATTGCGTACAACAAGCGGTTGCTTTTGATAAAGCAGTAGGTATTGATGGTATGATTCTTTCAAAAGCTGATGTTGATCAGAAGGGTGGTGCTGCTCTTAGTGCGAGTTTTGTCACGAAGAAACCTATCTTATTCTTAGGCGTTGGGCAGACGTATGATGATTTAGAATCCTTTGATGTTGAGGCGATGCTTTCTCATTTAGGCGTGTAATTTTCCCTAAAATAGATACTTTTAAAAAGTTGTTCTTCTCTTTATCGTAGTATATGGGTGTTTTAACAAAGTCGAAATGGTCTGTGAGTGCGCTTTTTGCATTCGTTTTTGCTCTTCCTTCTGTTTTTGCATATACTATTGATGACGCGTTTGCTAGTTTTGTAGGAGGGTTTCAAGGCTTTCTTTCTGGTGGAGATATTAGCGCTCTTGCAGGAGGTATTCTTGATATTATCCCTATTATTGGTTTATTTCTTATTGTTTTTGGTTTAATGTTCTATTTATCAAAAATAACTATTTTTCGAGGAGAGGATACTGATAGGTATGCTCGTTGGCTTGCGTTAGGTATTGGCTTAGTGGGCGTTGTTCAGCAATCTGTTTTTAATGTTATTCTTGGTTGGGGTACGCTCTTTCTCACCTTTGCTTTTATTACTCTTCTTATTTTCATGGGTATTATTTTCGTCAATCGTAATCGTCAAAGTCACTTTGAAGCTGCGACAGACATGCGTAAGGAACAGGCAACCTTTTATAGTGAAAAAGGAAAAGCTTTAACGGCAAAACAAGATTTATTGAACGTTCAAAAGTCTTTATCCCTGGATGAAAAAAACTATCAAAAGATTGAACGAGATTTATCTTCTCTTGATTCTTCTTTACAAAATATTTCTGAGTTAGCTGGTGATGAGCTTGGTCAAGTTGATCATCTGGCTGATTTACTTCGTAAAGCGACTGCTGCTGCAGAGCAAAATGAAGCGAATAAGATGCACGGTTATTTGCAGGCGTTGTCTCGTGATCTGGCTAGTTTAATTACTAAGATGAAACACGAAGATTCTGTTGTTCGTTCACTTGAGTCCATTTTACACGATATTCATAAGCGAACTGAGTTTATTAAGAATGATTTGAAGAAAGATTATGTTCTTGAAAATCATATGAAAACTTTATTTGAGAAACATGCCCAGTCAGTATCTGGAACTTCTCATTTAGATGATATTGAAAAGAAGTTGCTTCAAGAGTCTCATGATGTGCAACGTATTCTAAGGCATATGTTGCAAAGTATTGAACATTTACTTCATCTTGAAATGGAAGTTCAGAAGCATTATGAAGAATTGCAAAAATATGGTTATCGTTCTAAACATTCTGCGGCTGCAGAAGTTCGTGATGCGGTGCTTACTCAAGATTTCACTCAAGCACATACTAACTTAGATCATCTACGTTCTCTTATTGAGCATGAGCGAAAGAAGATTCAAGCAATTAGACATATTGAGTCTGATGTAAAGCGTCATGTTACTTCGTTGCATTTGTATGAACGAAAATTAACGGTGCTTATTAAGGAAATGATTCAACAAATTGAAGCTGAGAAGAAAAAGCAACAATAAAAAAATTTATAAAGAATACATTACTAAAAAAATATGTGTGGAGGGTTAATACATGAAAGGATTATTTTCATTAGGAAAAAAAAGTTCTGCTTTTGATGAAGCAGATGATATTGTTGGTGATGACGAATACGTTGAGTTAGATACTTCTAGTTCAAGAGAACGTGAACAAAAAGTTGTTGTTCGACCGTTTGTTATTGAAGATTTTAGTGATGTAAAGGAAATTCTTGACGCGCTTCGTCAAAGTTATACTATTGTACTTATTAATATCAAACCGTTAAAAGAACGAGATCTTTTAGAGTTAAAACGTGCTATTAATAAATTGAAAAAAACATGTCAAGCGATTGATGGCGACATTGCTGGTTTTGGTGAAGATTATATTGTTATCACTCCTAGCTTTGCTGAGATTTATCGTGGCGATGCGATTTCAAGCACTGACGATATTTAATTTTTTTTAGAAAGGTATGTAAACCAATAGATTTATATATCTTTTATTGTTTTCATAATATATCTTAGGATATATAGGTTGGGGTAGTATATGGTTAAAACAAAAAAGATTTTTAATGTATTTTTTCGAGAAAAACCTGCATTGATGCTTATTCATTTATTAAGAAAGAATGGCGAAGTGTATGCATCTTCTCTTGCAAAACAAGTTGATTGCACGTATAGTCACGTAGTTAAAGTATTACAAGATATGCAGTCTGCTGGTTTGGTTACTTTTGAAAAGCGAGGTAGATTAAAAGTTCTTATTCTTACAAAAAAAGGTTTAGAAATTGCTACGCTTATTGATAGAGTGAATGCAACGTTTTAACCAAATATTTCTGTTCTTTTTGGGTTCGGTTTTTCTTGTGCAAACGTTGGTAACTCGAGATTACTCATCGCTGCTAATTCCTTATAGTAATTAATAAAGTCTTGAATTTGTTCTTCTTGCCATTCTTTATCTGTACAGTCTCCACATGAGTGAACTGTACAAGGAATAGCTACAGATCCTTTGATAACTCTGTTTGGATGAAAACAATTACCTTTCAAATGAAATTCACACATAATACACCTCTTAGTATACATTAATCTATACTGGTACTTATTTATATACCTTTCGTATTTATTCTCGGAACAATTTCGTTTTCACTCGAGAATGGAAAATATTATAAATCTCCCTTCATTTACTTTTTTTAGCGCATATATCGCGCGTGTGGTGGTTTAAAGATGAAAAAAATAACTTTAGTATTATCTTTGTTATTGGTGTTTGCATTGTCTGCTTGTGCAGTTCAAGTTGTTGAAACAACAAATCAAACTCCAGAACTAAATATGACTAATCAAACTCTCGCACCTGAAAATGGCGAGCAAGAAGTAGATCAAACTGATGATGAGTCTACAGAAGAAATTCTTGATGACTTTTTTACAACGATTGAAGTAACTGAAGGAGAGGTTGCTGATTTAAGTTTTATTCGAGCAATTGACCCTGATGGTGGTCCTATTCGATATACGTATGGAGCTCCGTTTGCTGTTGATGGAACATGGCAAACTCGAGATGGGGATGAAGGATCGTATGCAATCCCTATTACTGCAAATGATGGTTTTCTCTCCACAACTGAGCAAGTACGAGTTATTGTTCTTCCTTCAAATAAACCTCCTGTGATTGATTGCCCGACTCGAGTAGTTGTTGACGAAGGAGATTTTATTGAATTAGATTGTTCAATTTATGATGAAGAAGGAGATCCAATTACTGTCGAATTTTTTGGATTTATGAATAATTTCACAAAACAAACTGACTTTGGTGACGCAGGAACATATGAAGTTCTTATTGTTGCAAGTGATGGTAATCGAGATTCGCAACATACTGTAGTGGTTGAGGTGCAGGAAGTAAACCGACCTCCTGTTGTACAAGCGCTTGATTCTATCGTTGTTATGGAAGGTGATCCAGTTCAATTAGATGTTCAAGCATATGATCCAGATGGTGATGATATTACTATCCGATACCCTATCTTATTTGATACAACTGGTTTCTGGCAAACTGAAGTTGGAGATGCAGGAACGTATGAATTAGATATTGTAGTAAGTGATGGGGAACATGATGTTTCAACACCGCTACGAATCGTGGTAAATCAGCTTAACCGACCTCCAACAATGGACTTATTAGGTAATATTACTGTTCGTGAAGGGGACCTTATTGATCTTGAAGTAAATGCACAAGATCCTGACGGTGATGATTTAACTATTACTTATACTGGTTTCATGACTGAACAAACATTTCAGACTGACTTTGGAGATGCAGGAAATTATACGGTAACTATCGCTGTAAGTGATGGTATGCACGAAATCTCTCAAGATGTACATATTACTATTGAGCGAGTTCGAAGACCGCCTGTCTTTATCCGAGTTGATTAGGGGTTGATGTACAAATGAAATGGTATATGTATATCTTAATTGCAGTGGTGTTATTTGGGATCTTTCTTTTCGCAAGATCTCCTGCACCTCTTTATGAAGAACAAATACAACCTACTACGTTTGTTGTAGCTGAATTAATGGGTGGGCAAACTGCTCCTTCGTCTCCGTGTGTGGATACAATGATGCGAAGCTACGATGTTTTTTCCGGCGCAACTATCGTAGTAAATAAAGGTGAAGTAGTTCAGTTGTTTTTCTCTTCATCTGTTTCGGATATGATCTCCATTCCGGAATTAGGCGTATATGAGAAATTATCTCCTGGTAACATTGTTGAGTTTACAGCTACAAAAACAGGTGTTTTTGCTATTGACTGTAATGCTTGTTCTTTAGATGCACAAATTATTGTGCATTAATTTTTTCTTTTTTTTGGTAAACGACAAAACTAATGCATTTTTTACCTTATTTTTTTATGAACTAATTAGTTAACGATAAACAACCACTATCGTAAACAACTTATCGTTGACTATACTACGTAGTTAACGACAAACAATTAATATGCTAACCTTTTTTCAGTAACTATTTTAAGATTAATTTTATATACTTCTTCTTTTTGATTATTTTTATGGTTGATGATCTCTCTTTTCTTGCACAAAGAATAATTGATGCTTCTTTACCTCTAAATGATACTGCGAAAAATCTTGTTCTTGGAAAGGGCAATCCGAACGCTTCAATTCTTATTATTGGTGAAGCTCCGGGCGAGAAAGAAGATCAAAAAGGTATTCCTTTTGTTGGTCGTGCAGGTAAAGAATTAGATAAATT
>SKGA01000022.1 GCA_007117735.1 Candidatus Woesearchaeota archaeon | reverse complement strand
TGTTGAGGATATTCTTCTTCGATACGATGGGATCTTAAACGATCAAGCTACTGTGTATATTGAGCAGTTAGTTCGAGAAGAAGTTGAAGATCAACCAGAAGAACTTGTTAAGGAATCTTCTCCAAGCTATGCGCGGATATTCTTACTTATTGTGTTATTGTTGCTCTTGTTTTTCTTTGTTGAGAAAAAACGACGAAAACAATACTCTTAGTTGACGATGCTTTTTGTGTCGTTAACTATATAAATTCATTTTTCTTTTCTTTTTTTATGACATTATTTATTATTGGTATTGGACTTTGTGATGTGGAAGATATTTCAGTAAAAGGACTAAACACTCTTCGAAGCTGTGATACTGTTTTTCTTGAACATTATACGTCTATTCTCTCTTCTTCAAAAGAAGAACTTGAAGATTTTTATCAAAAACCTGTTACTCTTGCGCCAAGAACCTTGGTCGAGGGTGAGGCTGAAGAAAACATCCTTCTTCCTGCAAAAGAAAAAGATATTGCTTTACTTATTGTTGGAGATGTTTTTGGAGCGACAACCCATACTGATTTACAGCTTCGAGCAAAAGAATTAGGTGTTACTTGTGAAGTCATTTTTAACGCAAGTATTCTTAGCGCGGTAGGTATTGTTGGTTTAGAATTATATAAATATGGGAAAACAACTAGTATCGTTTTTCCTGATGATGGATGGTTACCGCATACTCCTTATGGTGTTATTAAACAAAATAAAGCTGTAGGTTTACACACGCTTTGTTTGCTTGATATTAAAGTTGCAGAACCAAATCGTGAAGACTTGTTGAAAGGAAAAACTACTCCTCAACCTCCTCGGTTTATGACCGTCGCCCAAGGTATTGATGTTTTACTCGCTATTGAGAACGAACGAGGAGAAAATGTTCTTACTCCCAAAACACTTGCAGTTGGCGTTGCACGATTGGGTCACAAAGATTTTAAAGTGATTACTGGCTCATTACAAGAACTTCGAGAAAAAAATTTTGGTTCTCCACTTCATTCATTAATTATTTCTGGAAAACTTTCTGTTGTTGAAGAAGAAGCATTATCTTGTTGGGATTGAATAATTGTTATAATTTCATCAGCATTTCTAAATCCTTGCACTACTTCTTCATTAATGATCATTGCAGGTAATTGTGCGCGATTTAATTGATACACTTCAATAAGTGTTTGCACAACAGGGGTTGGACTAGTAATGTCAAAAGAGTATACTTTCATTCCTTCGTATCGAGAATGAAGATAGGAAATTACTGTTCCTTGTTGTTGACATCGAGGACAATCTCCTCTATTGGAATAGAAATAAAGAATAATACTTTCATTTTCATTTTGTTCATCTAAACATTGTTCTACTTGTTTTTTATTCATTAACCAGTGTCTTGCTTGTACAATAAAATACTGTTCTTTTAATTCAACAATTCGAGGATGATCCCAACCTAATTCATTTTCTAAAAAATCGAGTCGTTCAGCAAGTTCCACTAGATCCTCAGTTAAAATAAAACTTGAGTCGGTAGCGCAGATATTTTCTTGTAAAATTTGAAAACTTACTTCCGTGCTTAACGTTTTTGTTTGTAAGTCTTGAGTAATATCTACAAGAAGGTCTACTTTTTGATTAGTAATAAGATTACCTACTAAAATACCTAATGAAAAGATAACAATAGTTAAAATAAGGACGGTAAATGACCGTTGTGTTGATAATTGTTTTTTACTCATTTTCTGACTTGTGTCCCCAACTTACTTTTTTCCCTCGGATTACTCGGATAATTGATGCAATCCACCAATACGCGTATAAGATCCAATACCCTGCTACAAAAAATATGTATGAGAGTAAGATTGGGCTTCGTTCTTCTGAAATTTCTTTTGCTATATAAAGTATTCCAATTGCAAAGAGTAATGAAAATAATCCTAGAATAATCGTTGCATTTGTATTCATGAAGAAGAGATCGAAATTAAACCATTGTACTTGACTAAAATCCCATCCTATCGCTCGAAAACTTAAATACTGTTGAAACCACCGATCACTGAGAAGGATAAGTTGATAAAACACTATTGAAATTAATAAGAATACGGAGAATAATGATGAGGGAAGAATGAACATTCCGAGATTTCCATGTCTTCTTCCAAACAAGTCTTTGTAGTCAAAAATATTTTTTAGAAATCCATAATACCACCGTATTCGTTGCTTGTATAAAGTTGTGAAATTACTAGGTCCGACAGTGTAGACAAATGCATTACTTGAATTTTCAATAACTCCATGATGTCTTTGAATACGTAGAGCCATCTCAATATCTTCGGTGTTATGTGCGGAGACGTAGGTTCCGTGTTTCTCAAAGAAAGATTTTCGATAAATACTAAACGGTCCGGGAGTTACATTAATACTGCCTAATTCGGCAAACACTTTTCGAAGAAAAATCCCTATTAAATACTCGATAGATTGAATTCTCTGTAAGAAACCTTTTGGTTTGTAAATTTTCATGCTTGGAGTAACTGCAGTTACTGTTTCATCTTCAAAGAATTTCATTATTCTTCTTAATGCAAGCTTGTCAACAAAACTATCTGCATCTAGAGCTCCAAAAAATTCACCTCTTGATTTTTCGATAGCGAGGTTTAATGCAGTATGTTTTCCACCGTTTTCTTTTTGAAAAATTTTAATATCGTGTTGAGGATGTCGTTTTGCAAATTGCATAGCTCGCTTATACGTTTTATCAGAACTTCCGTCATCAACAACAATAATTTCTAGATTATCTTTATGATAATCAAGACGTATAAGACTTGCTAATGTTTTCTGAACCGTTTTTTCTTCATTAAAACAAGGAATGCAAATTGTTACTACAGGATAATTTTCAGATTCCCCGTAATATACTTTATTTCCTGACTCAAATAAGGTGAAGAGAAAATAAATAGACGTGTATAGCCCGAAAAAGATTGCTATATAGAGTAATATTTCGCCTATCATTTTCTTTTTTTAAATGGTGATTTCTTTATAAGTGTTCACCTTGTAGATAATTACTTCTCGCCCACAATTTACTTTGTGTTGTTGTATTTTTTCCAGATGGGGACTCGTTGCAAACGCTTCATAATCTACCTGTATGCTTCCTGGTTTGTGAAGGATAATGTAGTCTGGAGGGATAGGATAAAATAAATCACTAAGATTACTTGTCCAGGTTGCACTTGCATGAACGTTTAAAAACCATCCATAATATGCCCAGTCTGTTGAAGCAACTCTTGCTCCTTGAGGAATAGAAAGCTGAGTACTTATTTCATAAAATTCTTTACAGGTTTCATCTTGTACAAATTGTTGATGATAAGAGATGGCGTGACTTGTAGTTATAATAATGAGAAGTGCAAATATGCCTATTATTATTTTTCTTCCTTGTTGTTTTAGTCGTTGCTGTAGCTGTTGTGCTCCTCTAGCTGCAAAGAAAAAAATAAATGGTGCGAACACTAATATATATCGATCAAGCTTTAGTCGAACAACAAAACTATGAAAGAGTACGTGAATAAGAAGAATGCTTGCGAGAAGTAATGGAAGATGGTCTTTTTTCTTTAGTGTTACTAGTCCTATCATACTTAATAATAAAATGTAGTGAAAATTTTGTTGAAGTGCAGGGATCCATTCGCTTACTGATTGCATGGTAGTATATTCAAGAATAACACTTCCTTGTGCAGTTAAATCCCAAAGAGGATTTCCATAGGTAATGTAATTAAAAATAAGCCAAGGGCTTAGAAGGAGAAGTCCTGCCAAGATTGCTTTAAGAATATCTTTTTTCCCTGAGAGAAAATGAATTCCTAGTGGTATGATAAAAAGAATAGTTGAGAATCTAAATAAGAAACTCACTACTGCCATGGCAACCCACATATATAGCCAGAAAGATGTTTTTGTTTTTGTGTAGCGAATATATGCGTAAATACTCATCATCATTGCAGCAATAGAGGGAATATCTCCATACGCTCGAAACGACCATTCAAGAAGAAGAGGCATGAGGCCGTAAAGTAGTAGTATTCCTATTTGAATAGGTGTTGGTATCTTTTCTTCTTTAAGTAAGACATATAAAATCCAAATAGACCAAAGACTAAACACGATCATAAGCGATTGGGCACTGATGGTGCTGAGAGGAAAAAATAACCAGAAAAATCCTACTGTATATTCGAGGAGTGGAAAACGAAAATCTTCAAGAAAATAACTTTGATTAACTTTATCTCTCGCGTTTGATAAATATACTGCCTCATCCCAGTACTCGTGACTACCAACGTAGGTTGCATACAGTAGTGCAAAACCAATAAGGAGTATGACAATCCAGTATTTTTTTATTTGAACGTCCATTTGTGATTCCCGTAAAAATTAATAAGTGTGCCTGTTGCGATGCCGATAAGGTTTGCAAAGAGATAGTGTAATCCGCTTTCTGTACCTAGATAGAGAATAGTAATGTTTACAAGGAGTGCAAGAAGAGATATTGAATTAAATTGTATGTATTGTTTGAAAAAATGTTTTTTCTTTGTTTTCCACGTCCAGTATCTGTTGAGCGTGTAGTTTGAGAAAATACTTACTTGAATTGCAATAACTGCGGAGAGTAAATAAAAAACGTGAGCAAATTCTGTTAAAAAATAAAGAATCCCTGTATTCACTAGCACTCCTGTTAATCCTACCGCGCAGAATTTTAAGAAAGTATCATACTTTGTAGTGTATGCTTTTGTTAAGGTCTTTAAGAAATCAATAGCGACTTTTGGCCTAACTTTACTCTGGCCTGCTCTTCGATCATTAAAGGTGAATGGTATTTCTTTTACTTTAGCTTTTGGATTTGCTGCGAGGATGCTGAGTAACACTTTGTATCCTTCAGAGCTAATATCATATTGGACTGTTTTTTTATTTATTTTAAAAAATCCACTTAATGGGTCTTGCACTTTTTGAGGAATACTTTTTTTTGCAAGAAGTGTTCCAAGCTTACTAAGAAATTTTCGTTTATGAGACCACTTGTTTATTTTTCCTTTTGAAATGTATCTGGAAGCAATAACAATATCTTCTTTTTGCTTTGTGAAGTCTTTTAGTGTTATTGTGGGATGTTGGCCGTCAGCATCCATAACAATGCACTCATCGTTACTTGCTTGTGTAATGCCGTAGAGTGCTGCAGGAGCTAATCCTGCAAACGGTTTACTATATATCCTTACCTTTTCGTGTCGCTGAGCTTCTTTAACAGTGTTGTCTTTCGATTGTTCGTCGACAATAATGATTTCGCTATGAGGTAGCGTTTTTTTTACGTTTTGAATTGTTTGAAAAATAGTTTTTTCTTCGTTAAACGTAGGAATTATTATGGAATACATTAAAGGAAATAAGTTCTTCTTTCTTTATAAATGTGGTTATCTTGTAGTTAACGACAGAATTATGGGTGTTATGCACAAATCAGAAAGTAATATGCACCGACTGGGAATCGAACCCAGACCGAAGCCTTGGCAAGGCCCCATTGTACCATTCAACCACCGGTGCAAGAATATTTTGTTGAATGGAATAGTAGTAAGTCGATAGTTATTTTTAAAGGTTATGTTTTCGCTTACGTTCCTTTTTCACTTGACAGCCTCCACTTGGTAGGTGTCTGATGATTTCATCAATCTCAGGATCCAGTTTTGCTTCTTGACATTGCTTTCGGATTTGCCTTGCCACTACGCTACTTTTTTCTTTTCCTTGTTCTATAGGAATAACGATTGAGCAGAGTTTTTGGATAGTTTCTCTAGGTCCTGAAAGGAGGATTGGCTCTTTTTCTGTTCGTACACCAATAACAAAGTCCATATTCGGATGTAGGTAGGTCGTTTTTCCTCGAATAACAAAACTCCCTCGGGATAAACTCTCTCCACTATTTGCTTCTTTGCTTACTTGTTCTGGCGTTACCCAGAATACTTCAGTTGTACTTAACCCCATCTTCCATGCTCGAGAATGGATTGCAGTAAATGCTGCGGCGTCTTGCAGGCTTTGTTCTCCAATGTTTTCTTCAGATGGTATTCCAAATTCTTCAGGAAGGTCGCCTTCTTTTTTAATAACAACAAAAGGACTTCCTGCCATGTCTGTATGGAACACTACATCGTTTGGAGATGTATGTTTTTTTATGAGGATTTCATTTGTTGTCGCGTCACGTCCTGCTACTAATAAAAATCCTTCTTGCGTGACACTCCATTTAAATTTTTCAAACCAGTGTTTTTTCTCAGAAGTTATTTTTGTATATTCGCTTTCAAATTCTTCTTTTGTAAAATTTTCTTGTTTTTTCTTAAATGTTTGAATAGTTTCTTCAATTTTTGTTATTTTTTTCCTTAGATCTTTTGCTTTTGAGAAATAGTTATTGGCGTTTTGGTCAATAGTTTTTTCTAGGTCGAGAGTAATTTTCATGGTGTTAGTTGCACAAAGGAAGTCTTTCTTTTTGTTCTGATCTGGATGTACAGGTCACTAATTCTGTATCTCGTAATAGTGGATTAATGTGAATTGATGTTGGAATTGTTTCTGAAACAATGGCAGGTATTGTTCTTTCTAAAACTTCATTTCTTACTAATGAACTGCTTGGTAGTCTAATATTTGTTTCAATATCTTGATTTTGGAGGATTATTTCTAATCCGTCGATTCTTCTTCCAGTATTTCTAACTGATAGTCTTATTTGATTTTCTTCAATACATGCTTCTTGAATTTGGACGGTTACTGCGTTACAAATGGTTTGGTCTTGTTCGGTTGCAGTTTCTCCTGTATCGCTCCAGCTCATAATAACTGATCCTAGGGCTACTACAAATGCCATAAGGAGAATAGTTGCCAATAAAGGAGATAGTCCTTTTTTACTTTGTATGCGCATAATTTTTTTATAAAGGGACTCTATATAAACTTTTCTTTTCACTGGACATCTGCGAATAGTTTATTTAAATGGGCTTGTCCTACGTAGTTGTATGTCCGAACAACTTTTTTCAACAGAGTTTCCTTTGCGTCTAGCAACGCGTAATGCTCGACAATTGTATATACAACTCAAACGAAAAATCAAACAACGTCTTCTCTCTGAAGAATCTGCCTCTCTTTTCAAACAATTTTCTTTAACAACTTCAAAAGATATTATTTTTTCTCGTCATAAATGGTTGACTCAAGGTTTATCTCTTTTTACACCTGAACGTCAAGCGTTATTTGAACAATATTTGTTATCTGCACTTTCTTTACAATCTACTCTTGATCACAAAATTTCTTCTGTTGTTCTTGCGTGTGATGATGAGGATACTTATCGAAGAGTTAAAGAGGCTGTTGGTTCTTTTGTGTATGTTTATTTTATTGGCCGGGAGAGGGATTTAGTAGATATTCAGCATTATGAACAAATTCGTCTTATTACTGATTCTTACGCTCTTGAAAAGCTTTCTGAACAGTTTGAAAATATTGTTTGTTTTTCTTCCTCAACTTCTATTGATGAAATTTTTCCTGAACAATATATGTATATTCTTGAACAACAACAAGATGCTGTCCTATCTTTATTAGAACTTTCTTCTTTTCTTTCATTTTCTTTACCTTCTGTTTCTTTTTTCTCTTCTTCACACTCTTTCACGTTTCAAGATATGCAAGATTTAATTGACCAACACGCTCAAGATTTACAAGATTGTATTCATGCCCTTCTTGAAAAAGAACAATTCACTGGAAAGAAAATGTTTGAAATTGTTCAGGGTAGATCAAGTATTCTTGAAGGATTATCTGATGATGCAAGAAAAACGGTTCTTGATAAACGACAAGAACTCGCTCTTCTTCGTAAAAAAGAATGGGGTGTGGCAAGTGAACAATTATTAGTTATCGAATCTACTGGCGAGGTATCTTATGATGATGTCGATCTCAAAAAATTATTTGGTCTTGTTTGTCAATATCGAGAAGAGAATAAACGCGTGAGCCGAATGGAACAAGTTTCTCAAGCAAAACAATTTCTTGAACTTCTTGAGAACGCAAAGCAGGAATTATTAACTCTGGATATTTTACAAGCGTGTCTTTCTTTTCAAGAGGAATATTCATTATCTTTTCCAACTGTTATTCCTCGAGGAATACGTTTTTCTTATGGAAAAAATATTTTCTTAGATGGTGAAGCAGTCCCTGTCGAGTATTATGTTGGTGAGGAAGAACCTATTGCTATGTTGACAGGTGCAAATAGTGGTGGTAAAACTACTCTTCTTGAACTGGTTGGTCAAGTTCAACTACTTACTCATCTCGGTCTTGGCGTTCCTGCAAAAGAAGCTCATGTTTCTTTAGTTGAAGAATTGTATTATTTTTCTAAATCAAAAGGAACGCTTGGAGCGGGTGCTTTTGAGACTATGCTCAAACAATTTGCACAACTCACTTCCTCTTCTTCAAAGAAACTTATTCTCGCTGATGAAATTGAGTCGGTTACTGAGCCTGACGTTGCAGCGTTAATTATCGGAGGAATTATTAAGCAATTAGCATCTCAGAAAGATACGGTCACCGTGTTTGTCAGCCATATTGGTCGTCTTCTTCAAGACAAGGATTTGCCGGTACGTTTTGATGGTATTGAGGCGAAGGGATTAAATGATCAGTTAGAACTTGTTGTTGATAGAAACCCTGTTGTTGGTCGAATTGCTCGCTCAACACCTCAGTTAATTATTGAACGGTTGGCTAAGAAAAAGCAAGATTTTTTTTACACGACACTTCTTGAAGAATTATAGTTTTTAATATATCTTTTTGAGTCGGTATGTTTCATTACTCTCTATCTTTATAAATGAACTTCCTTTTTTAGCCCCTCGCATGAAAACAAAATTATCTCAACAAAAAACTCGTCTTAATGACGCAAAGTCTGCACTGGTCTTACCTGCAGCAACTGCACTAGATGTTGCTTCTTCTTTAGAGGCAAAAACTGATGCGATAATGGCACAATACGTATCCTTTGGCGATATTGAACATCTCTTCTCGCGAAAAGATATTAAACTGGTAGAACGTGCAAATTTATATGTTACTAATATGTTGCATTCCTTGGAGCAACCAAATGCTTCGCTTTATGTTTCTACTCCTGCTTTACGAGATGCTTATGGTATGAACAATCCTGGAAAAAATATTCGTTTTAACCTCGTGTTAGATGATTTCGCTTCTACACATGAAAATCGAAAACGGTTTGTTGAAGCTCGACAAAATCATTTTATTTTAAATGGTTCTTCTAGCGAGTATATTAAACCGGAAGGTTCTTTTTTTGAGAAGCAGTCTGTTCGATTTAGAACCGATTGGAATGGAGATTCATATAATGACTTATTTAAAGTACGTCAGTATATTGAACCGAGATCTCTTGTTGCGCAAGCACGAGCAATTTTTTCTCCGCTGGCATATGAAGATATTAAACTGGTTTGGCAGAATCAGAAAAGTTTTGAGAAGGATTATACTGTTCGAGAACTCTAAAACTTTATAAATCGTTGCGCGTTTTTTTTAGCGCATGGGGATGTAGCTCAACCTGGTAGAGCATCGGTCTTATATGGCCGCCACATGTTGATTGTGTGGTTCTAAGCGTACCGACGGTCGAGGGTTCAAATCCCTTCATCCCCACCTTTTTTTAGGTAGAAATATATTGCAACCCAAATCATTGAATGATCGCTTTCATACAGTGGTCGGGAAAATGGTTTTCCCGTTATAGTATATACTTCTAAAAAATTTTTATGTTTTTTTATTAATTTTGAGTACTGTTGTAGGTATTTTTTTGCTAATTCTTTATTATCTTTGGCAACTACTTCGATATAATTCATTCCTAGGTGTACCCAGATGCTTGTTGTTTCATAGCCTGGTACGAGTAGGTTTGTGTTATTGAGTTTTCCCACGTCTTCTTTTCTTGTATATTTTAACGGAAATGGTTTATCTAGCTTTTGATCTCGAATGATTTGTATGGATTTTTTTTTCATTGATTTATTGGTGATAAGTCCGGTCCAGTATGGGTAGATATTTGCATCTGCACTGTATACTTCTCTTCCAGATAAATCTTCGATAAACCCTTTTTCTTTCCAAAAATATTTTTTTAGTAGGCTAGGATAGTTGTATGTATCTAGAGAAGAATTTATTCCTATTTTTTTTAGATTTTTAGCAAAAAGTCCTAGAAATGTGTTGTTATAACAACTACTTTGTCGTATAGCGTGATCTTTCATTGATGAGAATTGTTTATCTGTTCGTAATAATCCTGTTGTGTGATTTATATCTTCGTTGTATATTCGTTCTGCTTCTTCTCTGAAGAGATAAGAGTATTTATTTATTAATTCTTTATCATTTAAGAGGATAAGACTGTTGAGGATGTATGAAGCGCTTTCAGGAGACTGTGTTGGGAAGTTAACTGGTTTTCCTTTAGGGGTTAGATGGGTGGTAAATCTTTTCGCTTTCGCGAACTTTTCTAGGGCGTATTCTATTGTTTTTTTGACTTCTTCTTGATATCCTAATTCTAGTAATGCTTTAGTTACCATTCCAAAATCTCTTGTGTAAAATTGGTTAAAATGTCCTGTACTTACTTGGAAGAATGTTCCGTTAAAGCACTTCTCAATAATTGTTTTGGCAATAGTTTCTTCGTTTCCTTGATAGTTTGGCCGTCCAAAGAGTTTTACTTTCATACTTGTACGAAAAATACGTAGTGCTTCAAAGAATAGTGGGCTCATGTTCTTTTTTTACCTGTTTTTGCTTAAAAAACATATGTAATCACTATTAAGTAACGAAACATTTATATAGTTGTATATTTAAGATAGAGTATGACGCTAAAAAAACTTGTATTATCTGCACTTGTTGGTATGGGAATGTATACTGCAAACGCGCAACCGTTTGAGAATAATTTTGACTATACAAACACGAAAGTAGGTATTACTGTGCTTCCTCATGTCCCGCAAGCAACGACTCCGTTTATAGGGGCTGAACTTTCATTACCTCTTCTACGAGATAAGCTCTATTATGACTTAGGAGTTAGTTTTGGTGATAGGCGACAATCAATCGAAGTAGAAGATGCGATGGTTGATCATCCTCGATTTAATCCTTTAGGAACAGAATATTCTTTATCAGGAGAAGCGTCTTCTCGATCTTTTATCCAAACAGGATTGAGTTTACAAGTTACTCCAAAGTCTACAGTGAGTGCACATATTCTTTTTAATAATAAAACTGAAGAACGGACTCTTGAACTGGAAGGTACGCCGCAAGGAGCAGTATATCATCAACAATTTCCTCTCCGACCGAGCGGATTTCTCGTAGGAGGATCATATGAAATATTTCCTGCAGGTTATCTTACTCTTCGAGGAGGCGTTGTGAGTTCGGTTGATACTGATGGATGGTTTCCTACCTCGAGTGGTTCGGTTTCTCCCTTTTCTACACAAAGCGGTTCATTTTCACCTGTATTACAAGTAGGTCTCCAATATCAATTTAGGTAAGTTTATAAAGGAGCTTTCTTTCTGTAAATGTATCCTTTCCCTCCAAGAAGTAAATTTTTAGAGTGGATTAGTGATTAAAGTATAATGGAGGGATAGCGTATGAATGGTAAAGTAAAATTCTTTAATGAATCTAAAGGCTTTGGTTTTATTGTTAGTGATGAAGATCAAAAAGAATATTTTGTTCACATTACTGGCTTAGCTGACGGTTTACGACTAGTAGAAGATGATGCAGTAACTTTCGAAGTAGAAGAAGGCGACCGTGGACCTAAAGCAGTTTCTGTACAAAAAGCATAAGAACTTTTCAAAGAACTTATCTTTTTTCAATTTTTTTCTTTTTTTTAATTCTTATTTATTTCAAGTTACTCTTTTCTTAATGGGACTTTTGTTCTTTCTGTAGGTTTTTTACTGTTTCATTTAGAAATCTTTATAAACTAAATATTGTTTCTTACAAGTTACTCAAACGTAAATCTGCGTTTGTAATTGACGACTTTAGAAAAAAATTTTTTGCATAGGTTGTAAACGGACATAAATTATCTTGCTTCGGTGGTGTAGTCCGGCCAATCATTCTAGCCTTTCGCGCTGGAGACCCGGGTTCGAATCCCGGCCGGAGCATACTCTTTATCAAAGAGATTCTAATTTTTTATTGAAAAAAATAAATACAAGGTAGTATATAAAAATGAAACGATCAAGTCGACGATGGAAGAAAAAAGGTCAAATGCGTTGGAAGTGGCAACGAAAACGTATGAAGAAAGAAAAACGAAAACGAAATAGAGCTTAGGTGAACTAAATGGCAGGAAAAAAAAGAAAAACAAACACTCCAAAAGTAAAAAAGAAAAAATGGTTCCCTATTCATGCTCCAGCTTATTTTAATGAGCAATTATTAGGTGAAACCTACGTAGCAGAAAGTAGTCTCGTACATGGGAAATACTTAACTGCAAATCTCTCAACATTAGCTAAAAGTATGCGAAAACAAAGTATGAACGTACATTTTCGAGTTACTGAAGTGAAAGAGGGAAAAGCAGAAACTGAAATTATTGGTTACTCTCTTATCAACTCCGCTTTAAAACGGTTAGTTCGACGAGGACGAGATAAAATTACTGATTCTTTCTTATCCAAAACTAAAGATAAAAAGATTATTCGAATCAAACCTTTAATTATTACTATGAATAAAGGTACGAAAAGCCTTCAAACAGCAATTCGATTACTTGCTCGAAAAACAATTCGAGAACATGTCTTTAGTAAAGATGCAGTTGATGTCTTTGCAGATATTATCGATGGCAAAATTCAAAAACAGATTAAACATGCTGTAAAAGAATTAGCTCCGATTAAAAGCGTAGATATTCGAATCGCACGATTTGAAGAAAATACTGATATTATCGTAACTGACAAAGATGTTGTTTCTGAAAAAGTCTACATCCGACGAAAAGAAGAAGGTGAAAAACACCTTTCTGAAGAAGAATTACAAGCTCTAGAAGAAGCAAGAGCGAAAGCGAAAGCTGAAGAAGCTGCTTTGCTAGGATCTTCAGATGATTTTGAACCTCTTGAAGACGATGAAGACGACTTTGATGAAGATGAAGACGACGAAGATGAAGAACCTGTTTCTAAGAAAGAGGAAGATTCTTCTGAAGATGATCTTGACGAAGACGACGAACAACAAGATGAAGATGATGATGAATCTTCTGACTCTAAAAAGGAATAAATTTTATTCCTTTATTTTATTTTTTTACTATGGAATACACCTACGATCTTGAAACAGAAAAACTTATCAAACTTATCCAAACAAAAGGATACCGAAAAGTTTGTCTACAATTTCCTGATGGTTTAAAACCAAAAGCGAAAGAAATCCAAGACGCTATTAAAAAAGAAACCGATGCCAAAGTAATCATTTGGGCAGGAAGTAATTTTGGAGCGTGCGATTTACCTATTGAAGTAAAACGATTAGGTGTTGACCTTCTTGTTCCTTACGGTCATAGCGAGTGGGTCTATGATATGGAAAAAGTTCGCTAAACCGAATCTTTAATAAACTTCTTTTCTTTCTTTTTAGTATATGGTACAAATTATTTCAACATTACAAGAGTTTATTTCTGGAGATGCTCAAACAGTATATTCATTCACAGGTTTAGTTAAACAAATTTATCGAACAGAACAAGGTCTTAACATTTTTACCGTTTCAGATGGAGATACTTCATTAAAATTAGTTGCATTCACTCGAAGCGGCGTAGCATACGGTGAAATTCAAGAAGGAAGTGTTGCAACATTCCATATCAAACAAAAACCTTATGACGGCGAGATGCAAGGAACAATTGTTGATGCAACTTCTGCTGTTTCAGGAGTTGACGCGCTCGCTCTTCGAAGACAGTTATTGTTAAAAGAATATACTTCTTTTCGTCCAAGTTCTGATGAATTAAAAATACAAACTTATGATTTTGAACATCTTCAACCTTCCTTATTAACTGCAGCGACACTCATCAAAGGAGCAGTTGCTTCAAAACGACCAATCTTAATCACTCATCATAATGATACTGATGGCTATTCTGCAGGAATACTTTTAGAACGAGCAATAAAAAAATTATTAGAAGAATCTCACGGCGACATTCGTTATTTACAGAATTATTTACAGAGAAACCCTTCCCGAACACCTTATTATGATCTTACTGACGTTACTCGAGACATTGCTTTCTTTCAATTAAACCAACAACGAGCAGGAACAGCTAGTCCTCTTATTTTAATCGTAGATAATGGAAGCACTGACCAAGATTTACTCGCTATTCAAAAGGCAAGTATTTTCGGGGCAGATGTTATTGTTATTGACCATCACGACCCTGGTGTAAAAGATGATCAAGGAAAAACTCCTATTTGTCATCACACCTTGGCACATGTTAATCCTCATTTACAAGGTATTACCAAAGATATTTCTGCAAGTATGTTATGCTATCAACTCGCAGATTTTCTAGGTGATGAACCTTCTGCACTTCTTGGAGCATTAGGAGGTGTTGCAGATCGTTGTGAAGGAAGCAGTATTGATCAATTGATAAAATTGTCAGGTAAAACACGAGAACGTTTACAAGTAGTTGGTCGTTGTATTGATTATGAAATTTATCAAACAAAGTTTAATCATTCAACAGGAGCTTTATACGAGCTCTTTGATGGTGAACAACAAGACGCGCTGGTAGATTTATATGTTCCTTTACTTGAAGCTGAGAAGAAAAAGATTGCTGCTTCACTTCAACATTATGTTGTTGAGGAAACTATTGGTGATTTTACGGTTCATTTTCTTGATGGTGAAGGTTTAAGTTTGTGGGGAGATTATTTTTCTATAGGAAAACTCGCAGGATTATTTCACGATACTGTCGAAAAAGAAAATCATATTACTGTTGTACATTCAAACTCTATTATTGTTTTTCGATGTGCACAAAAAAATCATTCGTTTGATGTAAATGTTTTGTTAAAAGAATTACAAGAAACTCATCCTCATATTCGTGTTGATGGAGGCGGTCATGCTGTTGCAGGAAGTTTACGTTTCATTAGTATTGCAAAAGATGAAGTTTTAGATTTTATTAAAACTTTTATTAAAAAGCAATAAAAATTCTTATTTTTAAAGTAACATTTATATATGATTACTTTCAAAAATACACTATTGAGAGTATATCTCTCAGTATACATTTTTGTGTAAGAGGTGCAAATGTAATGGTAGCAAAACGTAAAACTGCAAAGCGTGCAGTTAAAAAAGTGGTGAGAAAGTCTGCAAAAAAGACTGTTAAAAAACGGGTAAAAAAATCTCCTGTGAAAAAAGTTTCTAAAAAATCTGTTAAAAAAGTTTCCAGAAAAAAAGTAGCTAAAAAAGCTGCTAAGAAAAAATCTCCTGTTAAAAAATCTTCTAAAAAATCTGTTAAAAAAGTAGCTAAGAAGGCAACTAAGAAGAAAGTAGCTAAGAAAGCTACAAAGAAGAAGGTTGCTAAGAAAAAAGTAGCTAAGAAGTCTGCTAAGAAGTCTTCTCGTAAAAAAGTAGCTAAGAAAGCTTCTAAGAAGAAAGTAGCTAAGAAAGCTACAAAGAAGAAAGTAGCTAAGAAGTCTGCTAAGAAAGCTACAAAGAAGAAAGTAGCTAAGAAATCTTCTAAGAAGAAGGTTGCTAAGAAGTCTGCTAAGAAAGCTACAAAGAAGAAAGTAGCTAAGAAGTCTGCTAAGAAAGCTACAAAGAAGAAGGTTGCTAAGAAAAAAGTAGCTAAGAAGTCTGCTAAGAAGTCTTCTCGTAAAAAAGTAGCTAAGAAAGCTTCTAAG
>SKGA01000027.1 GCA_007117735.1 Candidatus Woesearchaeota archaeon | reverse complement strand
TCCCCAATGACCTTGATGCATATGCACGAGCAGAAAATACCATTCACCGTCTTTGTGATGATATATAATAGCTCCTGCTGACTGTGTAGGTAATATGTTTTTCATAGGGTAAGTATACGCGAGTATCAAAATACATTCAAATAAACATTTAGATCATACAATCTAAGTAAAACTTAACATTATAATTTCTATAATTCATTTATATACCATCCTTCAGATTATCCCACTTCTCAAAAGATGGAGAATATGAGTACTTTTTGTTCGTATTAATCTTCCAACCATTGGGTCCATCAGGAACAACGATTCCTCCATTCATCTTCTTTTTATCTTTCAACCATACTTGTAATGCTTCTGCTTTGTACTTGGTATCTGAAATTTCGGCAGTAGATCCTTTCTTAGTATCAACAATCCAAATAACTTCTTTTGTTTGAAAAATCCAATCAGGGTAGAATAGTTTTTCTTTATTCTCATCAGGGTTGTAATAAGCAATTGAGAAAAATTCACTTCCTGCGTCTCCATTTTTATACCACCATAAGACATCTTTGTTTGATTCAAGGAATTTAATAAAGTCTTTTTCGTTCACTTCTCCTTTGTAATTGGATTCAATATAGAAAGGAGTGAGTGCTGATTTTTTCACTTTCATTTCTTTGTATTGATCGGTAAAGAAAAGTGATGCGGGAGGCAATTCAATCGTCTCAATTCTCTTGGATCGTTCAGATTTCTTGTTTACTTCTTTTTCTCGAATAGGGCGATACTGCTCAAGAGTAATTCCAATAAGTGGGGCGAGAACGCTTGATTCGTGAAGTAGGTCATTAACGACAAGCGTGTAGATATATTTACGATCTTGATCGGTAACATTGAGTAACCATACATTCAGTGCTGTTTTTAACTTTCCCCACGAACGCTCAGGTGCAAACTTTTTATTCTCATCTACTTGATGTGAAATAAATTTAAAGCAGAGGAGATTGTATAATCGCTCGAGATCGTGTTGTGACATTTCTTGGTCGTGACTACTTCCCTCGGCGATGAGTTCTTTGGTAAAGTTGTCGTAGTCGTCAATCTCAACACCAATGATAAGACCATTGGTTACGCTTGGATTGGTTTCGAGATTTTTTGCTTCAAGTTTCTTAATTGATTGAGCAGGAGTATCTTTTTGAGTAATACCAAAGTATTCATTCGCAACCTTGCTGAATGTTTCTTGAAAGGTATCTCCAAGGTCGTTGTAGTCGGTACGACTCATGAATACTGACTCAACGATAATCGGTTTTATATCTGCTTTTCGGTAACTTCCATAGATAGCAGGTCTGTTATCAGTTGTTGATTTACCATACTCTGTGAGCACTTCATTTCGTTTGTAGTTGGTATACAGATATCCAAGATTCAATTCTGGAATTGGAAAGTGTGAACCAAACGGCATACGAAGAATACGTCCAACAGTCTGAATAGCGAATGTAGGATTCCTAATCTCACGAAACATCACTAGAACTCCTGCTCGTGGACAATCCCATCCTGTCGCCGCCGCCTGTTTGAATAGTAGGAATGATATTGGTGATTTGTTGTCTTCAATATACTCAAGATTTACTTTTTCTTGAGAAAGCCAAATAGCAATCTCGTCTTCAAGTACTCCTTTCTCTTTTAGAAAATTGAGAACAATATCTTGCTTGTTGGTTGTTGTCGTATCGTTACTTGCTTGATCATCGTTTGGAAGTTGAATCATAACCAATGGATTCACTTCAACTCCAAGATTTTTATAGTGTTTAATAAGATCTTGTCGTTTTTGATACGCAAGTTCTAAGAGAATTTCGTCTTGATCCGTTCCCTTAAAGTCTTTTCTATTTAAATCTTCTTCTGTTTGGAAGATGATTTTTTCTTTGATCAATCCTGCTTCTATCACTTCTTCTCGCTTTGCTTGTACGAATCCTCCTCGCTGTTCTGAAATTTCTTCAGCATCAGGAATATACTTTGGGGTAGCAGAAACACGGATGGTTATTTTAGGTTGAATAAGTCCATCAATAATTTCACTAGCAAGTTCAGTATCAGCTCCGATGTGTTCCTCGTCAATGATAACAACCAACTTACGACCATCCTCTTTCGTCTTATTGATAAAGCTATCAAACGTTAGACCCCATTCATTATCCTTACGTAACTTTCGACTTTCTTTCGATTTTCCCTTTATCTTTTGCCAGTTAATGAAGAAGACTGAATTTTTACTCATTCCTCCTTGAGAGAGATCATTAAGATCTAACAAATCTAGTTCGGAAGCTCCACCATAGTATGAAAAGAGCTTATTCTTGCTTTGTATATATGATTCTTCATTAAAGGTAAGCCAAACGAACGCAACATCGTTTCCATAGAATCGAGGATCACCCACGAGATCACGTAGGAATTGAGCCATCATAATAGTCTTCCCTGATCCTGTTGGTGATTTGAAGACAAGGGGAATATTATCATGTGGCGATTTCCAAAGATTAAGGAACTGATCCTTAAGTTTTGCTATCGCTGTTTCTTGAAATGATTTTAATGCAAACATACTTAAATTCGGTTAATTTCTTTATATACTTCGATAATTGGTTCTGGAATATCTTCGACCCTAATATTCTTTGTTGAATACTCGTTCTTATATTCGTTTTTCCCCCACCCAAAGATATATAATGTGGTTGGTTTGTTCTCTTTTTCAAGAAGTTTTACTAATTTTGGAAGTCTTGTCTTATCTTCCTTAAAGTAAATAGCAGTCTTCTTATCTTCATTTTCAAAGATTTGCCACCAGTCATTCTTATCCGTTTCATTTAAAGTATTTTCACGAATAGCAATCATCTCTCCTGCTTGGTACGTAATTTTAATTTTTGATTCATCTGAAATTCTTTGTAATTTTTCAATATCGACAAGATCAGTTTTGTAGTATGATAAATTACCACCGAGACCTTCAACTTTTTCTCCTTTTTTGTTTTTGTATCCCTTAATTACTCGTTTTAATCTTTCGTATGTCACTTCTTCGGCGATTTTATTCTCATTGTTAGTACAAAGAATAAATTTACGACTTCCCCCATCTTCTTTATTCAATTCTAAAACAGCATGACCTGTAGTTCCGGATCCTGCAAAGAAGTCAAGAATAATTGAGTTTTCTTTTGATGTAATTTTAAGAGCATCAATTACCGCATATAAAGATTTTGGAAAATCAAAAACTCCTTTACCTAAAATTTGGCTCAAAAGTTGAGTTCCGTAGCGTGTAGCATTATATTTCGGTTTCACCCAATGAGTTTTTATAGTTTGGGCTTCTCTATATTTTCTATAGATAATGTATTTATCAGAATCCTTTCTTGCTAAAATTTCACCATCCTTAAGATTCTTTAAAAAAGTACTCTTACTTGTATTCCATGTACGTTCTTGTCCACTCTCTGTTATGGGAAAAATCTCTATATATCCCTTTTCTTTTTTTAAACTGATTTTTTTACAATCAGAACTTACATATATGGGATACCAACCACTTGGTTTATTAATTCTTAAGCTTACATCTCCCCCACCACGTCTTATGTACTCTTCTAAGCGGTATCGACCCTTTTCGTCAAATTGGTCAAAAGTTTCCGCAACCTCAGTATCAATAGGTACATTATTTATTTTTCCAAAAGTAGAATCTTTTGAGTATACGAGATAGTATTCACTTGTTGGATTAATTGATTTAGAAAACTGTCTTCCTTCAGACTTATGTACTACCGTAATAATTCCAGTTCTATTATGTTCTCCAAATATTTCATCACACAGTAGACCTAATCCAAATAATTCATAGTGATCTATTGCAATAATTATGAAACCTTGGTTAGACATAAGATCCTTAGCCAAAGAAAGTCTTTTACTCATAAATGAAATCCATTTAGAGTGCTTAAACGAATCTTCTCTGTCAACGTAATCATTATTATATCTCCAGTCGCTCGATCCAGTATTATAAGGAGGGTCAATGTAAATAACATCAATCTTTCCTTTATGGGTATAGTTCAAAACAGAAAGTGAGTGATAATTATCACCTTCAATTAGAATATTGGTTGGCAGTGAATTATCAGTAACCAACTTTCTGGTTTTAACTTCTTTTAAAGTCGGAATATGTGTTTCGCAAGACAAAACAACATCTTCTGGTTTATCTTCCCAGACGAGTCCGAATTTCTTTCGATCTTTTAAAACTTTAATTTGTTTTTCAAGATCTGATATACGAGCTAGAAGCTCTTTTTTTGAGTTATTTTTATCTGACATAGGGGAACAGTTCTATGTCTCGGTTGTATATAAAACAAAAAGGGACAGCCGAGCTGTTCCCTCATAAAGATAGTCGCAAAGACGTCCCTATTATGAGACTCGACTGCCCTTGATTGATCACAATAGATAAAACAAAAACAGTCGCCTTTGCGTAAAATTTCTCTATGAGGGAACATTTATAATTTAGCACAAAAAGTAAATTAAATAAAGAAAAGAAAAATGATCACGCCGTGAGAATCTACCTGAGAACATTCATTAGAATTCTTTTGCCTTTAGACACGTCTCATTGGAAACAACTTTTATAGCGATGCAACATATGGTACACTTCGTATATATGAATATTTCAGAAATTTTTATGACATCAATACTTCCTTGGCTGGCTACGAGCGGGCTCAAGATTCTCATTATTATCATTGCATCAATTATTATT
>SKGA01000035.1 GCA_007117735.1 Candidatus Woesearchaeota archaeon | reverse complement strand
ATTATCAGTAAGAAAATTAGAGAGATCGTCTCTTGTGATGATGCAAGTCATTATAAAAATTTGAAAAAACCTTTACAACATTTAAAACGTGTTCATATTGATACATTATTTGTTCTTGTCTTTTCAGTGAATGAATCATTGCGATATATTATTTTTGAAGATTTTGACCATCATGATAGAATTTATTCTTCATAGGTTCTTTTTAGTTAACTCTTTTAAGAGGAAATCTTTAAATACTCTCTTTCTCTCTAGAGTAGATAGGTGACTATTTGTGCAAGAAATTTATATCAATCAATCCGTTGCAATTCTTTGTGATGGAAACAATATAGAACGATCCGTTCAAGAACAATCAGGAAAAACAAACACTATGGTCAATTTTGACGTGTTAATACCAAAACTTCTTGATGGGCGAGGATTAAACAGACTTATTTACTTTCGTGAAGGAAGACACATTTCTGATAAATTAGCAGAACGACTCTATACTAATTTTTATGGTTCAGTTGTTCCTTGCCATAAATCAGCAGATATTCCTTTAACAATTAAAGCAACCCAACTCTCAAGCAAAGTTGATACTATTATTATCATGTCAGGTGATAGTGATTTTATTGACTTAGTAAAACATCTTAAAAACGAAGGTGTTCGAGTTGAAGTTGCTGCAGTAAAACAAACAACGTCAAAATATTTGTTGGATGAAGTTGATCATTTTCATGAAATTGAAAAAGATGATCTCTTTACTTACACAAATAAACGAGGTTAAGTAAAAAATGGTAGAATCTGTATTAGATGCTGCAATGGTTTTTGTTCAAGAACACGCCTTTCAATTAGTCTACGCAATTGTTGTACTAATTATTGGTTTCTGGTTAGCAAGTATCGTTGCAAAAATTACTGTTCGCTCATTAGAAAAAAGAAATGTAGATGCTTCTCTAAAACACTTTTTAAGAAGCTTTATCAAAGTTTCTCTTCGAATAATGGTAATTATTACCGTTGCGAGCATGGTAGGTATAGCGACAACAAGTTTCATCGCAGTATTAGGTGCTGCAGGTTTAGCAATTGGTTTTGCATTGCAAGGAAGTTTAGCAAATTTTGCTGGTGGAGTACTTATTCTTTTACTTAAACCCTTTAAAGTAGGAGAATTTATTTCAGCAAGTGGAACTGACGGGACTGTTGAGAAAATAGATATTTTTTATACAACTATAAAAACAACAGACAACGTTACGATTATTATTCCAAATGCTCAATTGTCAAACAATTCTGTAACGAATTTTAGTAGAAAGAAAACTCGAAGAATCAATATTGTCTTTGGTGTGAGTTATACTGATGATATTAAAAAAGTTCAAGAAATTCTTCTAGATATTCTACATGCTGATGAAAGAATATTAAAAGATCCTGAACCATTTGCACGAGTAAGTGAACTTGCAGATAGTAGTGTGAATTTTAATGTTCGAGCATGGACTTCATCAGATGATTTCTGGGCAGTACGTTTTGACTTAATTGAAACTGTAAAACTTCGATTTGATAAAGAAGGAATTAGTATCCCTTTCCCTCAAATGGATGTGTATGTCAAAAAATAATTTTTTTAATGACAAGGATAACGCCTTGTCATCTTTTATTTTCTTTAGCAACTTTATAATATGCCAAAGCTTTTTGTGACTCTTCTCTATGATCAAGCATTGGTTGAGGATACTTGCTATCAACAAGTGAAAGGGGACGTTCTTTCTCTAGATTATGGATATGTCTGGGATCAAGATCTCGTAATTCAGGAATCCATTTCTTAATATATTCGCAGTCAGGATCAAATCGTTCTTGTTGACGCCAAGGATTAAAAATTCTAAAATAAGGAGCTCCATCAGCACCGGTAGAAGCAGTCCACTGCCAATTACCATTATTTTGAGCAGGGTCATAATCAATTAAATACTGAGCAAAAAATCGTTCACCTTTTCGCCAATCAATATGTAAATCTTTTGTTAAGAAACTCGCAGTAATCATACGAACACGATTATGCATATTGCCTGTAGCGACAAGTTCTCTCATACCTGCATCCACAATAGGAAATCCTGTTCTTCCCTCGCACCATTTCTTCCATGCTTCTTCATTTTCCTCCCAGGTTACATCAGTAAAATCTTCATTAAAACTTTTTCCAAAAACATGAGGGAAGTGATGACTAATATTGTAGTAAAATTCTCGCCAGTATAATTGTCGAAGGAGAGGATGTTCTTCACCTAAGTGTTCTTTAATGGCTTGAGCACTTTCTCGAATACTTACTGTACCGAATTTATGGTGTGCTGCAAGATGTGTTGTTGCATTTTTTGCTGGAAAGTCTCGTTCATCTTTATAGGATGCATACTTGCCTATGCCTGCAAGAATACTTTTTCCCGCCTTTCTACCAGGGGTAATTGCTAAGGAGAGATCTTTATTATACTCTATATCTTCTATCGTTAGTGTAGTGGGTATTGAAGTGAATGATCCTTTCACTGTCTTTGGAAGAGGAATGGGGTGTGTTAATCCTTTCTTGTAGAATGGGGTGAATACTTTATACGGCTCATCTGAACCATTTTTTATTGTTTCAATCGGATGGAGAAGCATATCTTCAAAAGAGCTGCATTTGACGTTTAATTCTGTACAGAGCTCTTCTATTTCCTGGTCTCTCTTTCTACTAAATGGGGTATAGTCTTTGTTAAACACAACTTCTTTAATATCTTGCTCTTCAATCAGTTTTTTTAGTATGTCGGTTACTTTACCTTGAAAAACGTGTAATTTTGAGCCTTTCTCTTGTAATTCTTTATCAAGTTCTTGTAAAGATTTAACGAGGAAATGAAAACTAAACTCTCCAAAATACTTGTTTTGCTTTTTTTGTTGACGCTCATCAAAAATAAACAGAGGAAGAACCGTGTCCTTCTCTAAAGCATAATTAAGTGCAGTGTTGTCTTCAAGTCTATAATCTCTTCGAAAAATATGAATAATTGCCATTACTTTGTGGTTTCTCTCTTTCTTTTTTAATGTTATGAATTTTTTTCTCTTTTTAGTAAACGACAAAACTATTGCATTTGTTATTTGATTTCTTCGTTAACTATCACTAATATTTATATACGAGCTTTTTTTACATTATACTCTATGGACGATATTATCTATGTTGATTCTTCAGAAAAACTCGCTTCAATTGTTCAAGAATTAAAAAAAGAGAAAGAATTAGCAATTGATATTGAAATGGAAAATAATCTTCACCATTATGGAATGTATGTAAGTGTTATACAAATCGGTACTCGAGAACAACAATATTTGTTTGATATGTTAGCAATTAAAGATTTAGGATTGCTTGCAGACCTTTTTACTTCACCACGTATACAAAAAGTGTTTCATGATGTAAGTTTTGATTTACGAATTTTACATTATCAATACAATCTTTCAGTAAGAAGTATCTTTGACACCAAACTTGCAGCACAATTTTTAGACAAACCACATATAGGCTTAGGAGATTTGCTTGAAGAATATTTTTCTATACAAAAAATAAAAAAGTACCAAATGGCTGATTGGACAAAACGGCCTCTCTCAAAAGAAATGATGGCTTATGCTGCAAAAGATACAAGATGGTTACTTGATTTACATGAGCAGTTATCAAAAGAGTTAGAACAAAAAAAGTTTTACGAGTATTATCTTGAAGAATGTCTCCATTTAGAAGAGAAGGATTGGTCTCAAAAACTTCCTAGTTTTGACTCCTTAAAAGGTTTTTCTTCACTACAAGATGTTGAGAAAACATTGCTAGAAGCATATTATTTTTTTAGAGAACGATTAGCAGAACAACTTGATAAACCGCCACATTTTATTATCTCAAACAAACTCCTTCTTGAGTTTGCAAAACATCCTCCTCAAACGTTGCAAGAATGGAAAAAGATTCGGCGAGTTCATCCTCGAGTCCGAGGCCAAGCTCAGAAACTCCACCGCCTTACTCTTCAAGCAAAAGAGAAACCTAAAACGTATCTTGTGAAAAAAGCAAAGCGATTCACACAAGCACAAAGAAATCATTTTGCAGTGTTAAATCACTGTAAGGAGAACGTAGCAAGAAAAACATCTCTTCCAGGATTTTTAATTATTTCAAAAGAACAGATGCAAGATATTGTTCTTCAAAAAAATTTGGATATGCTTCGTTCCTGGCAGAAAAAATTGTTACTTTCTATTTGCGATAGTGATCAACTGTTATGTTTGCAGAATTAAAAAGCTGAATCTCAGTGATTTCTCTAAAACCAAGTGGTTCTTGAGGTTGAACTTCTCCCTGTACTTCTTTTATTTTTAAGAGTTTTATAGTCTCACTCGGTCGTTTAATAAATCGGTCTAAAGAAATATAATTTGAGAAAGGATACTGTCCTTCAATAATATACGCGTGGCCTAGTAATCTCTCGTTTCTTTTTCTTTCTATATCAAATAAATTAACAATAGTTCCCGTAATTGCCACTGTTTGATCTACTATTCTTGCTTGTAGTTGTTGTTTTGTTTGCATATCTTTTTGATAAGAAAATGCTTCTCTTTTCTTAAAATCATAGCCGAAATTCTCAATTATCTCAGCTGGTTTGAATGTATAACCCCTATAGGTAATTACTTTATCTTTTAGATGACGATATCTTTGAGCAGTTCGTTCTTGTTCTTCTACTGCGCCTGTAATTTCACTATTTGAAAATTCTGAAGTATCTTTTGTTGGGTCAAACATATATAGAATGGTTTTTTCTTTTTCTTTATCCTGATACCTTGGTTCATAAACATTTCTCAGTTTATCTTCAATTCGTTTATCAAATGCTACTAGGCTATCTTTGGTAAGATGTTTAGTAAGCTCGTCTTCTATTTCTTCAAAACTAATATTTGCAATATTTTTATACATGTATAAATTTATTTTTTCAAAAGGAGGTCTTTGATATTTTATTATTTCTACTACTGCGCTTTTTTCTTCTGATTCGCTAAAATCTTCTACGTCCCAGTTTTCAGAAAAAATTTCTTCTCCATAGGGATTTTGTTCATAAAGAATTTCTTCTCCATATAGCTCTTGATTGAGTAAATAATCTCTTGCAGAAGTTAACTCTGTGCCCACAAGAACAATTTCATCAGGATGACTTATCTCTTTATTAAAAAATGAACTTTTTAACTCTGATTCTCTGATAAATTGTTCTAGTTTAAAATCAATCATATGAATAATCCTCCTGCTATAATTCTTTTCGCTTGTAAACTGATAGATTCTTTTTTATAGGTATCTAGTTTTTTAGCAACAATAGTTGGATAATTAAAAAGAATATTTCTTTCTTCTTGAAATGTTGTTTTTACTTCACTTAGTAATGCTAGACCTATTACTTCTCCTTGTTCTTTAAGTTCAATAATGTCATCTTCTAAACTATATTTATTTATTGAAACTTTTGTGTACCTTTGTACTCTTTTTATTTTTCTATAGATATACACTCTACCTGATTCTATATTGTCGCTTAGGGTTCGGTAATATCTCTCAGCACTTATATTCTGAAGAATTCTTTGAGCATCTTCTGTTGAATACTTCCAGTCTTCTCGAACTGCAAAAGGTATATCTGTAGCGAGTAATTTTGATTTATTTCTTTTCTCAATTTTTCTACTGTCATCAATGTTCCAATAGTCTATCAATGCTGCTTTGACTTCTTCTTGGTTGTGATCATATTTTATTTCTTCTGAGTCAAAATAATAAGGAGGTATTGTTTTATATTTATTAGTTCTTGTAAAGAATTCTTCTATAGTGTTTTTTTTCGTGATTATTGCTCCGTTTGAGTATTGAATAATGTTTCTTGTGTGAATAACTTTTCCTAATTCTCCTTGATCTGAATGAATATATACTCTGTTTAATTCTTGTTGATCATGTATTCCTTTCACTCGTTCTCTTAGATAGGTGTGAGGAGTTTGCAGTATTCCCTTAATACGTTCTAATTTAGTCATTTTATATTATTCTTGTTGCTGAAATGATTTCTATTTCTTCAGATGCTAAGGTTCTTTGTCTTTCTAGTCTTACTATTTGAGGATCATAAACTGGTTCTACAAATTTTCCGAGATATCGGGCTACTTGTTCTGGCTGATTACGTATCTGTTCAAAAGGAATCTCTTTACCGTTACAGATAATATTATCTTTTTGTGAAATATTAATCACTGCAAATCCTGTAACTTTTTTAATGTGAGGATCATATATTTCTGCTAAATAGTCTATTGTTCTAAATCCGTATATGCTTTCATTAATAAGAAAATAGTTTTGGATTTCTGAAAGTTTTATCTCTGGATATAATTCGTTCTTGGAACTTACTTTTTCAGGAAGAATTTTTTCTTGTTTTATTTTTGATCGTACTCCGAGATTTATGAGCGTTTGGTCTGCAATAAAGTTATTCTGTTTACATTTCTCGTAATGTTCTTTCTCAATACTTGCTTCTAGAACATTATATATTTCATAATTTTTTTCAGTTGATAGTTCGTTCTTTGCATACTCTTCCACTCTCATAAAATCCGCAGTTGCATTTTGTATATCTTTTTCTTTTTTTTCTTGTCTTTCTTTTTGGCAAAAGAATTCTTTAGGTATCTTAAATGTTGAAAGCATACCTTCCACCGTCATAGTAATGTCTTTTTTATCAAGAGTGATTATGTGGTATTCACAGTAATGTTCTGTCTCAATCATGTCATAACTAAACATTTTTTTCTGTTGAAAGAGGTGTTTTTTTGCTATATTTAATAAGTAATTATTGAAGGTGGTCATTTGCCCTCCTATTCTTTGAATGTCGTGTAATTCGTTTGTAATCTTAACTAATCCCATGGTTTTACCTCCAGGTCTTCACAAAGCTCTTTTGCAAACCAGTACGTTGTATAGGTTGAAGAAAATTGATCAACTATGCTTTTATCATACTTGTTCTTTTGAAATTCTTGTACTAATCTTTTATCAAATTTTAACTCTTCTCTTCGTTTACTCGTAGCAACTTTACGATACGTTTCTTTAAAGGAATGAATGTTTGCAAATGTTTCTGGTAATGCTTCATCTTTCCAGCTATATGGAACGGTAAGTATTGTTTCAAGACCATAACCAATAAGGACTCCTTGATTTTCTAGTTGGATGCCTTGAGAAGTTAATGCCGCATATACTGATTGATCTTTTTCTTGAATTTCTATATGGATTCGCTTTACTAACGGTGTTTTTTTAAGTACTTGTGAAGAATTGTATTGTTCAGCTTCAATAAAAGTATGTGTTGTTAAAAATTTTTTATCAAGTATTTCTTCAATTTCTTCTTTTGTATAGATAAATGTATCAAATGGATTTTTCACTCTAAAGAAGTACTAGTTTGAAAATTATTTATAAATATTTCTTTTTTTTATTGCAAGCTTTATAAGTAAGTCGGTCTTACAAGAGCGTATGTTCATTAAAGAAATTGTTTTACATAATATTCGAAGCTATCAAGACCAAAAAATAGAGTTTTCTAGTGGAATAACTTTACTTTCAGGAGATATTGGAAGCGGTAAAACAACTATTCTTCTTGCCTTAGAATTTGCCTTATTTGGTTTATTACGAGGGAAGGTTTCTGGTTCGGAGCTCTTACGGCACGGAGAAAAACATGGGTGGGTTACCTTAAAATTTTCTGTCGGTGAGAAAGAAGTAGAAATAACTCGCTCCCTTCGAAAAACAGCAACTTCAGTAACGCAATCACCTGGAGAATTATCCCTTAACGGCCTAAAAGAAGATTTAGTACCGACTGAATTAAAAGCAAAAATTCTCCAATTATTAGGTTATCCTGAAACGTTTCTTGCAACTTCAACAAACCTGTTTCGATACACGGTCTACACACCTCAAGAACAAGTAAAACTTATTTTATACGAACCAGCAGATCAACGAAAAGATATTATTCGAAAAATCTTTCGCATGGACAAATATCAAACCATCAAAGATAATCTCTCGCCCTACGTTCTAGAATTAAAAAATCGTTCAGAACGGTTACTCGGACAAGCCGATGACTTGGCGGAATTAGAAAACCAAAAAAAAGTTCTTAATGATCAAGTTGAAGAATTAAAAAAACAACTGCCTCTTCTTGAGAAAAAGGTTTCTGAGGAAGAAAAAAACGTAGCTTTTCTTCGAAAAGAAAAACAAGTTCTCGATGAGAAAAATAAAGCACGAGTAGAATTAGAACATCAAAAGAAATTACTTTTACAACAACAACAGTCTCTCTCTTCGCAACTTCAAAAAATTGAGAAAAGAATTACTGATTTCCAATCATTACCTGAAATTAAAGTTGTTGAGTTTGAAAAAGAACATCTTCTTGCATTAGAAGAAAAACAAGAACTGATCACTGAGAAGAAAAATAAACTTCTTGTAAAACTAGGTCAAATACAGGATACGATTCTTTCTTTAGACAAAGAGTCTATTTCAGTCTCTGGAACTTGTCCGACTTGTAAACAAGAGATTTCTCAAGAACATCTCTCAACCCATCGCACTCATTTAGATGAAAAGAAAAAAACGTTACTTAGCAAACAACAACAGTACAAAGAAGTTCTTGCTACCGTAAAAGAAAAAGAACAATCAGTACAACTTAAACTAAAATATCTTCGAGAGAACCAACGAGCGTATGCAGTGTATCTTGAAAAAAAGAACGTGAGGGCTTTACAACTTCAAGAACAAAAACAGCTCCTTAAAGATAAAGAGGATTTACGATCTCAACAAAAAGAACAATCTTTACAACAAGAAAAACTCGAAGAACAATTGACTAACACGCCTCTTTTAGACACGTCCTCAATACAACAATCAATACAACTTCAAGAAAATATTCTTCGAGAAGAAGAAAGAAAAAAAACACAAACACAAACATCTCTTTCCTATACTCAAAAACAATACGATACTCTTTTAGAAACAATTAAGAAAAAAACGAATTTACAAACACAAGCACATTCTCTTAAACAAACAAGACATTGGATTAAAGAATTACTCTTTCCACTCCTTCATTCTGTCGAACAAAAAGTATTATACCAAGTCTTTTACCAATTCCAAGAATACTTTAGCACCTGGTTTAGTTTATTAGTTAATGACGATGAACTTGTTGCTACTCTTGATCAAGATTTTGGTGTTCGTTTAGAACAACAAGGATTTGATACGTCTCTTGAAAATTTAAGTGGTGGAGAAAAAACTGCTGTGGCTCTTGCGTATCGATTAGCATTACACAAAGTAGTGAATGATTACTTCTCAACCTTACATACGAAAGGACTCTTAATACTTGATGAGCCAACAGATGGATTTAGCACAGAACAAATAGATACGCTCCAAGAAGTATTTCGAATTGTAGGTTCAAAACAACTTATTCTTGTTAGTCATGAAGTTCGTTTAGAATCCTTAGCAGATACGGTTATTCGAGTACAAAAACAACATCATACTAGTTTAATACGGTACCTCTAAAATAATAAGATCTCCTTGACCTTGTAGGGAAAGTTCTGCTTCTCCAACAATACCAACTGCATCTCCACTTTTTAATATTGTGTCATTTACTGTAAGCTCCCCTTCTACAAGAAAACAGTATGCGGGCTTTTTCAGTTGGTGTGTGTGATTAATATCTTCTCCTTTTATTCTATGAATATATGCATCTTGATGAATGTGTAGTGGTGTTTTAGAATCCATAGGTCCAACAAGAGTCGTTAACGTATTTTCTTCAAGAGGAATGTGTTTTTCATCATAGTGAGGTGCGTGGTTAGTTTTATCAGGAATAATCCAAATTTGTAAAAGGTGAAGTTCTTCATGAGAAGGATTTGTTTCACTATGAAAGATGCCAGTACCTGCACTCATAACCTGAACATCAAATGGTTTAAGTATGCCTTTTCCACCTTGATCATCTTCGTGTTGTACTTCTCCAGAAAGAGGGATAGTAATAATTTCCATATCGTTGTGAGGATGCATACCAAAACCTTGATGAGGGGCAATCCTATCTTCGTTAAGAACGAGCAATGCACCAAATCCAGTTTTTTCAGGAGAAAAATGTCTGTTAAAATTGAAACTATGTCGACCGTTAAGCCAACCTATTTGTGTTTTGAATCTATCTTCTGATCGGTGAATGTATTTCATGCTTTATGAGTATCTTTTTCTTTTTATATGTTTTCTGGAGGTGTGGTTCACACGTTAGCTTTAAAAAGGGCTTTTGTTTACTTGTTGTGGTATGCGTTCAAAACTTTTTGTAATATTTTTAGTCCTTCCAGTATTGTTTGTACTTCATGTTATCTTTTTTACGCCTTTGTTTACTGGTTTAGATATTGTTTGGTATTCTCTAGGTTCTATGTTTCTTCTTCTAGTTGCGTTTCTTCTTGAAAAACGTTTTGGAACTATTTTCACCTCTTGGGTTTATCGTTGTATAGTAGGATGGTTTCAGACAATAGTTTTAGCAGCATTTCTTCTTTCAATTGCTTTTTTTCTTGATTGGCTCTTTGTATTTCCTCAAGGATTTCTCATTGCCTATATCCTAACAGGTGTAGGGGTAGTTTATGGTTTTATACAAGCACAACGAGTAATTATCACAGAAATAAGCTTATCACATCCAAAAATAAAAAAACCTCTCAAAATAGGGCAACTTACTGATGTGCATGCCTTTGGAGCTCGAGCTAAAAAATGGCTTTCGCAAATGGCAGAAAAGTTGTATGAATATAATCCTGACGTTGTTGTACTTACAGGAGATATTCTTGACTATCCAAGCCCGCTCTCTCCAGAAGTGTTTACTTCTCTTGATAAGTCCATTCCACATTACTACGTACTTGGAAATCACGAGTTTTATTTAGGTGAACAAATAGCAGCATCTCAAGCAAGTCTTTCACATGTTCAATTACTGCGAGGCGATACTCGAGATCATGGGTCTATTCGCTTTATTGGCTTTGATGATAGCGAGCGAAAACGACAAGTCTTTGAAAACTTGCCTTTATATCTTGATAAAGAAAAGTACAATGTTTTACTCTATCATCGACCAGTAGGTGTTGAAGATGCTGCTTTATTAGGCGCTGACTTATTTTTAGCAGGACATACTCATGCAGGTCAGTTTTTTCCTATGGATTTGATTGTTAAACAGCTATTTGGCTCATTTTATCATGGCTTTCATCGAATTCGTTCAATGTTTTTATATACAAGCGCAGGGAGTGGAACAAGAAATTGGCCACTTCGAATAGGGCATCCTCAAGAAATCGTTCTTATCGCGCTCTTACCTGAAGAAAAATAAATTTCTAAACACAAATATTTATAAAGCAGGTTTTAGTTCTTAGGTTGTATATCCCTCCTTAGCTCAGCTGGTAGAGCGCTCCGCTGTAGGTGTTATCCGACGGTAACCACAACATATGTGGTACGGATGAAAGATAATCAGCATAAACGGAGAGGTCGGTGGTTCGAGTCTGCCAGGAGGGACCTCTTTTTTTAATTATTTTTCTCGAAATCTTTAAAAGTGCTGTTTTATTTTACTTCTTTTGATGTCTTCATATTCATTTATTCAACCAGTAGACTCTGCATTACGTCTTGCAGACAAAGGTTATGTTGATTTAGAAAATATTGTTTGGATGAATTGTGATCATATTGATCCTCGAAAACAGTACGATTATTCTACTTTTAAAAATAAATTAACTACTCTTGATGGAACCGTAGTTTTTCAAGGAGATACTGTTCCACTTACTACTCTTGATGTTCCTTTTGAAAATCAATACATTCGTCTCCTTATTACTGCACGGCCTTCCACTGCAAAAGAATTTTCTCAAGCAAACCTTCCAGGATTTGAAGAGGTTCTTAGCCAAATAGCTAAACAAAGTCCTACTGCTCAAAAAGAATATAAGATGTTGCGAGATACTATTCGTTCTTTATATAAAGAAGGTTTTGAACTTCCTTTTCATTTTAGCCCACATATCCAAGGTCTTGTTCTTCAAGAAGAAAAAGAACAAATAGCTTTCTTGCCTTTTCAATGGGATAAAGATCGAGAGCGTTCTCGTTCTTCTCTCAATGAGTTTAGATCCATTGATTGGTCAAGCTATGATTCTTCTCCGCTTGAAATTACTATGAAACAATCTATGAAACAAGCATTTTCTTTAGCGAGAGAAGAGTATATTTTATTTAAACACTATCCTCTTTCAATAAAAGACCGAGTAAAAAAACTTATTGAACCGTTATGGAACAGAGGTGTTTTTTTAGATGTGGATTCTCTTCAAGGTCTCACTGTCGCTGAAAAAGATTTACACTTAAGAAAATATCGATCTCGACTTCCTCTTCAAAAAGTAACGAAAACTTCTTATAGTCCCTATTTCGCTCCAGAGAAAGGAACATGGAGTTATCAGCCCGTACCTGTTCGACTATTTCAAGGATACTCTTCAAGGCTCTCAAAGAAAAAGCTTAAAGACCTTCATTTTGAGCTAGACTTTGCAGTACAAAGCGTTCCTGTTCTTCTTTTTCATGAAGAAAATGGACCTGTTATTCAAGGTATGTATCACAAACACACTGCTCAAACAGTGGAGTATATTCCTTTCACTCCTTCTTTTCAACAAGCAGTTTCTCAAAAACTAACAAGAGGTTTATAATGGTAGATTTAGATAATTTAACAGCGGAAGAATTTTTTAAATTAAAAGAATTAAAAAATGAGTATCTGTCTCAAAAAGGAACGTTCTTAGAGGAACAATTTCGTTCGTATTGTCGTAAAGAGGGTTTCGATCCTGAGAAATTAGCTATTCTTTGGGGTGTTACTTTAGAGCATACTAAACGATCAAAACCTCGGGAGCAGCTTGAAGAACTTCTTGATGGCGAAAAATCAACTCCTTTGACTCAGGAATTAGTTGAAGAAGCTAAATCTTTTGCGAGTCAGTATACTCAATATCGGAGAATGGTTGTTTTTGCTTATTTAGTAGATAAAGGTGTAAATACTCATCACATTGATGATATGCTTGTAAAATATAGAGCTCCTATTGCTTCAAAGAATTATTTTGAAACAATTTTAAAACAAAATTATAATAATTCTCTTGAAACCTTCTTTGAAAAAGTAGAAAAATATAAAAACTCTGATTCTTCACAGTGAGTATGCACAAACTAATTGTATTAGGATTATTAATTTTTGTAGCTCTTCTTGGAGCGTGTAGCTCACAGTTTCTTGTTTCTCAGGATTTTTCATCACCTGAACAAACACTTGACACTCTTTCCCGAGCAGCTGAATTAGAAGATGCTCAAACTGTTTACGCATCGTTCTCTTCTTTATATTGGGAAGAACAAGGTTTGAACTTCTCTTTAGTAGAACAATTCTTTCCTTATGAACGATGGCACTCTTTAGCAATTCAAAATACTACTGAAGCAGGATCAGTGTATATTATTGTTCTTGAAACAGGAGAGCGATTATTCTTTATTGAGGAAGAAGACAATTGGGTTATACGAAATTCAGATAGATGATGAGCTTAGCGGAAAAAATATCTTCACATCTTAAAAAAGGAGGTGATGTGAGTAAGCTAGGTGTCACTCGTTTATTTTTAGATAATGTTTTTTCTCAAAGACTTCCTCTCTCAGGAAGATTAGCGCAACAGTTTCAAAATCATTACGATTTAGACCTCTCTTCTTATGTTGTGGATGAGAAACATGAAGCTTTACTTCAAGAATTAGGGGTGTATAGTATGCATCCTTCTATTCAGTCGTTTCTTTCTGACCAGACAAAAGAAGAATTTACAAAAGAAGATGTTTACCAAGCGTTAAGTGAAGTCGTTTTTTACCCTGCATTAGCGAGTTCTTTAACCGTTACACTACAAAATATTGGTAAGAAATCCATGCAAGAATTTGCTGTGCACAGAAATTTACCTTCTGATCTTCGTTCATTGTATCAATTACATGAGTTTACTAATAATGCTTTGAGTTCACAACTTGATAGCTCTGAGTTTTCTTTCACCAATAAACGAGGAAACTTAGAAGTCTCCTCACCTCCTACAAATATTGCTTCAATCACTCTTGAGAATTCTCGTTATGAACAGAAAGAAATGATTTGGGATGTTTCTATTGAGTTTAAACAACCAATTACTCCTTTTTTACATACTAAAGAACTTCCTTATGGTATGACGTTTTCTGAGCGAGAACAACTCTGGCATGCTCCTCGTTTTGATGTTGCTCCTGATAAATATGAGTCAAAACAGTTTCCCGCACTTCAACTTAACTCAGAAAAAGAATTAACTGTCTTTTTCTACCCTTTCTTCTCAGATTTAACACTAGGATATCATAAACCCTTACTAGGTGGTCTTCACGTTCTTAAAACTATTCAAGGGCAATATTTTGCTAAGAAATAATTATAGTAAACGACAAAACTAATGCATTTTTTATCTGATTTTTTTCGTTTATTAGTAAATGATAACAATAAGTTAATCTTTTTATCTTAGTTTTCATTCACTAATCAGTTAACGATAAACAACCACTATCGTAAACGACTTATCGTTAACTATACTGCTTAGTTAACAATAAACAATTATTATGCTAAACTTTTGTCGTTAACTATTAATACATAAACCTTTTAAATCTCTCTTTATTCTTTTTGTAGTATGGAAATGCTTACTGAACATGCAAAGGAACGATTAGAACGACAACAATACCGTGTAGTTGGAAGTCACAGCGCAGTAAAGATTTGTGGCTGGACAAAAAACATGATTAAAGGGAAAGGTGGTTGTTATAAATTAAAGTTCTATGGTATCATGAGTAATCAATGTATGCAAATGACGCCAAGCATGAGCTGTGCAAATCGATGTTCGTTCTGCTGGAGAGATTATAAAGCTCCTGTTTCAAAAGAATGGAAATGGGATGTTGACGAACCAGAAGGTATCTTAGAAGAAAGTATGGAACAACATCATAAACTTCTTGAAGGTTTTAATGGAAATCCTAATGTTATTCGACCTGCTTATTTAGCAAGTAAAAATATTAAGCATGTTGCTTTAAGCTTAAATGGGGAGCCTATCACGTATCCGAAAATGAACGCTCTTTTAGATGAATATCATAAACGAGGAATTTCTACCTTCTTGGTTACTAACGGGCAACACCCTGCGCAAGTAGAAGCTCTTAATCCTGTTACCCAGTTATACATTTCTGTTGATGCTCCTAATAAAACATTACTCAAAGAGATTGATAATCCTTTATATGAAGATTATTGGGAAAAACTTCATCAAAGTCTTGACTCCTTAGCAAAAAAACAACAACGGACTACTATCCGTCTTACCGTGATGCAAGGATATAACGATGTTGAACCAGAATCGTATGCGAAACTTATTCTTCGAGGAGATGCTGACTTTGTTGAAATAAAAGGATATATGCATGTAGGTGCAAGTCAAGGAAGACTTTCAAGAGATACTATGCCTGAACACGACTATGTTGTTTCTTTTGCTCGACAAGTAGAAAAGTATCTTCCTGGCTATGAAATGATGAGTGAGCATATTCCAAGCAGGGTAGTCTGTCTTGCTAAAAAGTCCTTTCAAAAAGAAGGTCTTTGGCATACGTGGATTGACTTTGATACATTTGCAGAACTTATTCTTACAGGAGAACCATTCACAACAGCTGATTATATGAAAAAAACTCCTTCTAATTTAGTAGGAATAAAGAGTGAAAAAAAAGTTGTTGAAGCGGAAGCAATTGTTGATGAAACTCAGTCCTTTGTTAAAGTGAGTGAGGAAGGGCGAGAGGAGGACTTAGATTGAAGCTCCTTGTTAAACGATTGTCTTCTCAAGCGACGTTACCTGCTCAAATGAAAGAAGGAGATGCTGGCTTTGATCTTGCTTGCCTTGAAGATTTTTCTCTCAAACCACAGGAAAGAATGTTGATCTCTACAGGTTTAGCGATTGCATTACCAACAGGATTTGTAGGTATTATTAAAGATCGAAGCGGTATGGCTTTTAAACACGGACTAACGGTTCAAGCAGGAGTGATTGATAGTAATTATCGAGGAGAAATTAAAGTTCTTGTCCATAATAAAAATACGGAAACAATTTCTTTCTCTGCCGGTGAGCGTATTGCTCAACTCCTTATTATTCGACATGAAAGCCCTGTTATTGAAGAAGTTTCTTCTCTTGATCAAACTGTTCGAGGAACACAAGGTTTTGGCAGTTCGGACAAGTAAATTAGATATGAAGGATACAACTACCTGTGCTTACTTCTGTATCCGAATAAGAAAATAACATTTTTTGAAGCTCTTCACTCTCTGCTCCTGGCTGGAACCAAAACTTTTTCACACCTTTTGCTAACGCTTCTTGAATGATTGGTTTACTTTTTTCCGGAGCGATAATAAGAACAAATGTATCGATATTTTCCTTGATTTCTTCTAGAGATTGAACTACTTGCTTTCCTTCTAATTCTTTTAGTTTAGGATGCATTCCTTTGAGTTCAACTCCTTTCTCAAGTAATTGTTTAAAGATTTTATATCCGAACTTTTCTTTTTTATCAGTTGCACCAACAACAACGGTTAATCCTTGAAAAAACAT
>SKGA01000006.1 GCA_007117735.1 Candidatus Woesearchaeota archaeon | reverse complement strand
ACAGAATAATCTTTGTTACTGGTCAAAGAATCAGCAATATTTCCCTGCGGATCCATATCAACAAGGAGAACTTTTTTATCTTTTCGAGATAATCCACTTGCAATATTTACTGCAGTTGTTGTCTTTCCAACGCCACCTTTTTGGTTAATAATACAAATTGTCCTCATACACACACCACACTAATGTAGTGTCAAACAAACGTATACCAATATATAAATATTTGTTTTTATAGTAAAGCAAGAAATTATTCTTCAGCTACGCGTTGAAAACGAGGAACGTGCTTGCCATCAACCTCAACAGTTTGTAGAAAAAGAGTTAGTGGTCGAATCCAAAGTGCTCCTTCGCCAAAATCAGGTGAAGTGTATTGTGCTTGATACACTACCATTTTTTCTAGACTTTCGCTATGATGTCCTACGCCAAGTACTCGATATAATTTTCCTTTATAATGTTGATATATTCCAGGAGTAATTTCTTGTTCCATACAAGAAAAAATAAAAAAGAATTATTTATTACGTTTTCTATAAGAATTATACATTCCTAAAGTAAAACCTACTGCAGCTCCCGTGTATAATGAACCGTGAGAATAAAGCTCTGAAAAATAATTAGTATCAAATAATGAACCTACAAATCCTCCTAGAAGAGCGGAAACAGCAGGAGTGGAAAGATCAAGTCCTTTTTTGGTAATTTCATCATAGGATGAAAGAATCGCACCTAAACCCAGACTTCCTAACGCGACAGCTTCATAGTCCGGTGCAAGTGATCCAAGAACAGCATAACCTAAAGATGAAAAAACGATTCTCCCAAGGTTTGGACGATTAAAATACTCGATGTTATTAGATTTATTATTCTCTGTCATGTGAAAAAAAGAAGAATGAAAGAGTAATTATAAACGTTTGCGTGTAAGGAGTTATGTTCTTGGAATAAACGCACTAAAAAAAGAGAACCATGCAACCCAAAGAGCTTCCATCCAATCTCCTGAAAGCAAACCTATTATTCCTCGAATACCCATTAAACCAAGAAAACCTATCCACCAATACTCTCGAAGAAGACCTTTATTTCTCAATTTAATAAGGTGTTGAATAAACCATAGAAGAAGAAGAAGACCCCCCCGCAATAACAAGAAGTAACCAGTAGGAAATAAAAATACTTGCAGAAGTAAAATCTGTTAGCCAGAGCACAAGAAGAAAAACACTAAGTAGAGCTATAATACTAACAAAGAAAAGAATGAATTGTTTTTTAAAAATATTCATACAAAAAAAAACAAAGAAACTATAAAAAGATTTTGAAAAAAATTACTTTTCACTATACACAATATTCTCTCCTGAAAATAGACCTGAGAAAGAAACAATGTCTTTAACAGTAGGATCTGAAAAGGAACTATCCTTACCTGCACGAAGACCTTTATATGAAGAAAAAGAACCGGCCTTTAAACCTATATAAAGAAGATTAGTACCCGCACCCTGTCCTGAGAAAGAAGCATGCGAACCTGAAAAAAAGCTTCTAAAGGAAGAAAAAGAACCGGCATAAAGCCCTAAGAAGGATGTTTTATAACCAGAAAAAGGTCCTAAGAAAAAAACACCACTACCTGCATCTTCTCCTTGAAAGGAAGAAAGAGCACCAGCATAAAAACCATCAAAAGAAATTTGTGATCCTGCACGATAACCTTCAAAAGAAATACCTGCACCTGCAAAAGAACCTTTAAATGAAGTAATTTTTTCACCACGAACATGAGCAATACTTTGAGCAAGCCCAACTTCAATATCGCTGTCGGCTGTAGCATTCTCATATAATTTTTTTAAAGTAGCAGTTTCAACACTCAGTAAATGAGAAGCCAAACGTAAAGCACGAGCTCCATCAAAAGAGTCTTGTTCGTCTAAAGCCCGATAGACTAACCGATCTAATTTTTTCAATAAAGGCGTTTCATCAACAATAACATTCATAGGAAATAACTCCGATAAAAACTAAAAGTTCTTATTTTCAAGTAGTAAAAATAATTAATTTATAAAACTATCGGAAAAAAGAAACAAGAAAAAAATTAAAAAAATAAAACAGAAAAGTTGAACCTGCTCTCAGAAAAAACTCGCTGAACGCAACCATTCAAACCCAGCTCTCTGACCGCAGTCATCAGACCACCAACTCGCTGACCCCAACTAATCCCAGTCTAAGTTTCCACTTGTTTGATATTCAGTTACTCTGGTCTCGAAAAAGTTTTTCTCTTTTGAAAGATCAGTTGAACTACTCATCCAAGGGAATGGATTTTCTGTTTTGTATTGTTTTGGTAAACCAATTCGTTCAAATCGTCGGTCTGCAATGTACTCTACGTATTTGATAAACTGGTCACTGTTAATACCCAATAATCCTTGCGGACAAGCGTCTCGAGCGTATGTACTTTCTAGCTCTACTGCTTTTCTCATTAAACCAATAATTTCTTCTTGGAATTCTGGCGTCCAGATTTCAGGATTTTCTGACTTAATAGTGTTAATAAGATCACAACCAAATGCTAAGTGTACACTCTCATCTCGCATGATAAACTCGAACTGTTCTCCAATTCCAATCATCTTGTTTTGTCGTTTGAGTGCAAGCATCATTGCAAATCCTGCGTAGAAGAAAATTCCTTCCATGATAACGTAGTAACCGATTAAATCTCGAACAAATTTCTGAATATCTTCAGTTGTTTCTGTTTTAAAATTTGGATCGAATACATTTTTTGTTAAATCTACAACAAACTCATCCTTTTCCTTGATAGAAGGAATAGTATTGTACATGTTGTAAATTTCATCAGGATCTAAACCGAGCGTATCACAACAATAAATGAATGTGTCAGTGTGAATTGCTTCTTCAAATGCTTGTCGAAGTAAGTACTGTCTACATTCGGGGTTAGTAACGTGTCGGTAGACTGCAAGAACAATATTGTTTGCAGTAAGACTTTCTGCGGTTGAGAAAAATCCTAAATTCCACATGATTAACCGTCGTTCAGTTTCACTAAGAACAGAGTCACTTTTCCATTGCTCTACATCCTTTTGCATCCCTACTTCTTCAGGTGTCCAATTATTTGCAACACCGTCTTTGTAGTGTTGTCGTGCCCATTTGTATTTCATAGGCAAGATTTTATTAGGGTCTGTTGATGAATTATTCATTATTCCCATTTTCTTTATACCTCGTGTTTTTTTATTGGCACGCTTCACAGTCAGGATCTTCAATTCGGCAAAGCTTTGGCTCTGGTTGTTTTGAAGGAGTTACTGCAGGTGTAGGTGCTTGTTGTTCTTGTTGATATTCTCTTTTTTGTGTGAAACCATATTTTTTCGCATCCAGTGTTGATTTCTCAATCTGTGTTGCTCCAAGTGTTCGCAAGTAATAGGTTGTTTTCAAACCCCATTCCCAGGCGTACTGGTACGTTTCACTAATCAATCGGCCACTCGTTCCTTTAATAAAGACATTGTGTGATTGACTTTGATCAATCCACTTTGCTCGTCGAGCAGTGTGTCGAATTGCTGATTGCGGATCGACTTGGAATGATTCTTTGTATTTGAGTTTCAATTCATCAGGCAATCCTGAGATCATTGATACGTCTCCATCATAATACTTTAATTGCTCAAGCATTTCATTGTTCCACTTACCTAATTTTTTCAAGTCTTCAATGAGATACTCGTTAACAATGGTGAACTCTCCACTCATATTTGCTTTTACGTAAATATTTTTGTAGATTGGTTCAATTGTTGGGAAACATCCTGCGATTGTTGAAATAGTTGCAGTTGGTGCAATTGCCATAACATTAGAGTTTCGCATACCGTGTTCTTTAACATGTTCTCGAACAGGTTTCCAATCTAATTTTCCACCTTTTGGTAGAGGGATTGGTTGTCCTCGTTCTTCTTCTAATAAAGCAATAGTGTCTTGCGGGAATAAATTTCTATCCCACTTACTTCCTTTAAAGGATTGGTAAGAACCCTTTTCTTTTGCAATAATAGATGAAGAAAGGATTGCATGATAGGCAATAAACTCTTGTAGTTCATCTGATGTTTCTTCTGCTTTTTCACTATCAAAGGCAAGGTCTAATTTAAAGAAGAGATCTTGAATTCCCATGATTCCTAGACCGATTGGTCGGTGTTTCATATTGGAATTTTCTGCTTCTTTTGTCGGATAATAATTGATATCAATAACATTATCTAACATAGAGATTGCTGTTTTTACTGTTTGTTCTAATCGTTTGAAATCAATCGCTCCATCTTTAGCGTGTTTTGATAAATTGATACTTCCTAAGTTACAAACCGCAGTTTCATCCTCTGAAGTGTTCAGAGTAATTTCTGTACAGAGATTTGAATTATGAATCACTCCTGCGTGATCTTGTGGACTTCGAACGTTGCACGGGTCTTTGAAGGTAATCCAAGGATGTCCTGTTTCAAACAACATAGAAATCATTTTTCTCCAGAGTTTTACTGCTGAGAGTGTTTTGAATTTTCTAATTTTTCCTTCTTTTGCTAATGCTTCATACGCTTCGTATTTCTCTTTGAATTCTTTTCCATAAATATGGTGTAATTCTGGAGTTTCATCTGGACTGAAGAGTGTCCATTCCCCATCTTCTTTTACTCGTTGCATAAATAAGTCTGGAATCCAGTTTGCTGTGTTCATGTCATGAGTTCGTCGTCGATCATCACCAGTGTTTTTTCTCAGGTCAAGGAAGTCCTCAATATCATAGTGCCAAGTTTCTAAGTAGGCACACGTTGCTCCTCGTCGTTTACCGCTTCGGTTAATCGCTGCAGTAACATCGTTTGCAATTTTTAAGAACGGGACCGTTCCTTGACTTTCTACTTTTGTTGTTGAAATCCAAGCTCCAGTTCCTCGCACATTAGTCCAGTCTGTTCCGATTCCACCACTCCACTTAGAGAGTTGTGCGTTATCACCATAAACTTTGAAAATATGTGTTAAATCATCAATTACCGTGTTTAAGTAACAAGAACTCAGTTGTGGTCGTGGTGTTCCTGAGTGGAAGAGTGTTGGTGTTGAAGAAACAAAGTAAAGTTGTGAGAGTACGTCATAGAACTCTTTTACTTTTGCTACTCGTTGTTCTTTTTTCTCATTTAATGCTAAGCCCATTGCTACTCGCATCCAGAAATACTGTGGAGTTTCTACTCTTCGTTCTTGTGTTTTTTGGAAGTATCGTTCATAAAGTGTTTGTACTCCAATGTATTGTAAGAGCTTGTCTCGTTCTGGTTCAATATAAGCTGCAAGTTCTTCTAAGTCATAGTCAAGTAAGTCTTTTGCAAAGAGATCTTCTTGTACTCCCAAGGTAATGTTTTTTGCAAAGGAATCTTTATACGTTGCTTCAAATGTTGATTCATCTACACTTTTTCCAAGAACTTCTTTGTAAAGTCGTTGTAAGAATACTCGTCCAGCTACCCAACTGTAACTTGGATCGTTTTCAATAAATGCAGTGGTTGCAAGTACAAGTGCTTTTTCAATATCACTTGTTTTGATACCATCATAAATATTGTTTAAGAATTCTTTTAGAACAAGATCGTGGTCAATATCATCTGCGTATTCTCCTGCGAGTCGAGTGAGCGTTTCTCGAACTTTTTGAATGTCAAAAATTACTGTTCTTCCGTCTCGTTTTTGTACTTTTAGTTTTCCTACAAGAGATTTTTCAATATTTGCTTGTTTTGCGTGTTCTCGTTCTTCTTTTCTTTTTGCCCGGTAAAGAATGTATTCTTTTGAGATGGTAACAAGATCATTAAGAATAAGGTGTTTTTCTACTAAGTCTTGAATGTTTTCTACATTCGGATAAATATTTACAAATCGTTGTTTTAATTCAGACACGATTCCGTCAACAACAGTTCGGAGTACTTCTTTTTCAATCGGATATTTTGTTGCTCGAGAAGCGTGCATAATTGCGTCTTTAATTCGTTCTACATCAAAGGGAACAACATCCCCAGTTCGTTTTATTACCATTATTGTACTCATTACATCACCCAGATTAACACTAGATATAGTGTTGCCTCGTAGTATTAAACACTACCAGTAGTGATACAGAAAGGTATATGTTTATAAACATAATTACAAAAGGATATATAGATTAAAGAATATAATTTATATAAATTCAAAGTCTATAACTCGTCAATACTAGGGATATACTCCCCCTCAACCATCGCTCCTTTTCTCTTAGGAGGGACTTGCATCGCTTTCAATTCCATCGCTTTTGCAAAGGAAATATTTCCGCATTGAAAACAGGTAAAATACGGTCCAAACTTCCCTGCTTTTTGATCAAGAAATTCTCCACACGTACAACGAATAACTTCTAAAGCAGAGTTTCGATGATCAGCACAAACAAGTAGTCCGTCCTTGCCAGATACCGTTGCTTGTTTCCCACAAAAAGGACAATTGTCTTGTCGAGAAGAGCCATAGACTTTTTTATAACGCATAGAAGTAAAAAAGAAAAAAATTGATTTAAAAAGTTTACTCTTCAAAAATAGAAGTCATCGTCTGACCAAAACGAGCCATATTTCTATTAAAGACATCAAGTTTAGTATTTACTTCTTTTAAGGTCTGATGGTGTTGCTGGTCCATTTGTTCAAGTAAAAACGTTGTTTGCTCATTAATATATGAGACAATATCTGCAGAATAAGACTCATCAATTGCAGAGAGTAATTCTGTTCGAAGATCATCAATCCGTTCAAGAATCGCCTCGTATTGTTGAGAATGCACTAAGGCCATCTCTACTAAAAAGTTTAGAGCAGGAGAAACATGAAAAGAGCTAGGACTGACCAAAGGAGAGCCTTCTTGATCAACAAGAGTACACTCTACGACGTATTCATACACTCCTTCAATAAGAGGAGTCATAAACTCTACATAAAAATTTCCTAGTGTTGAAGAAGGAGTCATAGGAGCATCTGCTAAAAAATAAGTCTTATCAGGATAATAAATAGATGCACTACAAACAGCGTGTGGATACGCAACCCCATCTTCATCAGCTACTCGCACAATAACTTAACCAAATTGACCACTGATATATTCTGTTCCAGAAACCATAAACAGCCCAATAGTAGATGAGGATGACCAGAATAAAGAATACACAACAAAACTCAGAAGAATAACAGAAAGAAGACTAAAGACAAAAATTCTTTGAATATGTGTTCTGAATACCACTACACCTATTAAAACAAGTTACACATAAAAAGGTTTCGAAAAAAATAGTAAACAAGAAAACCAATACAAACCGTATTTAATTTCTTCATTTGCTAAAAAATTAAAGAAAAAAATTAACGTAATCGACTTGAGACATAGTCCCAGTTAATAACGTTCCAAATTTGTTGGAGGTACTCTGCTCGTGCAGGTCCGTATTTTTTATAATACGCATGCTCCCAAACATCAACGCCTAAAAGAACATGTTTACCTTCTGAAAGAGGAGTATCTTGGTTTGCAGTTGAGCAAATTGCTACAGAGCCATCTTCTTCTTGTACTAACCAAGCCCATCCTGAACCGAATTGACCCATCGCTGCTTTTTCAAAGTCTGCTTTGAAAGCATCAAAAGATCCAAACGCTGCAGTAATTTTTTCAAGCAATACACCTTGTGGTTCTCCGCCTCCTTTTGGAGAAAGCATCTTCCAGAATAAGAGATGGTTGTAGTATCCTCCACCATTATTTCGTACCGCTCCTTGTAAAGATGAAGGGAGTGAATCTAGAGAAGAGAGTAATTCTTCAATAGGTGTGGAAGCGTGCTCTGTTCCTTCAAGAGCCGCGTTTAATTTAGCAGTATACCCTGCGTGGTGTTTACTGTAATGGATTTCCATAGTTAATGCGTCAACGTATGGTTCTAATGCGTCAAATTCGTAATCTAGTTTTGGTAATTCAAATGTCATAATATCATTCCTCATTTAATTGTTTTAAGTCTGCAAGTACATCTGCAGTGTGTGTTGGTGGTTTTACGTTGTCATAGACTTTAATAATTTTTTTGTCTTTGTCAAGCAAGAAACTCACTCGACTAATACCCATATAGGTTCGGCCCATGAATTTTTTTTCTCCGTAAACGCCGTAAGACTCGCTAACAGAAAAGTCTGTATCTGAGAGCATCGGTATTTCAAGATCGTACTTTTTACAGAATTTTGTTTTGGATTTCTCATCTCCTCCACTAATTCCTATAACAGTACAGCCTAATTCTTGAAATTCTTCTGCGTTCTTATTCATAAGATCACTCTCAATAGAACATCCTGGAGTATTATCCTTTGGATAGAAAAAGAGTAAGGTGTAGGGTGTAGAAATATCTGCCAATGCGTGTTTGTTTCCATCCTTATCTGGCAAAGAAAAGGAAGGAGCTTTTTTTCCTTCAGTTAACATACATATACCTCTTAACAAATAGTTAACAACAAAAGTTTAACATACTACTTGGTTTGTTGTTAACTGATTAGTAAATGAAAAAATAAGATAAAAAAATCCCTTATTTTTGTCATGTACTAAATAGTTAATATAAAAACAAGAGTGCAAAGTGCACTCCATTAAATTTTACCAACTAAGTCAATTCCTGGCTTGAGAGTGTTCTCTCCAGGTTTCCAGTTAGCAGGACATGCCATTCCTGGATTTTCTCGAGCGTGTTTAAGCGCTTGAACTTTTCGAACAAGTTCTTGTGCGTTTCGACCGATTGGTTCATCAGTAATTTCAATAGATTTTACAATTCCATCTGGATCGATGATAATTGTTGCTCGGTCAGAGAGTCCTTCATTTGTTCGAAGAACGTTGTACGCTTTTGAAATCGTATGAAGTGGATCTCCAAGCATAGGAAACTCAATCTTTTTGATTGCTTCACTTGCATCTTGCCATGCTTTATGGACAAAATGAGTATCAGTGGAGACAGAAAGAACTTCACAACCAAGAGATTGTAATTCGGAGTATTTTCCTGCTAAGTCTTCTAATTCTGTTGGACAAACAAAAGTAAAGTCTGCAGGGTAGAAAAATAATACTACAAATTTTCCTTTATAATCTTCACTTTTAACTTCTTTAAATTGCTTATCTGCATAAGCCATTGCGCTAAATTCGGGTGCTTGTTCATTTAATCGTACCATTGTATATACCTCTAATACTATGTTGTTTATAAATATTATCTGAGTGTGAGTAAAAGTGCTTCTTCCAATCACACACGAATATGTACTGTTCCTGATTTGACCTTACATTGGCATGCGAATCGTGTTTTTCGATCCATACCCAGATCAGTTTCAGCTTCAGTTAATTCATCCAGATTCTCTTCTCCTTCTAAGATCTCAATTTGACAAATACCGCAGTATCCTGCGCTACAGCCAAACGCGACATCTAAATCTTCACATAAACTTCGAAGTTCCGAATTATCAGGAACATCATAACTTTTACCTTCACAAATTATCGTTGCCAATTTCTTCATCTCCAACTACTGCTTGCGGTGCTAAAGAGCACGCTCCAGAGTTTTGTGCTAATTGATACAACTGTTGTACTCCTGAGTACATTTGACCATCAACAAGCCACGTAGGGTAACTTCGTACACCTGCAGCGTTACATGCGCTCGGATTAGTTTCACAATTTACATACATAACACTGTTAAACGCGTCACCAAATAATTCTTTTTGTTGTTGACAGAAAGGACACCAATCAGTACCATACATAATAACCTCATTCTCTGTTAAACATTCAGCAAATGCATGAACTTCAGGAGATGCAGGCGGTAAACCAGTACTACAAGCGCTAATAAGTAACGCGCTAAGAACAAATAGAGTTAAGAATAGCTTTTTCATAAAACAGGTAGAAAAAAAACATCTTTAAAAAGTTTATGTAAAACAACAGTAGGAATATTTATAAGGAATATTTTATCCTTAAATACAATGAAGAGTTTGCTTGACGCACAAATTGAAAAGCCGTGGTATTTTTTTGGCACGCTTATTGCTATTCTTATTCTTGTAGGAACGCTTGCTGTACAGTTACAACTAGATTCTTCTCTTGAGTCACTCATCCCTGATGATGGCGAGTTTAATTCTAACGCGAGACTTCTTGAGCAAAGTTTTGATCGAGGAGATAGTATTCAAATTATTCTTTCTGTTGATAGAACTCAAGAACGTGCAAGTGCAATTACGACCATGCAAGATCCTCGCGTTGAGGAATATATAGAACGCTTGCGAGAAATTGCTAGAGAGAGTCAATATATTAAGAGTGTTGGCGAATTACAATATGCTCTTGAAAATGATGTTGCAAGAGTAACCTTGCAAGCAAACACTCCAAACACGCTTGATGGAAACACCTTAGTTCGTGAAGAAGTTATGGAATTATTAACCAGTATTGGCATTCCTATCGGGTTAGATGTGCAAATTACCGGTATTCCGTTACTTATTGATAGAGTAAGTACCTTATTAATTACTGATAACTTATTAACAATTGGTTTGACCTTATTGTTTATTTTCTTGTTCTTATGGTGGTATTTTAAGAGCTTACGATTTGTTTTTGCTGTTCTCCTCTCACCAATGATTAGCTTAGTATTGCTTGCTGCCGCCATGGTCTTACTTGAAATCCATATTACTATTTCTCTTGCTGCCGTTGGCGTATTAGTACTTGGGTTAGGTGTTGATTATAGTATTCATATTGCTATTCATTATCAAGATGAACGCCTTGCAAAGAAAAAACATGCACAAGCACTTCGAGAAGTAATGAAAGAATTATTTATTCCTATCACTGCATCGTTTCTTACTACTCTTGCGGGTTTTAGCGCGTTATTATTCGGTATTAGTCCAAGCAGTCAAGATCAAGGGATGACCTTAAGTATTGCTATTATGATTATTTATGCAGTAAGTTTTGCTGTCTTCCCAGTGTTATTAACTATTTTCGCCAAAGATGCAAAGGCTGTTGAGAATAAAAGTTTCTCTCGAGTAAAACGAGGCCTTGCTAAATTAGCAGTATATCAATCAAAACATCCAAAAACAGTATTGCTTATTTTTGGAATAATTACGCTTGTTTTATTTGCAGGATTATTTAGGGTAGAAATTTCTACCAGTAACAGTAATTGGATTCCTGATAGTGATCCATTAAGTATCGCTGCACGGCAGAACTCTTACGCGTTTGGAGAGCGAGATAGTGTTATTCTTATTTTACAAAGTGAACAAGGAGACTTACGTTCTCGCGCGGTTGCACAAGATGTGCAAACCCTTGTTTCAGATATTAGACAAATTCCTGGTGTTGACAACGTCTTTCACCCGTATGAAGGGTTAACTCTTGATGACGCGAGTATTATAGAAACAATTGATGCAGTACCTCAACTTCGAGAACAATTTAATAGAGATCATACCATTAGTACGATCGTTATTCAGAGTCAAAACCTACAAGGTCCTGATCCTGATAATGGAATCCTTGATCAATTACGAGAGGTGGTTGACCAGCACGATATTTATTTTACTGAAGTAAAATTCTTTGGTGAACTTATTCGTTTCCAAGAATTAGGAAGAAGTCTAGGTCAAGATACAGGAATTACTACTGCTATTGGTATCGCTCTGGTATTCTTAATTGCAAGCGTTATTTATGCGAGTATGAAAATTGGTTTAATCGCTCTTATTCCTATCTTAGTAGGTCTTATTTGGTCTGTTGGTTTGATGGGATTTTTAGGCATTCCTTTTACTTCCCTCTCAACAGGTATCGTGAGTTTAGTTCTTGGTATTGGTATTGACTTCTCTATTCATTTAGTGGATAGTATTCGACGATATCTTCGTCGAGTCTCATTAGAAAAAGCGTTAGAAAAAACCTTACTCAATTCAGGAACAAGCATTCTTCTCTCAAGTGTCACAACCTTTATAGGTTTTATGGCACTTTCTTTCTCCCAGCTACTGGGAACCCAACGATTAGGCTGGAGTCTTGGACTAGCAGTGATGAGCGTTTTTATCGTTTCCATTTTAACTGTTCCAGCAATCATGAAATTACAACAACCAAAGGTGAAAACAACATGAAACTAGTTTACTTACTGACCATCGTGCTTTTTGCACTACCGTTGACATCAGCGTTAACGCTTGATGTGCTTTCAACAAACCCTGCTCCTTTACAAGCAGGAGAGTTCGCAGATATTACATTTGAAATTCGAAGCGACTTACAAGAACAAGAATATAACAATTTGAAAATCGATATTCGAGAAACAAATTATTTAGAAGTTGTTTCTTTCAGTCAAGATACGTTTGAAACGTTCCGTGCTGGTCGAAGTGCAGTAATAACTGCTCGAGTGTTTATCAATCACGATCTTCCTGATGGAATGTTTGATATCTTCTTTGTTGCGCAAAGCGATAATTTTGATGAAAAACGATTTACTCGACGACTGTTTATTCAACAAGCAGAAACCTTACCTGACCTTCGAGTTGGTATGATCCGAACAACCCCTAATAAATTATTAGCAGATACCACTGATAATGAAGTGGTTGTTACCTTGCAAAATTTAGGAAATACTGATGCAAAACTTGTTCGTGCAGAATTACTTGTTGATGAAGAGAAAGTTTCTCCTTCATTTAGTTTTTCTCTAGAAGATAATGTTGCTAGCATTCCTGCAGGTCAAGAAGCTCAGCTTCGTTTCACTCTGGATATTGAAGAGAACGTGATGGAAAGTGTTCCTGCTACTTTACAACTTCGTTACCGTGCTCGAATGAGTGGGCGGATGAATTATGAAAGTTTTACCACACAACTTCCTGTTCAGTTAGAACTTGTTCCTACTCCTTTTCTAGAGATTTCTTCTGTTGAACAACTTAGTAATTTCCGCGGTGGAACAACAGAGAACAGAATGAGAGTAGGTATTACCAATACTGGTCAGCGAGAAGCTCGAGAGGTTCGTGTTCGAATTATCCCTGATATTTCCTACCCGTTTATCTTCTCTTCAACTACTCAGTACGTTTCTGCTCAGATTAACCCTGGTGAGACCCAGTACGTCTTTTTTGAAACAGAAGTTACTCGGGATGCAGAAGATAGAGATTACACCGTTACTGTTCGTCTTGAAAGTCTTGTTGGTCAGACAAGATACGCTCGAGAAACATTTATGTCAGTTGAAACAAGAGCTCGAGATCCAATAAGCACGTCTACGATTGCAACAATTATTATTCTCTTAGTTGTTGTTTTAGCAGTCATTGTTGGTTTACGTGCTCGAAAGAGAAAGTGATACGATGTATATCGGCAATGCAAGACTAACAACAAAGGAGTGGATTTCTCCACGAACACTCATTCTTGAGCTGGAGCTTGAGAGTGAGCAAACCTTTATTCCCGGACAGTTTTTTACGTTCTTTTTCCAACGTGAAGGGAAAAAGATTCCTCGAAGTTATTCTATTCTAGGAATGGAAGGGAAGAAGTTAACACTTTGTATTAAGTTAGTAGAACAAGGGGTTGCTTCAGAAGTATTTGAGGCTGCAAAGCTAGGAGATGAGTTTTCTCTTCGAGGACCTTTTGGTCGGTTCGTGTATCAAGAGGATGAAAATCCTAACGTGTTCTTAATCGCTACAGATACAGGTATTGTTCCGTTTCATGCGATGCTTGAGCAAGGAGAAATTTTGAAGAAGAATGTTACGCTCTTGTTCGGTTCTCGAAATCAAGAAGAGATTTATTTTAGAGAGCAGTATGAAGAGCTTGCGAAAAAAGATAATTTTACATTCTTACCGACCCTTACTCGTGAAGAGTGGGATGGATTGCAAGGTCGTGTGCAAAAACATCTTCCTGAATGGGCTATTTTTACCACGTTTTATATTTGTGGTCGAAAAGAGATGGTTCTTGAAGTAGTTGACTTATTAAAGAAGAAAGGAGTTGCTGATAAACACATTCATATTGAACGATATGATTAGAAAGTAATCTTTTTATAGAACGCTTTGTTTTCATCTTAATATGAGCATGTTGCAGTCCTCCATTGATTCTTTATTTTTATCTACAAGAGAACATCCAACTCTTGAAGATAAGGAGAACTATGCAAGAGCAGTACAAGATATTAGTTATTTCTTTACAAGTTATGAAAAGTTTGACAAATTAAGATATCCTACAACAGCATTTTCTGAACAAAAAAGTATTGATGTTATTGCTTCTTTAATCAGTCCAGAGTACCTTCCCGTGTTTCATCATGGAGCAAAAGCAGTGGTAAAGTCATTACAAGGAAAATCCTATTATCCTAGCCAAGTGATTGAAGAAAGTACATTTAAGACAGTACTTCAAGCAATAGCAAAGGAGGATGAGGAATATCTTCTTGCCCGTCGCAATAATACTTGGTGCGTTTCTGGTTCTCAGCACAACTATAATGATCTTGTGAATGAGTTATTAAAACGACGAATAGAAGAAGTAAGAATCTCCGTTCCAAACATCAAAAAAGTCATACCTATTGAGAAAAAGAAGTATTCTTCTTTCACCAGATTACTTGCAAGCGTACTCTCATCCGATCATCAAGAGAAGTATGGCGTTCAAGAAAGAGACCGAGCAAAAAGTGCAGGCATAGAAGCACTTGCAAGTATTGGTTTATTCTTAACCATTCCTCACCCGCCAACTCAATTAGTGTTAAGCACTGCAGTTCTTGCAGAAAGTATTTATCGATATATGCATAAAGAAGAAAGTGTTAAAAGTTACTTATTACATCCGTTACTCATGCCCTTTATTGATAAACATCCTAGTTATGATGTTTTGCTCAATCCTCTAGCACAACCATACTTTTTTGAAGATGCAGTCATAAATACAATAAACAACCCTGAAGAACCAATAATAAATCGCGTACGTCTAAATAATAATCGACAAAAAATAACTCATCTTACAGCGAATACTGATGGCAGTATTGATTTATTTAGGGTTTTTGTTCCTAGCGATGTTGATGCTCAACAAATTTCTAAAGAAGAACATCTAAAAGAATATATTAAAAACAGAGACCATATTTTTTGTTTACATAGAAAGATTGATGAACATAAAAATATTATCGAGGAAGAGTTATGTTAAAAAATAAAATTCTAACAGGAATTGCAAGTCTTGGACTAGCTGCAAGCATCATAGGCGGAGCGTACCTTCTTCTCCAACACAAAGAAGAATTTGCTGAAAAAACAAGAGAAATGTTTCAAAAAGAAAAAAGAGAGTATACTTCTCAACAGAAAGAAGAAAGAGAACATACCCCTCAAGAAAAAGAGCAAGAATATAGTATCAATCAAGAAGATTTAGAAGAAATAGTTAATCAAGAACCAGTAAAAAAGCTTTCAGCAAAAGAAAAATATCAAAGAAATATGATGCGAGAGAAAGTTGATTTTCAAACAACGTATCGAGAAAAACTATTCAAGATGAATAGAGTTATTGAGAAAGGATATGATGATGAGTTATTTAGAGAGAAATATTATCATACTGTGTTTACAGAAGTAATTAAACAAGTGAAAGAGAGAAAAAATTATCACTATATCAAAGATCATCTACCTCTTCTTTGTATGCAAGAGGAGTATGTGCAAGACTTTCAAAAAGAATTAGTAAAAGAAATACATATTGCTATGCAAACAGATAGCCAGTACATTTCTATCGAGTATCCTAGTTTGATTCTTCCCGGCTATCAACAAGTTTATTCTGCTCCTGGTGAAAGAATAGAAGGGATGTTTGCAGAAAGAAGAGAAGAAGAATTTCCTAAAATCTATTTTAATAGACCGATAGAAGGTACAGACTGGTATGTGAGAATCGGTCCTTGGGATGAGTTTCAAAAAAAAGAAATAAAAAACGAAATAAATAATTTCGTTAAGTAAAGAAGACTTATTCTTCGTCTTCTTCTTCAGCAAACTTTTTTACTTCTTCAAAATATTGAACAACAAGTTTTGCTTTATTTTTACCGAACTTAAACGGGTAAGTGTCATCTTCTGATCGTTTGAGAACAATCATTTTATTTCCTTTATATTCATCAAATTCTACTACCATAGTATTTACCTGTTAGTGTTTATTTCTTTATAAGTTTAATGTCTTTTACTTTGAAAACATGTAGCGTGTTTGTTTGTGGTTCATCCTCAACATAGAGTCCTGCAACAACAAGCAAGGTTGTTTGTAAAGAGATTTCTTTCTTTTTTAATAAGAAGGAAACAACATCATGAATCTTGTGTTTTGAAGGAGTGTAATGATACGCATGTACACCAAAGTAAAGGTTGAGTTGACTTGCAACCAGAGCGCTTTCAGTTACTGCAAGGAGTGGTTTTCGAAGACGGAACCGTGCTACTTGTCGTGCTGAATAGCCTGATTTTGTTATGGCTACTAATTTATCTACTGTGTTTGAATGCATGAAAGAAGCTGCAGCTACACTAATAGATTGACTGATAGAACGTGCAGGGTACTCTCCTTCAATTCGAAATTCTTCTTCTATTGTTCCCGCTACTGTTGAGATAGTTTTCACACACTCAACAGGATATTTTCCAAGAGCAGTTTCTTCACTGAGCATGATACAGTCAGCCCCGTCAAGAACAGCTGTTGCAATATCTGTTGTTTCTGCTCGTGTTTGCACAGGGTTTGAAACCATACTTTCAAGAACTTGTGTTGCAACAATACCGAGTTTTCCTTGTTCATTACACAAACGAAGAAGTTTTTTTTGCACACCAGGAATATGTTCTTGTTGTATTTCTACACCTAAGTCTCCTCGCGCAACCATAATTCCAGAAGCGTAACGAAGAATGTCCTCTGCGTTATCTACTCCTTGTTGGTTTTCAATTTTTGCAATAATACCAGTTTGATTATTCAAGAGTTTAAGAACTCGCTTTACGTCTTGTGCGTTTCGTGT